>JANPAZ010000160.1:0-11027 GCA_031430225.1 Rhodoferax sp. | reverse complement strand
GTGGCCCGTGATGGCGGCCTGGCCGCTGGCATTGACGGTGATGGCGCGCCCGGTGTCCGTGCCGTCGCCCGCCACCGTGAAACTGTAGGTCGCCGTCCCCGCGGCGTTGAACCGGGTGACGTTGATGTCGGTCGCCGCCCCGGTGCCAAGGCTCGACACCAGATAGGCCTGGCCGGCGCTGTCTATCGCAATGCCATTGCCTTCATCGGTGAATCCTGAGCTTACGGTGCTGGCATACACCACTGTACTTCCGTCAACACTGAGCTTGACCGCAAACGCATCTGAGCCCGTCAGAACTGTATTGCCCAAGAAAAAAACGGAGCTGGTGGTGCCCGACACATAGGCGCTGCCAGCAGCATCCACAGCAATGCCTCTTGCGGTCTCAATACCCAGGGCGCCCATGTAAGTCGTGTAGACCACTGCGCCGAGGTTAGCGGTGTACTTCACCACCACCGCATCGCCAGCGTCGCTACCCGCCAGGTACACCGAGCCATCACCACCAACCGCCACGCCCCGAATATCCTGGGCGCTGGCATTGCCAAAGTAGGTTCCATACGACAGCGTTGGGTCGATCACCAGCGCTCGCGTTGTGTCGAACGTGCCCATGGCAAAGTGCACGGTACCGTCGCTGCCGAGCACGTAGCGGCTGGCCACCGACTCGCGTCCATCAGGTCCCCACTGGTAACTCACGGGCGCCTCAAAGCGGACCGTGTGCGGCGCACCGGCGGCGTCGGCGACTGTGAGGAGAAGAGCGCCTTGCGCGTCGATCTCCACACCGTGGGCACCGTCAAATCGCAGCGCGATCTGCCGTATATCGGCACCGGGCGCCACCACAAAATCATATTCAAGCTGGCGCTGGTTTCCGTAGTACCGCACATCGATGCCGTCATACACACCGCCGTAAAGGACCGACGCATGGCTGGGCACGTTTTGCAACCACTGGGACGCTTCTCCGACAAGGTAACTGGTACGGGAACTGATGTCGCCCTCCGCCACGCCGGCCACGTTGGCCGCCGCGTCTTGCAACACCATGTGCAGCGAAGCTGAGGCACCCGCGCTGTCGTTCAACAAGATCGTTGCGTTTCCATCCTGCAGCGTCAGCTTGTAGCCACTTCCGCGGGCGATGAAGTCGATGCCAGCGGCCGCCTGGCCCAAATTGGTTTCAAAATTGAGACCCAGACCGTCACGTTGCTTCGCTAAAACCGCGGGATCGGTCACTGGCAGGCAGGAAGCGGCTTCGGGCGTGACGGCGGCAGCGGCCATTTCCACGGCCCGCCCGGTCAAGGCGGCAAGATCAGCCTGCAAGTTATTTGGGGGCGCTGCTCCGCCGCCAGAGTCGCCGGTACCGGCATGCAGCAGGAGCTTGCCGCCGGCGGCCAAGGCGTCACCCCATTGGGCCACCTCCGCCGCATGAGTCATGAGCGTGGCATGGTCCAGCGTTGTGGTCCCGAGCTGCGGGGCCTCCGGATCGCCATAGGTCACCAGGTGCAGCGCAGCCATGCCGGGGTGCCGTCCCATCACTGCATGGACTGCCGCCAGGCCGTCATCTTGCGCGCCCACAACGACCACTTCGCAACCGGTTGTGACCGTCGCGGACAGGCCGCCAACGACGCGCGCATCTACCAACATGACTTGCAACTGCGTCTCTGCTGCGCCCAACTGGGCGCTCGCCTGGCTTGTCAGGTCGACCTGCTGCAGCATGGTATTGCCCAGGGTGGTCAGCAGGCTGACCGGCAGCATGTCAGCGGAATGCAGAATGCGGTCCTCCAGAACCTCTGCCACAGGACGTAAACAGGCTGAGGTCATTCGCATCGCCGGGAGTTAATGCACGGGGCCAGCGTCAGAGCGGGCTACGTTGCGGCGTGGCCGGGCGCGGCCAGGTCAGCGTCGAGTCGAGCTTGAGCTGCAGGGACGTCGAGCTGGAAGCAGCGGATCCCGCCGCACCTCCTGCCAGTTCGGCCTTGCAGCGCAAGCCGGCGGGCAGGCGATAGCCGGGGTTGGGTAGCGTGAGCTGCACACGGAAACTGTTGCTCGCCGCGTCCAGCACCTTGTCTACATGGCGCACGGTGGCTGCCACGGCGCCCGCGCCCGCGAGCTCCGGGCGAATCGCCACTTTGTCGCCCAATGCAAGGCTGCCAAACTGGGCGGTCGGGACCATCAACTCCACGCGCAACGGGTCAATCACTGCCAGGCGCATCAGCGGTCGGTCTTCAACACGCTCGCCCGGATTCACAAACCGCTCGACCACCACGCCCGCAAACGGGCTGCGCACGGTTCTCAGGGCCAGCTGGGCCTCCGCAACGCGACGCTCTTCGGCCCAGATGCGTTGCTGCGCGCGGACCTGATTCAGCTTCTGGCGGGCGACTTCAAGCTCATTGCGCGCCAGCTCCACGGCTTGGTCTGACACAAAGTTCTGGGCCAGCAGTGCTTCAGCCCGGCGAAGCTTCTGCTCACCCAACTCCACGCCGGCCTTGGCGGCCAGCACCTCGGCATCGACCGAGGCACGAGTCTGTGCGGCGCTGGCATTGGCACGCTCGACATCTGCACGCAGGGTCGCCAGCAATTGGCCCTTTGCAACAGAGTCTCCGCGCTTGACATCCAGTGTCTCCACAATCCCCACCACCTGAGAACCGATGTCGGCCACCCGGTCAGGTTCGATCAGACAACCCAAGGGCTTTGCCACCGGCGCGGGTGGAGGCGCGGCCTGGACTGCAGCAGACATTAAAAGCCCGGCGGTCACAATCTGCAATGCAGACGGCGACGGACACCGCTTGAAGAATCTGGAAGCCAGGACCCGTACCGGGAAATCACGCGCAAGCAGGCAGCTGGCACAACGTAACGACATATTTGGTTCCTTTAAAGGAGAATAGCCGAAAGCCGGGCCTTCACGCGCTAAAAATGGCACAAACTCCCCAGTTTTTTCAATTCAGAATCGGCCCGTGAAGGCCAGTCTGCGCTCCCAGTGCAGGTCCTGTTCGAGCAAGGTACGCCGGCGCATGGCGCCATTGCGCTCCTCCCGCCATTGTGTCCACCAGCTTGTTTTGGGAGTTTCCCGCGACGACCACGCCTCGGCACTGCCCGGGTCGCCCTGGCGTGCAGCACGGCCGGCCAGCTGGCGGTCCAGGCGACGTGACGCATTGTTTTGCAAGGACAGCACGTGCAGCCCCCCCGCGCTGAGCGCGGCATCGTCAAGGGTTATGTCGGTCCCGCGCCCCGCCATACGCGTCGCCACGGTCACCTGGCCGCTTCGCCCGGCCAACGCCACGATCTCAGCCTCGTCGGCGTCATTGAGAGCATTGAGCACCTGATGGGACACGCACCGTTCACCCAGCAACCGGGAGAGGCGTTCGGAATCTGCCACGCTGTCGGTACCCACCAGCACAGGGCGACCGGCCTGTTGCAATGCCTCGATGCGTTCAGCCGCTGCTTCAAACAGGGCATCCTTGCTGGCGAATCGGCGCGCCGGGCCAGCCCGAAGCTGTGAGGGCCGGTGCAACGGAATCGTCACCACGTGCGCACCGTAAACCGAGCTGAGTTCAGCGCCGGCCTCTTTCAGCGTTCCGCTGATCCCACAAAGCCGCCAATAGCGCTGAAAAAACCGCTGAAATGTGGTCTGCCCGATGGTTTCAGTTTCCGGCGGCGGGGTTAACCCTTCCTTCAGTGCCACCACGGTGTGCAGACCACGTGACCAGACCCGCCCTGGCGCCACACGGCCCGTCACCTCGTCCAGGAGCTCAATGGCATCGTCGCGCACAAGGTACTGTTCATTGCGATGAAAGGCGTGCAGCCCCGCCAGCGCAATGACAATCGCCTCGCGACGGTAGCGTGGCCGCCGCCAGGGTCCGCCCAGCCCGCCTACCAGTGCCTCAATGCGCTCTTCGCCCGCTGCAGTCAATGTGACGGCGCGGCCCACCTGGTGCAGTGTGAAATGCCTGCCCGCTTCGAGTTGGCGCGCCACAGCCAGCGCCTGCCACAGGAACGCGCGCCGTGCGGCATGCGGCACGCTGCGGGACAAGACCAACGGGACATCGGCCTCATCCAGGAGGATGCTGTCGGCCTCGTCCAGCAACGCCATGCACAGGCCGCGCATCAAAGGCACGGGGCCGTTCAGCCCGGCGATTTCAGCGGCCAGACGCTCGGGCCCCTGAGCACCCTGCAGTGCGTGGCCATCACGCAGAAAATCGAACGCAAGCGTCTTGGCGGTCGTGTAAACCACGTCCCGTCCGTAAATCAGGCGTTTATCCTCATCGCTCGATGTCTGGGCCAGCGATTCATTGCTCAGACCCAGCACATCAAAGAAGGGGCCGAGATAGGCGGCATCCCGCTTGGCGAGATAGTCATTGGCCGTCACGACATGCACTGGCACCCCGGCCAGCGCTGCGACCGCCGCTGCCAGTGCGATGGCCAGGGTCTTTCCCTCACCCGTGGCCATCTCTGCCATGCGGTTGTCCAGCAGCGCCACCGCGGCCATCACTTGTGTGGGCCGGGGCTTGAGCCCAAGCGTTTCGTAGGCACACACACAGGCGACTCCAAGGGCACGTGCCAGCGCCTTGGGTTGCAAGCCCGTTTGGCGCACCGACCATCGCAGCGCTTTCAAGGTTGACGCCCGTTGGGCTGCGTCCAGTTGACCAAAATTCCGTGCGCTGTCCAGTGCTTGATGCGCAATCTGACGGCAGTAGGTCAAGGTGCGGACCCAACGAACCCGACGGCCTGGGGGCGCAGTGTCGTCAGGCAGTCGCATCGGAAAAGCCCCCCACACCAGACCCGGCGTGGGCAATACATGGGCCAGTTCATGCATGGTTGATCGCCATTCAAAACTGCGGATTGAAACGCCGTAGCACCGCACGTCTGGCCGCCCGCGCGACCTGAACAATGAGCGGCGACCAGCCTGACGCGAAGCGGACCCAGGCCCTGTCACCCATGCGTTCACCCTCGCGTTGGGTCCCGGCATTCAGACGCACATCCATCAGGACCACGGGCTGGAGCAGCTTGATGTCGTCCGGGTCCCGAGGATCCGTTTGCATCTCACCGCCATGCTTTGCGCTCAATGCGGCGCTCGGCAATTGCATCACGGCCCCACCGCTGTCACGCGTCAAGGCCGCCGCGTGCGCCGTACGGGGCGACGCGGCCAGCCAAACGCCCACGTCACCGCTCAGATTGCGCACATCGGCGGCCAGCGCCTCGGGAACGGCCACGCGCACGGTCAGCGGAGCCCCTGTGAGCACCTGGCCAATCAAGCTCCCTTGGCGAACAAATTGCCCAGGCAAGTCACTGCCCTTTGGCAGTGCCACGCGCCCATCGGTATGCGCCACCACCGCCAGCGCGGCGGCACGCTCGTCCAGGCGAGCCAGCGCAGCCTGCGCGGCGGCCAGCTCGGCCTTCGCATCACCCGCGCGGCCATCGTTTAGCGCAGATCGAACATCGCCTGGCATGGCATCAATCAACCTGGCTTCGAGCGCAGAAATCCGGGCGACCTGACGCAGACGGCTGGACTCCAGCTGCGGGTTGGCCAACTGCAGCACGACATCGCCCGCCTTGACCACTTCGCCGTCCCGAGCCAGTACCGTCTCGATGAGGCCACTTTCATCGGCACGCAACTGGGCCTGGTCTGGAGGCCATACAACCCCCTGAATCAACATGCTTTGAGGCACGGGCACAAGCAATGCAAGCGCCAGGACAGCCCCTGCGCCCAACAGGAGCCTGTGCCAGCGCTGCGCCGTGTCGGACTGCGTCAGCGCGGCAGTCTTCAACTGGGCCATCAGCCGCGCTACGGGCCTTAAAAGCATTTGCCAGAACAGGAGCCCCCCTGCAACCAGACCCAGCACCAGCGACACTTGGCCCAACCACAGCACGCTCAGCAGTGCGATCAAGACCCCGGACAGCCACGACATCGGCGCATAGGCGGCCAGCCACGGCGCCTCTCCCTTCGCCACGGGCATGGCCTCCGAGCCGGGCACGCGCAGCACACGCCGGCCAAGAAGACTGACCCACCACGTGCGACTGCGAGGCCCCAGGTTGGGAAGTTCCAACGCATCGGTCAAGATGTAGTAACCGTCCAGCCGCTGCAGCGGATTGAGGTTGAAAACCACGGTGGACACGCCAGAAATCACGAGCGTTGCAAACGCGGCATCGCGCAGCAGGCCATCGCCGAGCCAAAGCCACAGCGGCAGTGCCAGCGCGGCCAGAACCACTTCAGCCATGATGCCCGCCGCGCCCACCATGATGCGGTGTCGCCGCTGCCCAAAGCTGGAGGCTGCCGATGCGTTCACATAGGGCACGGGAACAAGCAGCATCAATGTGAAGCCGGCCTCCCGAACCTCGCCGCCCCAACGGCGCACAGCGAGTCCATGCGCCAGCTCATGAATCAATTTGATGGGCACGAACAGAAACAAGGCCAGCGCCGCAAATCGGGGGGTTACCAACCAGAGCTGGCCAAAGGCGAACAGCCTTGGCGCATGCTGCACGCTCAGTACCAGCAGGCTCACCGCAAGCGCGAGCCAGATCGCCAGCGCAATGCGCGAAAAAAGAATGGCTTGAACCGGCTGCAGGCGGTCGAGCAGCCACGCGGGATTGCCCAGGGGCACCCGCCATGCGAGCAGATTGCTGCGCCCTCTGGGGCGCACCATCTGTTCCAGATGAGGCAACATCACGTCAAAGTCCGCGGCCCGATCAAACTGCATGAGTTGCGTTTCCCGCAACTGCGCAAGAATGTCAATCACTTCATCCTGGGTTGCGACATCGTGACCATGCTGAAGCGAGCGATCCCACACTTGCTGCACGGTTCGCTCACCGTTGAGTCGCCCGACGATCTCATACGCCGCCAAATTCAGACGCACATGGCGCCCCATCGCCGGATTGAACAACACGTACCAGGTCTCGCCACGCAAACTCTGGCGTTGCAGCCGAACCTGGTTAGACAGGCAGGGTTTGAGATCTGCAACCCGGTACCACCGGGCGCTGTGCACGCTACTCACGCCCTACCCCAGCCAGTTCCACCACGTCAGGCGGATTCGGTCCACCGCATGGCGAGTCCAGGCCCACAAAGGCGGCATGCGGCCGACCACCAGCTCTGCACGCCCCAGCAACCCGGGGCGCAGCTCAACATCGGGGGCGGCAAGCCGGGCCTCAACCTCAAAGATATTGCGCCCTTCCACGGCTTTGGCCAATGGCGTGATGCGCTCCACAACCAGGTCCTGACTGTCCCAGGGCAACGATGACAGCGACAGACGGCCTGCCTGACCCACCCGCACCCGCGCGATATCGATCTCGTCGATGTCGACAATGACCCGGAATTGGCCCGTGGTGGCCAGCGTCAGAAGTGCATCGCCCTGACGCACCGGTGCCCCGATGGACTGGCTCAGATCGCCCTGAATGACCAGTGCGTCAAAAGGCGCCGTCATGCGCCCGCGCAGCAACTGCTCATCAATCAGTGCCAATTGCGCCTGGGCTTCGCTAACTCGCGCCAGACTGGTCGAGGTGCCGACCCGGTCCGACTTCGCCATGGCCGCGGCAAATGCATTTTCATGCTGGGCCAACTGACTGCTCCAGCGCTCGCGCTCGAGCCGCTGGTCTTCCTCTATCAAGTCGACGAGCGCCGCGCCCGCCTTGACACGATCGCCCGGACGCACATGCGCCGTCTTGACAAAGCCATCCGTCGGGGCCGACAGCACCCGCTGCTGAGCGCCCTCAATCCGCGCCCGGCCAGCAACCTCGTATTCAAGGGGCGCAACGGCCAAAAAACACACCACAGCAGCGGCACCCAACAGCCAGCGCCGGGTGGTGCGCCGACGGGGTTGGCGCAACGCCTGCCAGCTGCTCTTGACGTCACGGCGAGCGCGCTGAAACCAGGATTGGGCACCAAACTGCATCCACCGCAAGGCGGGTGCCGCCAGCAGCAGCCTTTGCCCGACCTGATGCAACTCAAGGCTTGTGAGTGGGGCGCCGTCATGACGCTCCACACACACTGCGCCATAGGCCTCTCCCCCTTGTCCAAAGGGAATTGTCGCCGTCGTGCCACCTACCTCACGCTGCAGCGCCATGTGTTCGACAAGGATCGCTTGCGCAAGCTGAAGTGACGCTGGCCCGGGGATTGGCCATACCAACGAAACGCCCTGCTCCATGGCTTCGTCCATGGCCCCGGCTATACATTGGGATAGTCGGGATTGGGCATTTGCCACGTCCTGGCTGGAACTGGCAATGAGCGAGGTCACGCCATGTTCACGCAAACCCAGTGTCACCCGGGAGAAGCCGTATTCAGAGGCCAGCGAGCTGACCAGCGCGTGGGCGGCAGCTTGCAGGGTCGATGCTGATAGCACCTTGGCATAAAGTGCTAGCGCCGATGCCGCATCGTGCGGTTGGGTCAAGTTATCAAGTGGCTCAGGCATTCATCATCGGGCAATCACTGCAGCGTCATTGCTGGCCAGTGAACACGGTCAATATCCCGGTGTAGCCATACAGGTGATGACGTGCGATTTCACCGCCGGCAAAGAATCCCACCAACGGCACATCACCCAAAGCGCGCCGGACAATCTGCAGTTCTGCACTCGGGCCGCCAAAATGGGGTCCACCCCGGCCGGAGCAGCTTACGTAGATGGCACCTGCAATTCCGCGCGCAGGGTGCGGCGCGGATTCGGCTTCCGTCTGGCTGAGCGCGGTCGCGGTTTCCACCGCCAGCTCTTCGGGCTCCAGCTCTTCCCGAATCTCGGCGCATATGCGCGTCAGATCGGTACGCGCCGCTTGTGCATTACGCTGACAGAACGCGAGCTGCATGCCCGCTTCCAGATGGTCAGACACGGCCACCCCGCGACGTCCGGGATCCAGACCAATGATGTGGCGAACGATCACATCGCTACCAAAGTTACCCGTGCGGCTGACCGCATTTCGCCCACCCGCGTCTGCTGGATTGACAAGTCCCACCAAAGTGGCCCGGACAACCGCCAGCGCTTCCTGGGGCTGTTCCAGGGTCACACCCAAATCCTTCAGCATCACATCAAGAGCGGGCTCGCCGTCCAGTTCGGTGGCCACGTTGTTCTCTGCGGCAGTCACCGTGCGGGTCTTTGACACGGGCTGGCAGCCCTGCGTGACACGCGACACCAGGCGGACACCCTCGCCAAAGGCAACGCCACTCAGCCCACCACTGAACACGCCGCTGGCCCCCCCCTGACCGCGGATGTTTCCGTTGCCGCCCACCGCAAATTGCACAGACTGTGAGCGACTGCTGGACAGCCCGCCAAACAGGTAGCCCGAGCCGGTTCGTGAGGCCATTTCTTCGATCAACTCGGTGAGGTCTGCCGTATTGCCATCAGCATGAATGAGCGCAGAGTGCGCGTCAAAACCAAGGCCCAGTGGCGCAACACCCGAAAACACGCGGTATTGATCGCTGGGCAATTCACACAGCATCACGGCCAGCGCGGGCTCGTCAAAATACTCAACATTGTTGGAGGCAATGCCCACGCCGACGGTGCCAGTCCAATCCGTAATTTCCGGAAGCTCGCCGCTCAGGTGGTCCAGAATTTCCTGGGCGGCACCGGCGTAGTGGTCAGTGATGTAAAGCAGCGCCAGCGTGGGCGCACTGGCATAGCCGTGCAACGCCATTTGCGCGCGCAGCTGTGCCAGCACCAGGCCGGCCGCCATACGCCACTGCGGGTGCGTGGCGTGACCATAAGGAAACAGTTTCATGGGCTGGCCCGAATCGTGGCGCAGCGGTTTTAGCGGCTGGCCGTCTTGCGGGTCGCCTTCTTGGCGGTGGCCCTTGGCTTGGCCACGTTCGACGCTGCTTTTTTGGTGGCTTTGACGGCTTCTTTGGCAAAGCCTGCCGCCATATTCTTGGTCATGTCCATAGCCGTGTTGCGCGTGGCGTCTTTCATGGCGCCGGCCGCAATCTGCTGAAACTGCTGGGTTAATGAACCCCACAACTGCATGGGATCCACCAGACCACCAAACCCAGCACCGGGCTTGGCGGATTTGTCTGATTTACCTGAGCCTGTGACGCTGGAGGCCACGTCAGAAATGGTCTTGGCCGTGCTGGCGGCTCTCTCAGTCACGCTTTTCACGCCCGACGCTACCGAGTCAGCTGCCTTGAGTTTGAGCGCATTGGCCACGTCGCCAATGTTGAAGTTCATGCCCTTGAGCGTGGCCAGTGTCATCTTTTGCACCTCCAGCGCCTGGATGGTGGCGCCCAGCGCCTTGGAATTCTGGTCAAGCCAGAAATGCACGGCTTTGAGCTCGTCAATGCGCTTGTCCAGCTCTTCCACATTGAGCGACGGCGCCACCCAGTTCGCCAGGTTGGGCATTTGCGGGATGCTGGTGGAGGCCCCCTTGGCCAGATTTTGCAAAAAATCAAAACCGGGGACAAATTTTCCGAAGCCAGAGTCAGCGGAATCGCTCATGAAAGTCTCCTTGGAGTTTGGGGGCCGTTACAGGCTAACAGCTTACCCCAATGTGAGGCGAATGGCGACGACGCTTTCAGCGGAGTTTTTTCAGTGTTTGTGCGCATCCACAGCGGCCTTGCCAACGGGGGCCACCGCCGCTACAGATACTTTCAGCTCAACCTTGCTCTCTATGCCCTTGGCGTCCTTGAACACCAGCGTCAGCGGCACGGTCGTGTCTTTGGGCAGGGCAGCCTTCAGGTCCATCAGCATGACGTGATAGCCGCCGGGCTTGAGCTCCACAGCTTTGCCGGCAGGTAAGTCCAGACCGCCTGCCACGGCCTTCATCCTCATGATGTCACCTTCCATCTTCATCTCATGCACCTCAGTGACACCCGCAACTGGCGATGAAGCCCCCACAAATTTGGCGCCGTCCTTGGCAGTGATGGTCATGAAGGCGCCAGTGGCCTTCTGGCCCGGCACGGTGGTGCGCACCCAGGCGTTCTTGACGTCCACGGCTTGCGCGTGGGCGGCCAGACTGGCGCATGTGAGCGCTAAAAAGGCAGCGGCGGTGGTGAGTGTTTTCAGTTTCATGGGGTTCTCCAAAATGAAGGGTTGGGATCAAGGCCATTTCATGCTTGCGCATCGGGCATTCTCCAG
>JANPAZ010000159.1:0-2248 GCA_031430225.1 Rhodoferax sp. | reverse complement strand
TCAAAATAGCCACCGCATTCACATTTGAAGAGGTGAAGTCATGAGCGACAACCTGACCAGCAAATTCATTGAGATCCAGGGCGTTGAGCAGTCCTTCAAGACGGCACGTGGCCCCTTCCTGGCGCTGCGCGACATCAACCTCAATGTGGCCAAGGGCGAATTCATCACTTTGATCGGCCACTCCGGCTGCGGCAAGTCCACGTTGCTGAACCTGATTGCCGGCCTCACCACGCCGACCGCCGGGACCCTGATCTGTGCCAACCGAGAGATCAAGGGCCCGTCGCCGGAGCGAGCGGTGGTGTTCCAGAACCATTCGCTGCTGCCGTGGCTGACATCCTTTGAAAACATCTACCTTGGTGTGGAGCGCGTGTTCTCGGCCACCGAAAACAAGGCACAGCTCAAGGCGCGCACCGACGCCGCACTGGAACTCGTTGGCCTGACACCGGCGGCGCAAAAGCGCCCCGGTGAAATTTCGGGCGGCATGAAGCAACGCGTGGGCATTGCACGCGCCCTGGCGATGGAGCCCAAAGTGCTGCTGATGGATGAACCGTTTGGCGCACTGGACGCCCTGACCCGTGCCAGGCTGCAGGACGAGCTGCTGGCCATCGTGCAAAAGACCGGCAGCACCGTGGTGATGGTCACGCACGATGTGGACGAAGCCGTGCTGCTGTCCGACAAGATTGTCATGCTGACCAATGGCCCCGCCGCCACGATTGGCGAAGTGCTCAAGGTCACGCTGCCACGCCCGCGCAATCGCGTCGAGCTGGCTGAAGACCGCCATTACGTGCAGTACCGCAAGGCCGTGATCGACTTCCTCTACACCCGCCAGGGCCACGTCGAAAAAGCCGCATGAAAACCTTCATCCGCGTCATCGAATACTGGGTGCCCAGCGCCGACGGCAGCCTGCTGGAGTTTGGCGGCGGCCTGTTTGGCAGCGCAACCCGGTTTGCAGCCCAGAGCCGCCATCTTTGTTTCGGCCGTGGCGAAGGCCTGCCGGGCCAGGCCTGGGAAACTGGCCACCCCATTGTGCTCAAGGAGCTTGATGGCAACTACTTTCGCCGGGCCGAAGCGGCCAAAGCCGACGGGCTGACCTGCGGCATTGCGGTGCCGGTCTTTGTGGGCGAGCGTTTGAGTGCCGTGATGATCATCTTCTGTGGCGACGACGACGAGCATGCGGGTGCGATCGAGCTGTGGGCCAACCAGCCCGCGCAATCGCACGACATGAACCTGGTCGATGGCTACTATGGCACCACCGGCGATACGTTTGAATTCATCTCGCGCAATACCAGCTTTCGCAAAGGCAGCGGCTTGCCCGGTATGGCGTGGGAGCGTCAGGCCCCCGTGTTTTTGCAGGATCTGGGCAAGGGTTCGGGCTTCCTGCGCGCCGACAGCGCCGTGAAGGTGGGCATCAACCGCGGCTTCGCAATGCCCTGTCCGGCGCGTGACGGTGGCAACTACGTCATGGCATTTCTGTCAGCCCTGGGAACGCCCATCGCGGCCAGTGTTGAGATTTGGGAGCCAGTCGCAGACCAGCCTCACCTGAAACGCAGCTTCGCCTTTGGCGAGCGTGGCGCGTCCATGTCAAGCACGGGCACTGCCCCGATTTCCGGTGCAGGCATCGGTGCCGTCGGTCAGGCCTATCTCAGCGCCGTGCCTGTGGTTGTCGATTCCATGATTGCCCTGCCAGTGGCTGCCCAAGGCGCAGTGACAGCCGTCATCGCACTGTTTTTTTTAACCCGCACTCAAGACTGAACACAATGAAAAAAATGAAACTGGTGTTGGTGGGCAATGGCATGGCCGGCGTGCGCACGGTCGAAGAGCTGATCAAGCTGGCCCCCGAGCTGTACGACGTGACTGTTTTTGGGGCCGAGCCGCATCCCAACTACAACCGCATCCTGCTGAGCCCCGTGCTGGCGGGCGAGCAGACGCTGGACGAAATCGTCCTTAACTCCTGGGACTGGTACAAAGACAACAACATCACCTTGCATGCGGGTAAAAAGGTAGTCGAAGTAGACCGCGTGAAACGTGTGGTTCGAGCTGTGGATGCACAGGGCGCTGTGACCGAGGTGGAGTACGACCGCCTGCTGATGTGCACGGGCTCCAACCCCTTCATCCTGCCCGTCCCGGGCAAGGATTTGAAAGGCGTCATCGCCTACCGAGATATTGCCGACACCAACGAGATGATCGCTACCGCCACACAATACAAAAATGCGGTGGTGATTGGCGGTGGCCTGCTGGGTCTGGAGGC
>JANPAZ010000158.1:0-12648 GCA_031430225.1 Rhodoferax sp. | reverse complement strand
GGGTACGCTGGACCAGCGCTTGGTGCGCTTGCTGCCATAGGTGGCCAGCAGCCGCAACTTGCCAGCATCCACATGGGGGCCCCAGCCGGTGGCGTCGCTGGCACCCATCACGTGACCTCCCAGCACGGCCTGCATGTTGTCTGCATTGCCTTTGAAGGGCACATTGGTCAGCTTGATGCCCGCACGCTGGGCAAACTCTTCCACAGCCAAATGCGGACTGGTGCCAATACCCGTGTGGCCATAGGTGAATTTTTCGGGGTTGGCCTTGGCATAGTCCACCAGGTCCTTGATGGTTTTGAGGGGTGAGTTCGCAGGCACCACCAGGCCAAAGGTGTAGCCCGTCAAGCAGGCGATCCAGGTGAAATCCTTGAGCGTGTCGAACTGCACTTTTTGCATGTGCGGAATGCGGAACACGCCATGGGGCAATTGCGACACTGTATAGCCATCGGGCTTGGCGTTGACCAGCTCGTTGGCTCCCAGCATGCCACCCGCGCCGGGCTTGTTGTCAACAATGACGGTGGTACCCAGTATCTTGCCCGCGCTTTCTGCCAACGAGCGGATGACGGCATCCGTGGAGCCCCCAGCAGGCCACGGACAGATGTAGCGAATGGGACGCGACGGAAAGGCTTGGGCACTGACGAGCGTTGGCAGGGCCATGCTGGCGATGCCGGCACCGGTCAGGTTGAGTAAACGACGGCGTTGAATCATGGTGGTTGTCTCTACAAAGTGTTGGGTTGGCTTATTCTAGGTTTGTTGGCGCGGGTGCGTGATGGGGCCAACCCGAAGCCACAAACCACGCGTCGATAGCGGCGGCGTCATTGAGGGTGCGTAACGCCATATAGGCCTCTTGCGCCTGCGGATAACGCTTGCGCAAGAAGTTGAGCCACTGCTTGAGGCGCCCGGCCTGCTGTCGGCGCTCCAGACGGCTGCACACCAGATGCCAGAAGTCGGCAATGAAGGGCAACAACGTTTGCCACGTCACCAGGGGAACCTGCGCGCCGCCGCCGCGAATGGCCAGGGCCAGACCGGGGTCGGTCACCATGCCACGCCCCAGCATCAGCATGCTGCACCCAGAGAGCTCCCGGCATCGGGCCGCGTCCTGCACGGTCCAGATTTCGCCGTTAGCCACCACAGGAATCTTGACGGCCTCACGGATGTCAGCAATGCGCTCCCAATACGCCGGTGGGCGGTAGGCGTCGGCCTTGGTACGGGCATGCACCACCAGCTCGTTGGCACCACCATCCGCAATGGCCTGGGCGCATTCAACAGCCCGCGAGTCATCGTTGTAGCCCAGGCGCATCTTGGCTGAAACCGGCAGGTGCGCTGGTACGGCACGCCGCACCGCCGACACGATTTTCGTCAGCACTTCTGGCTCTTGCAGCAGCGCAGCACCGCCGCCATGGCGATTCACCACCTTGGCAGGGCACCCGAAGTTCAAATCGATGCCATCGGGGCCCAACGCCGCCAGGCACGCCGCGTTTTCGGCAAGGCACACCGGGTCGGAGCCCAGCAGCTGGGCACGCACCGGCAC
The DNA here is from genome assembly GCA_031430225.1 of Rhodoferax sp. Lineage (GTDB taxonomy): Bacteria > Pseudomonadota > Gammaproteobacteria > Burkholderiales > Burkholderiaceae_C > JANYCG01. The sequence goes on along the minus strand of JANPAZ010000158.1, from coordinate 11,117 downwards.
ACCGGCAAACGTGCGCCCGCCGTTGAGAAGCTCCGGCACCACACGGATAAAGGCGCGGTCTGGCAGCAATGTGTTGGTCACCCGGATGAACTCCGACACGCAACGGTCCACGCCGCCCACACGCGTCAGAATGTCGCGCAGCACAAAGTCAAGGAGCCCCTCCATCGGGGCCAGAAGAATGCTCATGTCTGGGATTGGTTTGGCAATGGACGGGCCTACAACCCGTTGAATGCTATATTTATAATAGCTAACTACACAATAGATACGTGGGCTATTGCCCTGATTTTCTTTAAAGTCCTACTGATTTTGCCACGTATGGCCTCAAATCGCTGTAGCATGCGGGCTTATGTCCAAGACGCCTGCCTCTTTCGCCTCACTGTCGGTGGACTTTCTGGAAACGGGCGACGCAGAGGCCGGACCCAAGGTGCGCAACATGGGCTGCCTTGACAGCCCGACCCGCAAGGACCGTCGCGCATGAACTTCATCGTGTTGGGAGCCGGCGCCATTGGCTGTTACGTCGGCGGCCGGCTTGCATTGGACGGGCAGCAGGTCACACTGGTCGGTCGACCCCGTGTGATCGACCCACTGGCCTTGAACGGGTTGACCGTGACAGACCTGGACGGCTTCAAAGGCCACCTGGATGCCGCATCTTTGCGCCTGACCAGCTCGCTCAGCGCGGCCCTGACACTCCCCATGCTGACGCAGCCCACCGTCATCCTGCTGTGTGTCAAAGGCGGCGCGACCGAATCTGCTGCGCAAGAAATCGCCCAGACCTGCCCGCCGGGCACCACTGTGGTGTCGCTTCAAAACGGCGTTGATAACGTGGGCCGCATCACTGCCAACGCACCACATATGAAAGCGCTGGCCGGCATGGTGCCCTACAACGTGGTCATGCCCTCATCCAACCACGTCCACCGGGCCACCAGCGGCCGCTTGAAAATGGCGCGAAGCCCGGTCAGCGAACAGATGCTGGCACTTTTTAACGCGGCGGGACTGGCAACGGAACTCAGCGACGACATGCGCGCCGTACAGTGGGGCAAGCTGCTGATTAATCTGGGCAACCCGGTCAATGCGTTGTCTGATCTGCCTGTGCTGGATCAACTCAAAAGCCGCGACTACCGGTGTGTCATGGCTGATCTGCAATCCGAAGCGCTGGCAGCGCTGGGCGCAGCCGGCATCCGGCCAGCTCAGGTAACCAGTTCGCCTGCCTGGTTGCTGCCCCATGTGCTGCGGCTGCCAGACTGGCTGTTCCTGCGCCTGGCCTCACGCATGATGCGCATCGATGCCACCGCGCGCTCTTCGATGTGGGAGGACGTACAGCAGGGCCGCGTCACAGAAATAGATGACCTGTGTGGTGCTGTGGTGCGCCTGGCCCAAAGGCAGGGCCTGCAGGCACCGCTGAATGCCGCCATGTGTCAACTGATTGCCAGCCATCGCAAGGGGCAAAGAATGAGTGGCAAGGCGTTGGCCCGCGCTCTCACCCTACACGTGCACGTCTGAAGCCCACCGGCAAAATCCACTTCATGCGAACCCACCTGCGATTGATTTCGGTTGTCGTGATTGTGCTGATACTGCTCCTGACCATTCAAATCAGCGGCTTGCGCGACAACTTCAATATCGCGTTTATCCAGAACGCTTTCCTGTCGCACAAAGTGGGCGGCGTTCTGCTTTTTGTGCTGCTGTTCTCGTTGGGCAACCTGGCGCAATTGCCGGGGCTGGTGTTCCTGGCCGCCGCCGTGGTGACACTGGGACAACTGTGGGGCGGTCTGGTGACTTTTGTCGCGGCCAACATCTCATGCCTGGTCACTTTTCTGGTCTTTCGCTACATGGGGGGTGACGCCCTGCTGCGCGTTCGCAGCCGGTTTGCCCGCAAGGCCCTCAAATCACTGCACGCGAGACCCGTGCGAAGTGTTGCCATGCTGCGCATCGTGTTTCAAACCCTGCCTGCGCTGAACGTGACGCTGGCGCTGTCGGGTGTGGCGGTACGCCCCTATGTGGCGGGAACCTTTGTGGGGCTCATACCGCCTATAGCGCTGTACTGCGTCTTCTTTGACTTCGTGGCCCGGTCGCTGAACATCCATTGACAGGCGCTAAGGCAGCGTGGACACCATGGGTGCCGTCGGCGACATGATCGAATTTCAGTCAGCTTTTTTTTGAATCACCAGATCGGCCAGCATGATGCTGGACTCGTCCAGTCGGGCCGCCAGAATGCGCGCGATGTTGCGGTAGATGATGTGGGCGCTTTGCGGGTTGGCGTCGATCTGATCCCGCTCGAACCGCATGGTGACGGTGTCGCGCAGTGCCCGCACGGTGGCAGATCGCACATGACTCCCCACCAGGGCCATTTCACCAAAACACGCGCCCGCGCTCAAACGCGCCAATGACGCCACCTTTCCGTTGCGAACTTTCTCCACCTCGACTTCACCGGTGATCACGACATAAAAGGAGCCCCCCATGTCGCCCTCCTTGAAAAGCGCCTCGCCAGAACGGACCGCGAAAGAATCGCCCACACCCAGCGTGCTCATGAGGCAATCGTGGCTCATGCCATTGAACACAGGGACTTTTTGCGAGATCTTCTGGACGATGGCCGCGTCAAGCTTGATACCGACCGGGCGCTGGATCACCTCTGCGCGCACGTTCTCCGCAAAAATCTGGGCGATGGCGGGGTCAACCTTCATGGGCAGATATGGTACTCGCCACCGCGATCAGGTACAAACCCGTAGAGCGCACAAAACAGCGGTATTGCGACGCCAGGCTTTGTAAACTACTGAAGCAGGCCGGTCGCCCGCCTCTTCATTCAATGTATCCCCATCCCTCAGGAGAAACCCATGACTGTCAACGTCACCATCGATCTCGGCTACGAATTTGAAGTCAAAGCCAAAGCGGCAGATGTTTTTGCGGTGTTGTCTGATGTCCCCACGTCGGCAAGTTTTTTCCCCAAGGTTGACAAGCTGGTGGACCTGGGTGGTGGCGTTTACCGCTGGGAAATGGCCAAAATCGGTGTCGCGTCTATCAATCTGCAAACGATCTACGCGTCCAAGTACGTGGCCAACAAAACCAAGGGCACGGTGGTTTGGACACCGGTCAAGGGCGAAGGCAACGCGCTCGTGTCGGGTGACTGGAAGATCAAAGACAATAAAAAATCCACCGGGATCACCTTGAAGATCAACGGAGACCTCACGATTCCCCTGCCCGGACTGATGAAGATGGTGGTCAAACCCGTGGTCGAAGCCGAGTTCGAGAAGATGGTGGAACAGTACATTGCAAACCTCACCAAAAAATTTGGCGGTGAGGTTTGACGTTTAAAAACTGATGGTTGCTGGCGGGGCCCTGCCGCAAGCCCCAGCCCACCGCAGCGGCGTGCCCAGGGCAGCGCTGCGCCAGTCATGGCACGTCAACCGGCCAGAGACCGCTTGAGCCGGACTTCTTCAACCTTGCCGCTCCCCATGGCAACCGTTTTGGCCGTGGTCATTTCACGCTTGAAACCTGCGAGGTCGTAGAACCGCAGTGCTCGGTCATTGCGCAGCAGCACCCACAGGGTCACTTCGGTGCACCCTTCTTCAAGGAGGCCGTCACGGCAACCGTCCCACAGGGCTAGCCCCACACCTTCATCCCAATAGTCGGGGGCGGCATACATGGCCCAGATTTCACCCGTAGTGGGTTTGGTTTTGGGGTCGCGCGAGCGGTCAAAGCCGGCAAAGCCGACGATGGCGTTGCCATCCAGCGCCACCAGCACTTGCGGCTCGCTGTATTGAATTGCCTCGCGCCATATAGCTTGTTGCTTGTCAACGGAAAGACTCTTGAGATGATCTGCCGGCACCAAATCGGCATAAGCGACCTGCCAGGTGTTGACGTAGATTTCCGCGATTGTTTTGGCGTCACGCAAAGTGGCGGGACGAACCTGGATATTGAGATTGCTGGACATGGAAAACGATGAGGCCAAGAGACCGATATTATTTTTGAAAGACGAAGATTGTCGCACCGCACGGGTTGCTCTATGCATAAGGCCTCATACCCGCGTCCAGGATCAATGTCCGTGCGCAATGCCATTGACCAGGGTCACCAGTGCGATGCCAATGCCCAACCATGCAATCTGGGCCGCGGTCTCTCTTGCGCTCAGGCGCCTTTGCAACTGGGGAATCAGGTCGGCTAGCGCCACATAGATGAAGCTGCTCGACGCGATCACCAAAAAATACGGCAGATAGTCGCGCAATTGCTCTACCAGCCAGTAGCCTGCCATGCCACCAATCGCAGTGACTGCACCGGCCAGCGACACCTTGATCAGCGCCATCTGCCGGTTGCTGGAGCCCGTGCGCAGCACCATGAGGTCACCCATGTGATGGGGCACCTCGTGCACCAGTACCGCCAGCGCCGCTATGGCGCCCAGTCGCATGTCGGCCATGAACGCAGAGGCAATCAGAATGCCGTCGCCAAAGCAGTGCACGCTGTCGCCCGTCAGCACGGCCCAACTGCCCGCTTTGGGTACTGCGTGCGAGTGGGTGCCACCATGGGCATGGTCACGGCCATGGTTTCGATCGTGCTCGTGAGCGTGATCGGAGACCTGATCAGGGGCCTGATCGTGGGTGTAGGCGGCGCTGTCGTGGTGATGCTCGTGGCCGTGGTGCCACAGCTCTGCCTTGTCGAGGAGGAAGAAAAAAACCAGCCCGATCAGCAAAGTCATGAACAGGTCATGCGCTCCCGCCTGGTTTTCAAAAGCCTCCGGCAAAAGGTGCATGAAAGCCGTGGCCAGCAATGCGCCCGCCGCCAGACTCAACATATGTTGGGTGTAACGTGCCAACGCACCAAAGCTCAATGCCGCAGCCAGCCAGACGCTGCCGATCCCTGCCGCCAGGGTGCCCATCAAAATTGCTATCAAAGTCATAGCCAACTACGCCCGTTGCACGCGGGCAAACGGCCTCATTTAATGCTGATCCAAAAAAGAAACCGCCCCGGGAGGCGGTCTTGGATCATCTCACAGATGATTCAGGCGCGGCAGAGCGCCGGGTTCAGGCAACCCCGTTGGCTTTGAACCACTCGAGGCAGCGTTTGAAGCCGTCTTCAGCCGCTTCCTTGCGGTAGCTCGGCCGGTAGTCAGCGTGAAAAGCGTGCGGTGCATCGGGGTAAACCACAAACTGCGACGCTTTCGACGCCGCGTTGCCGGTTGCCAAAACAGCCTTCATCTTGTCCAGGGTGTCAAGCGGGATGCCGCCGTCTTTCTCACCATACAGGCCCAGCACGGGTGCGCGCAGATTGGCAGCCAGGTCAATCGGGTTTTTGGGCATCAAATCGTTCGGCGTGCCCACCATGCGGCCATACCAGGCAACGCCCGCCTTGACCGGCCCCTGCGCGGCATACAGCCACGTGATGCGCCCGCCCCAGCAAAAACCGGTGACCGCCACTTTGCCCAGGTCGCCGCCATTGAAGCCGGCCCATTTGACGGCACCGTCCAGGTCAGTCATCACTTGTGCATCGGGGACTTTGTTGACCACTTCAGCAATCAGCTTGGCAATTTCGCCGTATTTGGTGGGATCGCCCTGGCGCGCATACAACTCGGGCGCAATGGCCAGGTAGCCCGCCTTGGCAAAACGGCGGCAGGTGTCGGCGATGTACTCATGGACGCCAAAGATCTCCTGGACAACCAGGACGACCGGCAGATTGGTTTTGCCCGCAGGTGCCGCAAAGAAGGCCGGTACCTTGAAGCCGTTGACTTCATAGCTGATCTCTCCCGTCTTGAGCCCGTCGGAAGAGGTCTTGATGGCGGTCTGCGCCATGATGGGCATGGCAGTGGCTGCGTAGCCAACGCCCAGCGCGACCCGCAAGGCGGTGCGGCGGGTGGCCCCGGCTTCTGTCGTCTGTCCTGGCAACAACGAGTTGAGTTGCGAGTTGATTTGGGAACCGGCTTCAATAGTGATGTCTTTGCGCATGGAAGGTCTCTGGTGGGTTGGAAAAGCAACGGGTCAAAGTCTAGGTAAAGCCGTAAGTTCGGGTATGGCGCAGGGTTATCTTGGGGGTAAACCCGACCAACCAGACCCTCAATGGGCTTTTTCCCAGTTCATGCCGACACCTACCTCGGCCAGCAATGGCACCTTCAGATCAGCCACACCGGCCATCAGGCGCGGGATCTCGGATTTCAACCATTCGACTTCTGATTCGGGCACCTCAAACACCAGTTCGTCATGCACCTGCATGATCATTTTGGTCGCGCGCTTTTCATCGTCAAGCACCTGCTGCACTTTTACCATGCTGAGCTTGATGAGGTCTGCTGCCGTACCCTGCATCGGCGCGTTGATAGCGGCGCGCTCCGCACCCGCACGGCGCGGGCCGTTGGGTGAGTTGATTTCAGGCAGGTACAGACGCCGACCCATCACGGTTTCGACATAGCCTTTGCTTTTGGCAGAGAGGCGGGTCTCATCCATGTACTGCTTCACGCCGGGGTAGCGCTGAAAGTAACGTTCGATGTAGTTCTTGGCAGCGGTGTTGTCGATGCTCAGGGCACGTGCCAGACCATACGCGCTCATGCCGTAAATCAGGCCGAAGTTGATGGTTTTGGCGTAGCGGCGCTGCTCGCTGCTCACCTGGTCGACCGCCACGCTGAACACCTCGGCCGCTGTAGCGCGATGCACGTCCAGGCCAGACGTAAAGGCGCGCAGCAGTGACTCGTCCCCACTGATGTGCGCCATGATGCGCAGCTCGATCTGGCTGTAGTCGGCGCTGGCAATGACGTTGCCCGGTGCGGCCACAAAAGCCTCACGCACTCGGCGGCCCTCTGCGGTGCGCACGGGGATGTTTTGCAGGTTGGGGTCGTTGCTGGACAGGCGCCCCGTAATGGCCACCGCCTGGGCGTAATGCGTATGCACCCGGCCCGTTCGCGGCAGAGCCAGCAAGGCGAGTTTGTCGGTGTAGGTGCCCTTGAGTTTGGCCAGGCCGCGGTGTTCCAGAATCTTGGCAGGCAGGGGAAAGTCTTCAGCGAGTTTCTCCAGCACTTCTTCGTCGGTACTGGGCGCGCCGGTGGCGGTTTTCTTGACCACGGGCAGGCCGAGCTTGGTGAAGAAAATATCACCAATCTGCTTGGGCGAACTCAAGTTGAACGGCTGCCCGGCCAGCGCATGGGCTTCTACTTCGAGCTGCATCATGCGTTGACCCAGTTCGTGGCTTTGTGTGGCCAGCATGGGTGCGTCAATCAACACCCCATTGCGCTCGATACGGAAAAGCGTTTCGCTGCTGGCGATCTCAAGCTCGTAGACCGCACTCAGTTTGTCATTAGCCTGCAACTGAGGCCACAACGCCCGGTGCACATCCAGCGTCATGTCCGAGTCTTCGCACGAGTACTCTGCCGCCTTGGCAATGTCCACCTGGTTGAAAGTAATTTGGTGGGCACCCTTGCCGCACAGGTCTTCAAAACTGATACCGCCGCGCCCGAGGTGCCGCTCGGCCAGACTGCTCAGGCCATGCGGCTTGTGTACTTCGAGAACATAGCTCTGCAACATGGTGTCGTGTGCGTAGCCCTGCACTTCAATGCCGTGGTTGGCAAACACATGGCGGTCGTATTTGACGTGCTGACCCAGCTTTAACTTGCTGCCGTCTTCCAGCCACGGCTTGAGCCGGGCCAGCACCTCGTCGCGCGGCAATTGCGCAGGTGCGTCCGGGTAGTCGTGGGTGAGCGGGATGTAGGCGGCTTCGCCGGGTGTCACGCTGAAGCTGACGCCAACTATTTCAGCACGCATCTCGTCGAGCGAGGTGGTCTCGGTGTCCAACGCCACCAGGTCCGCGGCGCCAACTTTGGCGAGCCACATCTCAAACGCGTCCCAGGTCAGCACCGTGTCGTAGACCAGCTTCGATGCCCGAGAGGCTGTTGGTGCAGCAGGTGCCTCTGGCTCGTCGAACAGCCCCGGTGCGGCACTGCCTTTGGCGGGCCGGGGCGCCAAAGGCTCTGCGCTGGGTGCCACGATGCCGCCTACCGACTTGGCCAGGCCTTTGAAGCCAAATTTCTCATAAAATAACTTCAAGGCCCCCGTATCCTGGTCACCAATAGCTATTGATTCCATAGCGGGAAGTCCCTGCCCATGCCCCGTCATGTCGCAATCGGTCTTGATGGTGACCAGTCGACGGCCCTGGGGCAGCCAGTCGAGCGCGTTACGCAGGTTCTCGCCCGCCACGCCCTTGATCTCATCGGCACGCGCCACCAAGGCATCGAGCGAGCCATATTCCTGCAACCACTTGGCCGCCGTCTTGGGTCCCACTTTGGGCACGCCAGGCACGTTGTCAACGCTGTCGCCCACGAGGGTCTGGAAATCGATCATCAAAGAGGGCGGCACACCAAATTCGGTGGTCACACCCGCCACGTCGCGCCTCTTGCCGTTCATGGTGTCGATGATGGTGATGTGCTCGTTCACCAGCTGGCTCAAGTCTTTGTCGCCACTGGAGATGATCACCTCGATGCCCTGCTGCGCGCCCATGACGGCCAACGTACCGATCACATCATCTGCCTCCACACCCGGCACGGCCATCACCTTCCAGCCCAGCAGACTCACCACTTCGTGAATGGGCTCGATCTGGCTGCGCAGGTCTTCCGGCATGGGCGAGCGATTGGCCTTGTACTGCGGGTACCACGCATCGCGAAACGTGGGGCCTTTGGCATCAAACACGCACACGGCATAGTCGCAGGGTACGTCTTTGCGCAAACTTTGCATCATGTTGATCATGCCGCGGATGGCCCCGGTGGCCGCGCTGGTGGGGTCTCCCGGCACCGCGCGCAGGTCAGGCATGGCGTGGAACGCGCGGTACAGATAGCTGGAGCCATCGACCAGAAGCAGTGTTTTTTGAGACGTCATGGCCGCATTTTGCCCGTGATATGTGCCTTGCCCAGCCACTTGCCCTGCATACTTCGCGGGTTTGCCCCCGTTCTACAATGATGACATGCGCACCGCCCCTTTACCCATCGCTTTGACCCTGGCATTACTCGTTGCGACCGGCACCGTCCAGGCGCAGACGCTGCCTTCGGCTTTGACAGCCGCCAGCACCATTGCGAAGCCGGTTACCGATCCCGCTCAGTCCGGCCAAGGTGCCACGACCACCAACCAGCTTATTGAGCGAATCCACGTCGAAGACGGCGCCACGCGCATCGATGAAGTGCGCGTGGGCGGCGAGTCCCGCAGCATTTCCGTAGCCCCCAAGAGCGGCCTGCCCGCTTATGACGTGCAACCGGTCACAGGTGCGCGCACCTGGAAGATCTTTGGCTTCTGATTTCTGGGGTTGTTGATCTATGGCGGTTTACACCGAAGTCTCGTTTGATGAGGCCTGCGCCCTTCTGAAGCGCCTCAACCTCGGCCAACTCCAGACGATGGAGGGCTGCTCTGGCGGCATTGAGAACACCAATTACTTCGTCACCACCGACCAGGGTGCCCATGTGCTCACGCTGTTTGAGCGGCTGACTGCCCAGCAGCTGCCGTTCTATCTGCGCCTGATGAAGCATCTGGCCGTCAACGGCGTGCCGGTACCTGACCCGGCCGCCGACGTGGCTGGCGACCTGCTCTACACCGTCAATGGCAAACCGGCCACCGTGGTGAACCGCCTCAAAGGCCGCAGCGAGCTATCGCCCACACCGGCGCACTGCGCTGCCGTTGGGGCCATGCTGGCAAAAATGCATCTGGCCGGCCGGGACTTTGGCATGAGCCAACCCAACTTGCGTGGCCTGCACTGGTGGAACGAGACGGTGCCGGTCATCATGCCATTTCTTGACGGGGCCCAGGCCGCGCTGATTCAGGCGGAACTCGCCTACCAGAACCATGTGGCAAGTTCTTGCGCATATGTCGCACTGCCCCGTGGCCCGATTCATGCCGATCTTTTTCGCGACAACGTGATGTTCGAAGCCGCAGGTGCCGCCGGCAGGCCCGACGCGGCACCGACTCTCACCGGTTTTTTTGACTTCTATTTTGCCGGTGTCGACACGTGGGTGTTTGACATTGCCGTTTGCCAGAACGATTGGTGTATCGACTTGCCGTCCGGCGCTACAGACGCCCCGCGCACCACTGCGCTGCTGGATGCCTATCACGCCATACGCCCTCTCACGGGGCCGGAGCGCCAGGCCATGCCGGCCATGTTGCGTGCGGCGGCCCTTCGGTTCTGGATATCGCGCCTGTGGGACTTCCACTTACCGCGCGAGGCGTCCATGCTCAAAGCCCATGACCCGACCCATTTTGAGCGCGTGCTGCGCCAGCGGCTTGGCCTGCCTGTGCACACTGCGCCCACAGGGTCCACCGCGCCCGTCGCGTGAAATTTCGCACACAATGAGGCTCTGCTCCAGTGAATTTCCGGGACAGAGCCTTTTTTGATTGAACTCCTGATGCGGTCAACCGCTCCACCATGAAACTGAAAATCGTTCCTGCACGTATGGGCATTCAATGGGTCAAACTCGGCATCCAAACCTTCTTCAAACAGCCGCTCGCACTGGCAGGCATGTTTTTCATGTTCATGGCCGTCATGTCGGTGCTGAGCATGGTGCCGCTTCTGGGCAACGCACTGGCGCTGGCGCTGTTGCCCGGCGCCACGCTGGGGCTGATGGCGGGCACACGAGAGGCGGCCAAAGGCAAGTTCCCCATGCCCTCCATTTTGATCAGCGCGTTTCGCGCGGGCCAGCAGCAGCTGCGGGCCATGCTGATACTGGGGGGCATCTATGCACTTGGTTTTTTATTGGTCATGGGCATCTCGGCGCTGATCGACGGCGGCGGGTTTGCACGCCTCTATTTACTGGGCGGCACACTGAATCGCGAGATGGTGGCGGCTCCGGATTTCCAGCTGGCGATGCTGGTCAGCATGGCGCTTTACTTGCCTTTATCCCTGTTGTTCTGGCATGCACCAGCACTGGTTCACTGGCATGGCCTGCCACCGATGAAAAGCCTTTTTTTCAGCGGCGTGGCGTGTATGCGTAATTTCTGGGCTTTCACCGTGTTCGGGCTGGCCTGGATGGCGGTGTTCATGGTGGTGGGACTGATAGTGACCAGCCTGGCGGCCGTCATCGGCGGTCCGACTGCTGCTGCCACCGTGATGTTTCCGGCAGCCATGCTGATGGCAGCCATGTTCTTTACCTCGATTTACTTCACCTACCGTGACAGCTTCGA
>JANPAZ010000157.1:0-2038 GCA_031430225.1 Rhodoferax sp. | reverse complement strand
GAATCTCTTCCCACAATATCTTGATTTGCATTTCAGCCAGCCGGTTGCCCACACAGCGGTGAATACCAAATCCGAATGACAAGTGCTGGCGTGGCCGCGCCCGGTCAATGATGAATTGGCTGGGGTTGTCGATGGCCTCGGCATCGCGGTTGCCCGACAGGTACCACATCACCACCTTGTCGCCCTTTTTGATCTGCTTATTGTCCAGCACCGTATCGGCCAGCGCAGTGCGGCGCATATAGGCCAGAGGCGTTTGCCAGCGAATGATCTCGGGCACCATGCTGTCAATCAGGCCTGGGTTGGCGCGCAGTTTGGCAAACTCGGCCGGGTGGTCGTGCAGCGCCAGCACGCCGCCGCTCATCGAATTGCGCGTGGTGTCGTTGCCGCCCACAATCAGCAAAATCAGGTTACCCAGAAATTCGCGCGGCGACATGTTGCGCGTGGCTGGTGCGTGGGCCAGCATGGAGATCAAATCATTGCCCGGGGGCGCGTTGACACGTTCGTTCCACAGCCGTGTGAAGTAGGCCAGGCACTTGCCCAGTTCCACCCACCGCTGTTCTTCCGACTCAATCATGCGACCTGGCCCAGAGGGCGATGTAGAGAGGTCTGACCACCAGGTTAGCAGGTGCCGGTCTTCAAACGGGAAGTCAAACAGAGTGGCCAGCATTTGGGTGGTGAGCTCAATCGACACACGCTCTACCCAGTTGAAGGTCTCGTTACGCGGAAGGCCATCAAGCACGGCCGCCGTTCTGGAACGGATGGTTCCCTCCAGCGCAGCCAGATTGCCCGGCGCCACAATCGGGCTAACGGTCTTGCGCTGTTCATCGTGCTTGGGCGGGTCCATGGCGATGAACATCTGGAACCGGTTTTCCATCGGTGAATCAAAAATCCCGATACCGCCCTGAGACCAGTCAGACGAATAAATGGCGTGGTTGGTGTCCACCTGCATGATGTCTTTGTACCGCGTCACCGACCAGAATCCGCCGTAGAAGTCGTTGCTGTGATAGTGGACCGGGTCATCACGGCGCAGTCGTTCAAAGTAATGCCCCACGGTGTCATCCTGAAACAGGCGAGGCTTGCTGACATCAATCTGGTCCAGTGGCATGGACAACGCGTCGTTGCGTGCGCGGTCTGGGCTTTCGGTCTGGCTTGGGTTCATGGTTGCCCTCTGCGAACGGAATAGTCAAAGGGCTATTGTGCACGGACGAAAAAATGCCCCAAGCAAAAATATGCTCGCATCAGGAGAAAATGGGTGGCTCAGTTTTTAGCAAGTAATTCGTCCGGTGTTGCGAGGAGCGATGAAGTTTCGTCTTCGATCGAGTTGCTTAAAACGCCGACTCCCTCGACTTCGACTTCACACACGTCGCCAGGCTTCATCCAGACCTGCGGGTTGCGCGCCAGCCCGACCCCGGACGGTGTGCCGGTGATGATGATGTCCCCCGGTTGCAGGGCCATGGCTTCAGAACACGCCGCCACCAGAGTCGCCACGTCGAAGATCATGTCCCGGGTGTTTGCATCCTGTAACACCGTGCCATTGAGGCGGCACTGCAGGCGCAAGCCCTGCGCGCCCAGCGGCAACTCGTCGGCCGTGACGAATAAGGGGCCGAAAGAACCACTCTTGTCGAAGTTCTTGCCGACCGTCCATTGAGCGGAGCGGGTCTGGTAGTTGCGAATTGAGCCATCGTTGAACAGCGAGTAACCGGCAACATGCTCCAGCGCGCGTTCGCGTGTGATGTAGCGGCCCGGCTTGCCGATCACGGCGACCAACTCGGCCTCGTAGTCGAATTGGTTCGACACGCGAGGCCGGATCAGGGCTTCCCCATGCGCCACCCATGACGACGGGAAGCGATGGAATATGACGGGGTGCTTGGGTGTTGCGAACTTGCTCTCCGCGGCGTGGTCGACGTAGTTCAGTCCGATGGCGAAGGCTTTTGTGGGATGCAGCACGGGTGGCAAGTAGCGCAGGGAGCGCAGGTCGCGGTGAACGGTAGCTCGCGCATATGCATGCTTTGCTACCTGCATGCCGGCAGCACCATCG
>JANPAZ010000156.1:0-11265 GCA_031430225.1 Rhodoferax sp. | reverse complement strand
CGAGCCACCGAGCTGGGCGAAATCTCGCGGGGCCTGAAAATGCTGGCGCGTGAGCTGCAATGCCCGGTGATTGCCCTGTCCCAGCTCAACCGAAGCGTCGAGACGCGCCCTGACAAGCGCCCGATGATGAGCGACTTGCGGGAGTCGGGTGCCATTGAGCAGGACGCCGACATCATCATGTTCATCTACCGGGATGAGTACTACACCAAGGACGCGTGCAAGGAGCCCGGTGTGGCCGAGGTGATCATTGCCAAGCAGCGAAACGGCCCGACCGGCGTGGTGAAGCTGGCCTTCCTCAAGCCGATCACCAAGTTTGAGAGCCTCGCCAGCGGTGGTAGTGGCGACTTTTAAACTAAATCAGTCAATGGCCCACATAGAATGGGCATGAATTGCTATATAAGTTATAGCACTTCACTGGCAAAATCAGCCAATCGTGAGCGCTCTCCACGTGCCAGCGTGATGTGCCCACCGTGTGGCCAGCCCTTGAACCTGTCCACGGCAAACGTCAGGCCCGAAGAACCCTCGGTGAGGTAAGGCGTGTCGATCTGTGCGAGGTTGCCCATGCAGATGATCTTCGTGCCCGGGCCTGCGCGCGTGATCAAGGTCTTCATCTGCTTGGGCGTCAAATTCTGGGCCTCATCGATGATGACGTACTTGGTCAGGAAGGTCCGTCCGCGCATGAAGTTCATGCTCTTGATCTTGATGCGACTGCGGATGAGTTCGCTGGTCGCGGCCCGTCCCCATTCGCCGGCGTTGGTGTCTGTTTTGCCCAGCACTTCCAGGTTGTCGTCCAATGCGCCCATCCACGGGCCCATTTTTTCTTCCTCGGTGCCGGGCAAAAAGCCGATGTCCTCGCCCACACTGACGGTGGCGCGTGTGACGATGATTTCGGTATAGCGGCGATCGTCCAGCACCTGGGTGAGGCCAGCAGCCAATGCCATCAAAGTTTTGCCGGAGCCAGCCGTGCCGGTGAGAGTGACGAAGTCAACTTCCGGGTCCATCAGCAGATTCATGGCGAAGTTCTGTTCGCGGTTGCGCGTGGTCACGCCCCACACGGCATTTTTCAGGTGGTTGTAGTCCTTGAGCGTTTTGAATACAGCCGTCTTGCCCCGAATCTCGGTGACACGCGCATACAGAGATGGCTCTCCAGGGGACTCAAAGTAGACAAACTGGTTGATCAGCAGGCTGGGCACAATCGGGCCAGTGATACGGTAGAAAGTGTGCGCGCCTTGCTGCCAGCTCTCGACGGTCTGGCCATGCGTGGCCCAGAAGTCACCCGGCAACGCCATCGAACCGGCGTAGAGCAAATCGCCATCGTCGAGGGTTTTGTCGTTCTGGTAATCGTCTGTGGCCAGACCCAGTGCGCGTGCCTTGACGCGCATGTTGATGTCCTTGGACACGAGCACCACTTCACGCGGGGCATGTTGCAGTCTCAGTGCGTCCACCACACCCAGAATCTGGTTGTCGGCTTTGCCCTGGGGCAGGCTTGTGGGCAGGGTGTAATTCAGCGTCTGGGTCTGGAAAAACAGCTTGCCTTTGGCCTCGCGGTGTCCGGTGGTGTCAAGCTGCAGTCCTGTGCCGATGTCGTCACCATTGGCGCCCGCCAGCGCGTCCAGGCTTCGGCTGGTCTGACGTGCATTGCGGGCGACCTCGGTCATGCCTTTCTTGTGGCCATCGAGCTCTTCAAGCACGATCATGGGCAGGAAGATGTCATGCTCTTCAAAGCGGAAGAGGCACATGGGGTCGTGCATCAACACGTTGGTGTCCAGCACAAACAGTTTGGTCGGTCCAGTGGACTTGCTCTTGCGGGGCTTGACGGCGGACTGGGTTGTCCGCTTGTCTGACGGGCCGGCAGTGGATGATGTTGGTAAGGTGGTAGGCGGGCCTGAAGCGCGGTCGTCTAGCGTGCCGGGGTGAACGACAGGCTGTGCGCCACGACCTTGAGTTTCGTGAGCTGGCAGTTCGCGACCTGGGAGTTGGCGTGCGACGGGACGCTCGTCAACCAGCTTTTCAGTTTTTCGCGACGTCTTGGGTGTGCTTCGTGCCGGTGCGTCGTAGGCGGCCTGCGACAAGAGGGCGGCGCGCTTGGTTGGGGCGGGAGGCAATGGCATGGTGGGTGTGGCTCGTGGTGGAAGTGAGGTTGAAATCGGACGAAAACAGGTCTTCAGAAGTGAAAAAGCCGCCTTGAGCCAAGGCGGCTTTTGTCGGGAGCGCGGTTGCTGTGTTCAACGGCATGAGACTTATTATGCATGAGCCATAAGAGCAAACCATGACACAACCCACCCAACGGGCAAGCCCGCCTAAAAAATCAGGCCGCTTTTTTGAGGGCCTTCACGGCCTTGAGCACGTCGTCGACATGGCCAGGCACCTTGAGGCCGCGCCATTCTTCCTTGAGCAGGCCATCAGCGCCAATGAGGAAGGTGCTTCGTTCAATGCCCTTGACCTTCTTGCCGTACATGATCTTGTTTTTGACCACGCCAAACATGTGGCACATTTTTTCTTCTGTGTCAGCGATGAGTTCAAACGGCAATTCAAGTTTTGACTTGAATTCGTCATGGGACTTCATGTTGTCGCGCGAGACGCCAAACACGGTGGCACCCGCTTTGACGAAGTCTTTGTATTTGTCACGAAACTGCATGGCTTCGGTGGTGCAGCCTGGCGTGTTGTCCTTGGGGTAGAAGTACAAGACCATGGTCTTGCCCAGATGGGTGCTGTTGGAGACCTTGACGCCACTGGTGGCATTTGCTTCAAATTCGGGGAGGGGTTTGTTGACAACGATCGCCATATATAACTTGTGTCTCTCGTGCAGAATGTGTCAGGCATGATGGAAGGCGCAAAACTGTGACAGGAGTTGTAGCGCCTCTACCGCAACCTGCGATTTTACCCTGAAATCATGTCAAAAAGCCCGCCTATGTCGCGTGCGGCAACCTCTATCGGGCCGGACTTTTTTCTATTAGCGCGGCCAGCAGTACGTGGCGGCCCTCGCCGGCCAGTATGTTGTAGGTCCTGCAAGCCGCCTGCGTGTCCATGGTCTCAACGCCTATCCGTCTGGAATAAAGAGCCTCAAGCCATTGCGGATGTGCGAACCGGATGCGCACACCGCTGCCAAAGATGACGAGCTCTGGAGCCTGTTCAGCCAGCAATGCGAAGTGTGCGGCCGTGAGATCTTCAAACCGGCTGCAGGCCCAGTCAACGCGTTCCCCCCGTGACCCGATCACGACGCTGCTGGTGATTTTTTCCGCGGCGACGCTGACCCAGCCGGGCCCGTAGCCGCTGATGGACTGAACTTCAAATTTGTCAGGCTGGATTTTCATGGGTGCTGGCGTTGGGGCAGGGTGTGAGTGAATTGCTGCGCCGCACTAAAACAGGGCGGAACTGTGGTCAAATTATAGGTTTCGCCGCGCGCGCAGCGCGCGCCACTACCTTCCGGAGGGACTTTGAAAATCATTCAAAAATCAGCGAAGCTGGCCAACGTGCTCTATGACGTTCGGGGCCCGATCGTGGACGCGGCGAAGAAGATGGAGGATGAAGGTCAAAAGATCATCAAACTCAATATTGGCAACCTGGCGCCGTTTGGCTTTGATGCCCCTGAAGAAATTCAGCAGGACATGATCCGCAACTTGCCAAACTCGGCTGGTTACAGCGACAGCAAGGGTATTTTCGCAGCCCGCAAAGCGGTCATGCATTACACCCAGCAGCAAGGCATAGCGGGTGTGACGCTGGACGACATTTACCTGGGAAATGGCGCCAGCGAATTGATTGTGATGGCGGCCAACGCCTTGCTTGACAACGGGGACGAGTTGTTGGTGCCGTCGCCAGATTACCCGCTTTGGACGGCCGCCACCAGCCTTTCCGGCGGGACTCCGGTGCACTACATGTGCGACGAGCACAACGGCTGGATGCCCAATCTTGCCGACATCCGTGCCAGGATCACGCCCCGTACCAAGGGCCTGGTGGTCATCAACCCCAACAACCCGACTGGTGCACTCTACAGCGACGAGCTATTGCATGGCCTGGTTGCCATTGCCCGCGAGTTTGAGTTGGTGATCCTGGCGGACGAGGTTTATGACAAGGTGCTGTATGAAGGCGTCAAGCACACTGCGATGGCCAGTCTGTCGACCGACGTGCTGACATTGACCTTCAATTCGCTGTCTAAAGCCTATCGGTCGTGCGGCTACCGCGCCGGCTGGATGATCATTTCGGGCCCCAAGCAGAACGCCAAAGACTACATTGAAGGCCTGAACATGCTGGCCAACCTGAAGCTGGGATCCAACGTGCCGGGGCAATACGCCATCCAAACGGCCTTGGGCGGCTATCAGAGCATTCAAGACCTCGTGAAGGAGGGCGGCCGCCTGCGTCGCCAGCGAGATTTGGCCTATGAGCTGATCACGGCCATCCCCGGCGTGACGTGCGTGAAGCCTCAGGCGGCCTTGTACATGTTTCCCAAGCTTGATCCCAAGGTGTATCCGATCGAGGATGACCGGCAATTTTTCCTGGAGTTGCTGCGCGAGACTCGCGTGATGCTGGTGCAGGGCACCGGCTTCAATTGGCCGCAGCCAGACCACTTCCGCATTGTGTTTTTGCCGCACGAGGATGATCTGCGCGAGGCCATTGGCCGCATTGCCAAATTTCTGGAAGGCTATCGCCGCAGTCACGGGACTGATGCGACCGCATCGGCGCAACATGCGGCTCAAAACTCGACACAACAACAGGCCGCTATTAAATTGGTAGCTGCCCGCGCCTGATATACGAGGGCCTTCGCCCATTTTGCCTAAATTATTAGTTAGTAGACATGAAACCCATCCAAGTAGGCCTTCTGGGCATTGGTACCGTTGGCAGCGGCACCTTCAACGTACTCAAGCGCAACCAGTCGGAAATCAAGCGTCGGGCCGGTCGAGGTATTGAAATCACGATGGTCGCCGATCTGGACGTGGCGCGCGCGCAAGCGGCGGTCGGTCCCGACGTCAAGGTCGTCAGTGATGCGCGGGCCGTCATCGCCAACCCCGATATCGATATCGTCATCGAACTCATTGGCGGTTACGGCATTGCCAAGCAACTCGTGATGGAAGCCATTGCGGCGGGCAAACATGTGGTGACGGCCAACAAGGCTTTGCTGGCCGTGCACGGCACCGAGATTTTTGCGGCGGCCCATGCCCGGGGTGTGATGGTTGCATTTGAAGCCGCGGTGGCAGGTGGTATTCCCATCATCAAGGCGCTGCGTGAAGGCCTCACAGCCAACAGCATTCAGTGGATTGCCGGCATCATCAATGGCACCACCAACTTCATCCTGTCCGAGATGCGCGACAAGGGGCTGGACTTTACGACCGTCCTGAAAGAAGCGCAGGCACTGGGCTATGCCGAAGCCGACCCCACCTTTGACATTGAGGGCGTGGACGCTGCGCACAAGGTCACGTTGATGTCTGCCATCGCATTTGGCATTCCCGTGCAGTTTGACAAAGCCTATGTCGAAGGTATTACCAAGTTGGGTGCTGCAGACATCAAGTACGCCGAACAGCTCGGCTACCGCATCAAATTGCTGGGCATTACCAAGCGGGCCGTTGTGAACGGCAAGGAAGGCATTGAACTGCGCGTACACCCCAGCCTGATCCCCGCCAAGCGACTGATCGCCAATGTCGAGGGTGCCATGAATGCCGTGGTGGTCAATGGCGACGCCGTGGGCACCACGCTGTATTACGGCAAGGGCGCGGGCAGCGAGCCAACTGCCAGCGCCGTGATTGCCGACCTGGTGGACATCACACGCCTGCACACTGCGGACGCCGCACAGCGCGTGCCCCACCTGGCCTTCCAGCCTCACACCATGGACCAGGCCAAGAGCGACCTGCCTATTTTGGCAATGACTGAGGTGGTCACCAGTTACTACCTGCGGCTCAACGTTGCAGACCAGGCCGGGGTGCTGGCCAGGGTCACGGGTATTTTGGCTGAAGCGGGTATCAGCATCGACGCCATGCTGCAGCGCGAAGCCGATGAAGTGGGCGGCGAGGGCTCGACCCAGACGGACCTCATCATCCTCACGCACGACTGTGTCGAAGCAAAGATGAACGCAGCCCTGGCGCAAATGCAGGCGTTGCCGACTGTGTTGGCGCCGATTACGCGTATTCGCAAGGAAGAGTTGGCGTGATGAAGTACATCTCTACCCGCGGCACGCCCGAACGCAAACGTTTTTGCGAAATTCTGCTTGAAGGACTGGCCCCTGACGGTGGCCTCTATTTGCCCGAGTCATACCCTCAGGTGGATGCAGACACGCTTGCCAAGTGGCGCAACCTCAGCTATGCCGATCTGGCTTTTGAAGTGCTGTCGCTGTACATCGACGACATTCCTGCCGACGATCTGAAAGCCCTGTGCCGCAAGACGTACACGCAGGACGTGTTTGGCACGAAGGAGATCGTGCCGCTCAGGAAGCTGGAAGACGCTGGATCAGGTTCCGCGCGAACGGTTATGTACATTGAAGCACTGTCCAACGGTCCCACCCTGGCCTTCAAGGACATGGCGATGCAGCTGCTGGGTAACCTGTTCGAGTACGAGCTGGCGCGGCGCGGCGAAGAACTCAACATACTCGGCGCCACCAGCGGAGACACCGGCAGCGCGGCCGAATACGCCATGCGCGGCAAAAAAGGCGTGCGCGTTTTCATGACCAGCCCGGCTGGGCGCATGAGCCCGTTCCAGCAAGCGCAGATGTTCAGCCTGATGGACGCCAACATTTACAACATTGCCGTTGAAGGCGTTTTTGACGATTGCCAGGATATGGTCAAGGCCGTGTCGAACGATCTGGACTTCAAGCGCAAGTACAAGATTGGTACGGTGAACAGCATCAACTGGGCGCGGCTGATGGCGCAGGTGGTCTACTACTTTGCGGGTTACTTTCAGGCAACGCGCTCCAATGTCGAGACAGTTTCATTCTCGGTGCCCAGCGGCAACTTCGGCAACGTCTGCGCTGGCCATGTGGCGCGCATGATGGGCTTACCGATTGACAAGCTCGTGGTGGCCACCAATGAAAACGATGTGCTCGATGAGTTCTTTCGTACCGGCGTGTACCGCGTGCGGGGCAGCGTCGATACGCACGAAACTTCCAGTCCCTCGATGGATATTTCCAAGGCGTCCAACTTTGAGCGCTTTGTGTTTGACCTTCTGGGGCGTGACGGTGCCAAGACGAAAGCGCTGTTTGGTGATGCGTTGTCATCGTCAGGGCGCTTCGATCTCAGTGGTGACGCCGCCTTTGGGCAGGCCGCCAGCCGCTATGGCTTTGTCAGTGGCAAGAGTACGCATGGCAATCGGTTGGCGACCATTCGCGAAACGTTTGAAAAACACGCAATGATGATCGACACCCATACGGCCGACGGCCTGAAGGTGGCGCGCGAGCACCTCAAACCCGGTGTGCCCATGATCGTGCTGGAGACAGCGTTGCCCATCAAGTTCGCCGCCACGATTGTGGAAGCGCTGGGCCGGGAGCCCGAGCGCCCGTCCAAGTTTGATGGCATGGAAGCCCTGCCCAAGCGAGTGGTACAGATGCAGGCTGACGCGTCAGCCGTCAAAGCGTTTATCGTGCAACACTGTCCATGAATGTCCAAAAGATCGTCTGCATGAAAGTGTTAATGAAATCGGCAATTGGCCCACATAGAATAAGCATAGTTAGCTATAAATATAATAGCAAATGGGGTTGGTGCGCATGAAGGTCATCGGTATCGCCGGGTATTCAGGCTCGGGCAAGACCACGCTGGTTGAGTTGCTCATACCCGCCCTGCGCATGCGCGGGCAGCGGGTGTCAGTCGTTAAGCATGCACACCATAAATTTGACATTGACCACCCAGGCAAAGACACCTTCAGGCACCGTGTGGCCGGGGCATTTGAAGTCGTCGTGGCATCTGACCAGCGTCTCGCGTTGATGCGCGAATTCGAGCGACCTGCGCAGCTCACGGTTCATCATTTGCTGGCCGAGCTTCACGATGGCGTGGACTGGGTTTTGGTCGAAGGTTTCAAGCAGAGCGATCTGCAAAAGCTGGAGGTCTGGCGGGCCGTTATCGGCAAAGAGGCGCGTTATGTCAGCGACCCCTTTGTGGTGGCTATTGCCACCGATTCACCCGAACAGTTACCGGAGGCAACACAGCGTCCGGTACTGGACCTGAACGATGCTGAAGCGGTTGCGGATTGGCTCATGGCCAGCCAGAACCGGTTCGAGTACAACGCCGAGCATTACGCATGACCACTGCGCGCGCGCCACTCAAGTCGCTGGACGATGCCCTGGCGGAGTTGCTGGGGCAAGCGCAGCCGTTAGCGGGCAGCGAGTCGGTCACCACGTTTGATGCAGATGGCCGTGTGCTGGCGCAGGACGTGGTATCGCATCTGCAGGTGCCGCCGCAAGACAACAGTTCCATGGATGGCTATGCCATGCGCTCGGCAGACGTTGCCCAGCCTGGCGTTTTGCTGCAGGTCAGCCAGCGCATTGCGGCGGGTGCCACTGGCAAGCCCTTGCGTGCCCACAGTGCAGCGCGCATTTTTACCGGCGCGCCCATTCCCCCTGGTGCTGATGCCGTGGTGATGCAGGAAGACTGCGAAGTGGTCAACGGGATTACGGGGCAAGGGGGCAGGCAGGCCGCACTGGGAGACGTGCGGGTGAACACCATTCCCCAAGCAGGGCAATGGATTCGTCGCGCTGGTGAAGACGTCATGCAGGGTGCCGTGGTGCTGTCAAAAGGTGAGCGGCTTACGCCCGCTTCTTTGGGGCTGGCAGCCAGTATTGGCATGAGTCATTTACAGGTGGCCTGCAAGCCACGCGTTGCGCTTTTCTCCACGGGTGACGAGTTGGTCATGCCCGGCGATGTTGCACCGCAGGCGATGAAGCCCGGTGCGATCTATAACTCCAACCGGTTTTTCCTGCGCGCGCTGTTGCTGCGCCTGGGTTGCGTCGTGACTGACTTCGGCATCGTGCCAGACCGGCTCGATGCGACGCTGAGCGCACTCAAGTGCGCATCCCATGACCACGACCTGATCCTGACCAGCGGCGGTGTCTCGGTCGGCGAAGAAGACCATATCAAGCCGGCCGTGCAGGCCCTGGGCGAACTCAATCTTTGGCAGATTGCCATCAAGCCCGGCAAACCGTTTGCCTACGGAACCATTGGCAAAGGCGAAGGTCTTGAGCGCACGCATTTCATGGGCCTGCCGGGCAACCCGGTGTCAAGCTTCATCACATTCCTGGTGCTGGTGCGGCCTTTTCTGTTGCGCATGCAGGGTGTCAAGGACGTTGCTACCAAATCAATAGCTATACCTGCCCATTTCACCTGGGCCAAGGCCGATAAACGCCGCGAATTCCTGCGGGTTCGGCGCAATGCAGCGGGTGGCCTTGATCTGTTTCCCAATCAGAGCTCGGGCGTGCTGACCTCTGCAGTTTGGGGTGACGGTGTGGTGGACAACCCGGCGGGCCGGGCCATTGCGCAGGGCGACGTTGTGCCGTTCATTGCGTTTTCGGATTGGCTGGGATGAAAATCACCCTCAAATATTTCGCATCCATTCGCGAAGCCATTGGCCGTGGTACAGAGTCTGTCGACACGCACGCCGGCACCCTGGGTGCCTTGCGCGATGAACTCATTGAGCGCGGCGGCGACTACGCGTTGGGCCTTGCGCGGGGCAAGACACTTCGGATGGCGCTTAACCAGGTGATGGCGGAGGAATCGGCCGCGCTGGTAGACGGCGCGGAGATCGCATTTTTCCCGCCAGTCACCGGTGGGTGACGATGATGCTCAAGCTCCGCTCAGGCTCGGCTGAAGCGCCTGCGCCTCGTCACTTCGCAAAACCGCTGAGCTGACCATATAGGGCGGTAGTTTTGCAACCATCATGGGTGCCCGCAGTTCGTTTTTAATCCAGCCCTGATGCGCCAGTGCGGCTTTGATTGACGCCGGGTTGGGCTCGGCCGTCATGGCGGCAATCACCGGGGGCAGCGGGGCCCACGCAGCGCGTGCGTCCGCCAGTCGTCCGGCAGCCAAGAGCCGGATAACGTCTACAAATCCATGGGTTTCAAGATGCGCGCAGGCCGCAATGGCACCAGTACCACCCAGCGCCACTGTGGCGAATATCTGTGCGTCGTCCCCCGCCAATACTTGCAGATGTCCATCAGCGATCAGTGCTTGCGTTTTGCCCGGGTCACCGCCGCAGTCTTTCACCGCGCGGATATTGGTGTGCTGTCCCAGCGCCAGCAAGGTGTCCCGCTCAATCACACTGCCCGTGCGGTAAGGAATGTCGTAGATGATCAAAGGTGCCCGGGCAGTATCCGCAATGGCGGTGAACCAGTGCAACAGGCCCGCCTGGGACGGCCGGATGTAATGGGGTGCAGGCACCAGAAGACCGGCAAGAGGGTACGACGCCAAGATCTCGACCCAAGCCAGGGTCTGTGGCAAGTTGTAATGGGAGAGTCCCATCACAACAGGCAATTCGCCACCCGCTTCAAGCACGGTGCCCAGAACGGCCAGCTGTTCAGCCTCATCGAGGGCAGCTGCTTCGCCGGTAGAGCCGCAGACGACAAAACCGGCCACACCGGATGTTCCATAGTGGCGAACCAGCCGGGTGAGCGCGGGGTGATCTACCGCGCCCTCTCGAAACGGGGTGATCAGGGGGAGCCAAAGCCCGGCAAAGTCGCTGGGGGTACCGCGATTCCCGGCATTCGGGATGTCATTTGAGTTAAGCACGCATCATTCCTTTGAAGAAGACCGATAAAGAAACCGGTCCGTCAGATTCGCGATGTCTACCAAGGGATTCGCCAGCCTGTGGCAGTGGGGTGGTTCCATCGCTCATCTGAGGACGGAACCACATGCTCCGGTCAGATGAGCTTTGGTTTTTTCGATTTGCTGACGCACATGCTGGCCGCCATCGCGCAGGGCGGCGAGGTGGTCTGGCTTGTATGTGGGTCTGCAAACATGGGTGTGATGGTATCACTGCCGGTGTCGCTTGCCGCTGGCACAATTCACGCATGAACCAGGCCTCACATCCACCTCGAGTTGTCATCCAGGCAGCCGACT
The DNA here is from genome assembly GCA_031430225.1 of Rhodoferax sp. GTDB lineage: Bacteria > Pseudomonadota > Gammaproteobacteria > Burkholderiales > Burkholderiaceae_C > JANYCG01. Next base: position 241 of record JANPAZ010000156.1, on the reverse strand, counting down.
TCAATCTAAGTGCAGAGATTGAAACCCTGCGTGCCAACGACAAACGCGTGGGCGCCGTGTGCAGTTTTGTCGGCACCGTGCGTGATCGCAATGATGGTCTGTCTGTCAGCACCATGGAGCTGGAACACTACCCGGGCATGACCGAAAAATCGATTGAGTCGATGGTCGATGAAGCCCACAAACGATTCGATATCTTTGGCGCTCGCGTCATCCACCGCGTTGGGTTGTTGCAACCGCTGGA
>JANPAZ010000155.1:0-2534 GCA_031430225.1 Rhodoferax sp. | reverse complement strand
CGGAGCGCAGCCTTTTGTGCCGCCGCTGCCAGGTATCAGTGACGTGGGCTACGTGACCAGCGACACGCTGTGGGATGAATTTGCCAAGCTTGACGACATCCCCAAACGCATCGTGGTGCTTGGCGGTGGCCCCATTGGTTGCGAACTGGCGCAGAGTTTTCAGCGCCTGGGCGCGCAGGTGACGCAGGTGGAGATGGCCCCGCGCATCATGATTCGCGAAGACGAAGAGGTGTCTGCCCTGGCCAAGGCCTCCCTGCAGGCCGATGGCGTGCAGGTGCTCACCGACCACAAGGCATTGCGCTGCGAGAAGAAATCGGATGCAAGTGGCGACGCCAAAGTCATCATCGTCGAGCACCAGGGCCAGGAGATTCGCATCGAGTTTGATGCCCTGCTGTGTGCCGTGGGCCGCGTGGCACGCCTTACCGGCTACGGGCTGGAAGACCTGGGTATTCCCACCAACCGCACCGTTACCACCAACGAGTATTTGGAGACCATTTACCCCAACATTTTTGCAGCCGGTGATGTAGCCGGGCCGTTCCAGTTCACCCATACCGCTGCGCACCAGGCCTGGTACGCGGCGGTCAATGCGCTGTTTGGCACTTTCAAGAAATTCAAGGTGGATTACTCGGTGATTCCGTGGGCCACATTCATCGACCCCGAGGTAGCCCGCGTGGGTCTGAATGAGCAGGAAGCCAAGGAAAAAGGCATTGCCTACGAGATGGTGAAATACGGCCTGGACGATCTGGACCGCGCCATCGCAGACAGTGAGGCGCATGGCTTCGTCAAGGTGCTGACCGTGCCAGGCAAAGACAAAATTCTGGGCGTGACCATCGTGGGCACCCATGCGGGTGACCTGCTGGCCGAATACGTGCTTGCCATGAAGCTCGGCGCGGGCATGAACAAGATTCTGGGTACCATCCACACCTACCCCACGCTGGCAGAAGCCAACAAGTACGCCGCTGGCGAGTGGAAGCGCGCGCACCAACCCAAGAAGCTGCTCGAATGGGTGGCCAAGTACCACAACTGGAAGCGAGGCTGACCATGATGAACCTGAAATCAAACCAGATGGATCCGATCACTTTGGCCGTGCCGCCGCACCTGTCAAATCGACGATTTGCTATAAAGTCAGTAGCATGCTTTGCCCTGTCTATGTGGGCCAATGGCGTATTTTCTCAAGTATCCGGTGCGTTTGACCACCAATATGCCGCCTGGGACGCCTTGCTCAAAAAGCATGTGAAATGGCTGCCAGACAACAAGCAATCGCGTGTGAACTACAAGGGATTTGCAACGGACAAGGCCGAGTTGAAAAAAGTGCTGGATGCTTTCAGCGCAGTACCCAAGGCAGACTTTGACAAGTGGTCGCGCGAGCAACAAATGGTGTTTCTGACCAATGCCTATAACGCGTTCACCATTCAGCATATTTTGAGCAAATACCCGGACCTCAAGTCCATCAAGGACCTGGGTTCGATCATCTCGTCCGCCTGGAAGAAGAAGTTCTTCACGCTCTTGGGCGAAGAGCGCAACCTCGACTGGATCGAGCACGAGCAGCTTCGCCCTCGCTACAACGAGCCGCGAATTCACGTGGCTGTGAACTGCGCCAGCATCGGCTGCCCGGCCCTGCCGCCCGAGGCCTTCACGCCGCCGAAGTTTGATGCCCAACTTGAAGATGGCATGCTGCGCTTTTTGGGTGACCGCACGCGCAACCGCATGGCCGATGGCAAGCTGGAGGTCAGCCAGATCTTCAAGTGGTTCAAGGAAGACTTTGAAAAGGGCCACAAAGGCTTTGCAAAGCTCGAAGACGTTTTTGCCAAGTATGCTGACGTGCTGACCGATGTGCCTGCAGACCGGGACAAACTCAAGTCAAAGAGCGTTTCCATCGCGCATCTTGAATACGACTGGTCACTCAATGACCTTGGGCGTTGAACGCCATCTACAACCGACACATGAAAAAACCACGCTTTATTCAACTCCACAATCTGGATCCGTCCGTCATCCGGCAAGAGCTGCTGGACGGCTTGCTGCAGCCCGGCGCGCACATTTCGCCGAAGTACCTGTACGACTCGCTGGGTTCGCGCCTGTTCGAGGCCATTACCGAGCTGCCTGAGTACTACCCGACCCGCACTGAAGCGCGGATTTTTGTCGATTTCAAACAGGCCATGGCGGCCCGCATCCCCAAAGGCGCAACGCTGATTGACCTGGGCGCGGGAAACTGTGCCAAGGCGGCAAGCCTGTTCAGCAGTTTTGAGCCTGTCCGCTATGTGGCGGTTGACATCTCAGTTGACTTTTTGCACCACGCGCTCGACAGCTTGCAGCACACACACCCTCTACTGGACATGGTGGGCGTGGGTCTGGATTTTTCCGCCGGTCTGGCTTTGCCCCGCGAGGCCGGCCAGGCCAGTGACGGCCCCCGATTGCTGTTTTATCCAGGCTCCAGCATTGGCAATTTTGCCCCTGTTGATGCCCTGAATTTTCTGCGCAGTGCGCATAGCGCTTGCGGGTTGGGGGGCGGCAGCGGGTTGCTGATTGGTGTGGAT
>JANPAZ010000154.1:0-18503 GCA_031430225.1 Rhodoferax sp. | reverse complement strand
GGTCGATTTGCAGCCGACGATTCCCAAGTCCGACAGGCTCCTAGACCTGCCCCCTGCGCTTCGTCGCGATGCATCGTCAGAACTCTCCTGATTCAGCAGCGGTTGATGTGGTGCTCGGAACCGTCTGCAGGCTACAACCCGATCCCAACGTGATCTACCCTGTCAACAAGCGCTTCACTGGTTGATGCTGATGACTTTCTGATTTTTCCATGTTACAAACATCTGGGTTCTAAAAACACAATCTTCCAGGAGATCATGGCTGCAGTTCAAATCAGAGGGGTCGAAAAATATTTCGGCGCAACCCATGTCATTCGCGGCGTGAACATCGACATGGAAGACGGCCAGTTCACCGTCCTCGTCGGACCGTCTGGCTGCGGCAAATCCACCCTGCTTCGCATGATTGCGGGCCTTGAAGAAATAGGCGACGGAGAAATCCTCATCGGCGGCAAAGTGGTGAACAAGATGATGCCCAAGGAGCGGGACATCGCGATGGTGTTCCAGAACTATGCCCTCTACCCGCACATGACGGTGCGCGACAACATGGCTTTCAGCCTGAAGTTGCGCAAGGCGGACAAGAACCTGACTGACCAGCGAGTCGGAGATGCGGCACGTATTTTGAATCTTGATCCTTTACTGGACCGGTTTCCTCGGGAGTTGTCAGGCGGACAGCGACAACGGGTCGCCATGGGCCGCGCAATCGTGCGAGACCCCAAGGTATTTCTGTTTGATGAGCCCTTATCAAACCTCGATGCAAAGCTGCGGGTCTCAATGCGTGCCGAGATCAAGGCCTTGCACCAACGGCTCAAAACCACCACCGTGTATGTGACCCACGACCAGATCGAAGCCATGACGCTGGCTGACCGCATTGTGGTGATGCATGACGGCATCATTGAACAGATTGGCAGCCCGCTTGAGTTGTTCGATAAGCCAGGCAATCTGTTCGTGGCCCAGTTCATTGGCTCGCCTTCGATGAATATCTTGCAAGGCGTCCTGGGGCAAGCTGACGGGCAGTTGTGGGTGGACGCGCAAGGCGAGCGCTGGCCCGTCGGCCCGGCGACGTCGGGGCGCGATGGTCAGGCGGTCAGCTATGGCATCCGGCCGGGAGACATTTCGATTTCCATAGCGGGGCAGGGCATACCGGCCAAAGTGATTGTGGTGGAGCCCACCGGTGCCGAGACCGAGCTTTTGCTTGAAGTGGGTGGCGCAAAACTGATTGTCGTCATCCATGGGCGTACGCAGGCAAAGCCCGACGACATCATCCATCTGGAAATTGACGCCAGCAAAACGCATTTGTTTGACGACAAGACGGGCAAGCGGCTGGCTTGACTTCAACCCTGACGTACCCGGACTCCCATGAATTCTGCATCTACTTTTCGACTTGACGGCCGTGTTGCGCTGGTCACCGGCTCCTCGGCCGGCATCGGTTTTGCGCTGGCACGGGGCCTGGGTGAAGCGGGCGCCACTTTAGTTCTCAATGGTCGGGGCGAAGCCAAGGTGCTTGAGGCCGCTGAACAGCTCCGGAGCGAGGGGCTGACGGTTCACGCTCGTGTTTTTGACGTGACTCAGTCAAAGTCTGTGCAGGCGGCAGTTGACGATATCGAATCAAAAATCGGCGCGATCGACATTCTTGTCAACAATGCCGGTATGCAGAGGCGCGCACCGTTGCAGGATTTCCTCGAAGAGGACTGGCATGAGTTGATGCGCACCAACGTGGACAGTGTCTTTATGGTGGGCCAGGCCGTGGCCCGAAAAATGATTCCCCGCAAGCGCGGCAAGATCATCAACATCTGTTCGGTGCAAAGTGAGCTTGGCAGGCCCAATATTGCGCCGTACACGGCCAGCAAAGGGGCCGTCAAAATGTTGACGAAAGGCATGGCGATTGACTGGGGTCCACATGGCATCAACGTCAATGGTCTGGGTCCTGGCTATTTTGCAACCGAGCTCAACGCTGCACTGGTAGCCGATGAGACTTTCAGCGCCTGGTTGATTGGCCGCACGCCCAGCAGGCGCTGGGGCAACGTGGAAGATCTGGCAGGGGCGGCCGTATTTCTGGCGAGTGATGCCTCCAAATTTGTCAATGGTCATATTCTTTATGTCGATGGCGGCGTCACGGCGACGCTTTGAAATTGCCTTTACTTTTCATTTTCTTTTTTGAATGACTGACACCTCACTTGATCCATCACAACGCCGTATTCGTGCCCTGATGTGCCACGGAGCGCTTGATTTGCGTCTGGAGCATTTGCTGGCCGATGCGGCTGATTTCCCCAAGGTTCTTGGTGTCCATCAATTGCGCGTGCGAGTGGCGTTTGGTGGCATTTGTGGTTCTGATTTGCATTACTACCAGCATGGTGGATTTGGCGTTGTGCGCATCCGTCAGCCCATGGCGTTGGGTCACGAGATCTCGGGTGTTGTCGAAGAAGTCGGTGCTGAAGTCACGTCCCATCGGGTTGGCCAGCGCATCTCGATATCGCCTTCCCGGCCTTGCGGCATCTGCCGTTTTTGCCAGCTCGGGCAACACAATCATTGTCTGGCTATGCGCTTTTATGGCAGTGCCATGCCTTTCCCTCACATTCAGGGTGCCTTCAGGGACAGTCTGGTGATTGAGCAGTCCCAGGCACATGCCGTTTCAGATCATTTGAGTCTTTCAGAGGCTGCGCTGGCTGAGCCATTGTCTGTGGGCCTGCACGCCATACAGCGCGCGGGTGGCGTGTTTGGTAAACAGGTTCTGGTGACCGGCTGTGGCCCCATTGGCTCGCTGCTAATTGGTGGCCTGCGGCGCGCCGGTGCCGCTCGCATTGTCGCCGCTGACGTGGCCGAATTGCCGCTGGAATGCGCGCGGAAAATGGGTGCAGATGAGACCGTCAATCTGGCGCTGCGGCCCCAGGCGCTGGAAAAATACATGGCGGACAAGGGGCAGTTTGATGCAGTGTTCGAGGCTTCGGGCAACGAGCGGGCCGTGAAAACCGCACTTGACGTGATCGCGCCGCGTGGCGTGCTGGTACTTGTGGGTCTGGGGGGCGACATGAGTCTGCCCATGAACCAGATTGTGGCCAAAGAAGTCGATATACGTGGCACGTTCCGGTTTCATCCCGAGTTTGCAACCGCGGTGCAGTTTTTGAATCAGGGATTGATTGACGGCAAGCCTGTGATCACCAAAGTGCTGCCGTTCGATTCCGCAGTGGAAGCTTTCAAGTTGGCGGGCGATAAGAGTCAGTCACTCAAGGTGCTGATTGCATTTGACCCGGCCCTGTCCCTTTGATCTATTTGAGCATGTCATGACCCTATTTAATAAAGTCACTCTGTTTACGGATACTGACGGACGTGCGAAATTTCGCGAAGAGCCTGTCGCCCTGCCAGAGGGCAATCCGCAGGCGATGTTGTCAAGCCTGTATGCCTCAGGTGGCTACCAGATCAGACACAGTCCGGTTGGTTTTCGAAGTCAGTTCCATTGCTCCGTAACGCCGCAGTGGGTGTTCATTTTGACTGGCCAAATGGAGATTGGCTTGCAGGGCGGTGTGTCCCGGGTTTTTAAACCGGGCGATCACTTCTATTCGATTGACGTGTTGCCGGAAGGCGCAATTTTTGACGCCAACATCCACGGGCACTGGAGTCGTCAGGTAGGTGACGACCCACTGACGACGCTGTTTGTGCGCGGCTAGACGTCTGACGGGTCTGCCTTTTAAAAAAAATCCTTAGCTAAAAGCCCTGATTGCTACTATGTTTGTAGCAAACTAAGGCCATTCTGCGTGGGCCGTTAGCGCTTTTTCTCTAACGTTCAGCCATTAGCGGCCAAACGATCCCCGGTTGCCACCAGGGCCACGGGATCCACCCCCGCCAAAACCGCCAGATCCGCCCCCAGAGCGGCCACCGCCGCCGCCAAAAGAGCCAGCATTGCGGTTGCCGCCACCGTAACCGCCACCACCACCACCACGCCGCGCACCACTGCGTTCCGCCATCATGTCAACGCTTGTCCGCATGGGATCAGGCTGGCCTCCGCCCTGGGCCGGGCGCTGACCCTGGCCATTGCCGCCGCCGGAGTTGCCCCCAAAACCGCCCGCATTGCCACTGCCGGAGCGGCTGCGATCCTGTGGCGGGCGTGCACCGAAGCTGCGTGGTGCGTGGTCAGCCGGCTGACCATTGCCCTGGACGGCAACGCGACCGTCTCCACGACCAGTGCTCGCGCCATGGCTGCGACCGTTTCCACGTGCACCGCCGCCCTGTCCACCCCGGCCACCGCCATTGCCACCCCGGTCGCCCTGAGCACCTTTGCTGTCGCGCACGCGCTGAAGCATCTCGGTGCGTGCGTTGCGGGCAGCTGCCTGCATGACGTCACGGCTGGGTGGTTTACCAGCGCCACCCCAGATGGTCTGGCGACCCATGGCAATGGGCTCGGCGCGCTCACCGGGCTCCGGCTCAAAGCCTTCCACCACTTTGACTTCAATGTTTTGTTTGGTGAATCGCTCAATGTCTTGCATGAAGCCTTCTTCGTCCATGCATACCAGGTTCACAGCGGCGCCGTCAGCACCGGCTCGACCTGTACGCCCAATGCGGTGCACATAGTCTTCGCTGACATTGGGAATCTCGTAGTTCACGACGTGCGGCAGGTCGTCAATATCGATGCCACGAGCTGCGATATCCGTCGCTACCAGCGCGCGGATATCTCCGCTCTTGAAGCCGGACAGCGCCTGGGTGCGCGCCGCCTGGCTCTTGTTACCGTGCAGGGCCATCGCCTGGATCCCGTTTTTGGTCAGAAATTCAGCCACGTTATTGGCACCAAACTTGGTTCGGGTGAACACCAGAACCTGGCTCCAGTTGTGCGCTTGAATGATGTGTGCGAGCAGGGCCTTTTTCTTGCTCCGGCCCACTGGATGAATGACCTGTGTAATGCGCTGCACCGTGGTGTTGCGCGGCGTGACCTGCACGCTTTGCGGGTTCTTCAGCAGTGTGGCGGCCAGGTCACGGATTTCGTCGCTGAATGTGGCAGAGAACAGCAGGCTTTGCTTGTCGCGAGGCACCACGGCCAGCACTTTTTTGACGTCATGAATGAAACCCATGTCGAGCATGCGGTCGGCTTCATCCAGCACCAGCATTTGAACCTGGCCCAAATCGAGCACACCTTGCTGGAGCAGGTCCAGCAGGCGACCGGGTGTGGCCACCAGGATGTCCACGCCCTTTTTCACGCGGCTGATTTGCGGGTTCATCCCCACGCCGCCAAAAATCACAGTGCTTGAAAGCTCCAGAAACTTGCCGTACGTTTGTACGGATTCTTCAACTTGTGCCGCCAATTCACGGGTCGGGGTGAGCACCAGTGCACGTATGCCTTTGCCGCCAAATTTGTTCTGGACGGCCTGGCCCTCGCTCAATTTGTGGAGCATGGGCAACACAAACGCGGCGGTCTTGCCGGTGCCGGTCTGGGCGCCGCCCAGCAAATCATGTCCATCCAGCACGACCGGAATAGCCTGCGCCTGAATGGCGGTGGGGGTTTCATAGCCTTGCTCGCGCACGGCCTTGACAATGGCCGGAGCCAGTTTCAGATCTTCAAAGTTCATTAGTGGTGGCGCCCATCCAGGGCGCTTGGGATATCTGCCTGTCTACGAGCCAACAGGCAGTAGATCAGTCAAGGCAGAAAGGTACAAAATTGGAACGGATCCCTGTACGACGACAGGCCCGGCGTTCCCAGCAAGAGGCTGAAGTTGCGGGCAACTGAAGCGCCACAACAACCCTGATTGTCTCACGGATCGGCCTGAGGCCCGATATCAGGCATTGCGCCTGTGGTCAAAATTCACAACATGAAATAAATTGTTACGCGGGGCTGGTCATCAAGGGCTGCTGCTGTGAGAATGAAATGTAGCGTGATCGGCATGTCCGTGCCGATTGCATTGACACTGGAGGAGATGGGGTCGTCCTGACCTCTATCGGGGGATGGATCGATGATGAAGTTTCCAATGCCAAGGCTTGGACTGGCAGATGAACAGGCCAGCGTGAAACCGGCATTACGTGATTGCATTGAAGCTGTGCTGCTTCAGGCGGACGCACTGATTGATGCGGTTATTGAAGGTTTGCAGGCGTCAAAAAAGCAGACCAAGGGGCGTGCTGCGCACATCCATCAACGCCCCGCCAATGCGCTGGCTATTGTGCATTTGTCACTTCATGGGCCGGCTGTCAAAGAGACTTTCTCTGCCGAGTTGCGCACGGCGCTTTATTACAGCGGATCTCCAGATGCTTCGTCGCGGTCCATGTTGCGGTTTGATGACTTCCAGTTTCTGGAGGAAAAGCAGATTGACGCCAATATCGAATTTGCCCTGACCCAGCAAGAGGTCAGCCAGGCGGTAGACGATGTACTTCCTGTGCTCAACGCCCTGGTTAGCAGTCTTCTGGGGCTGGTTACGGTTCAGTCGGCACTGAATCCGCTTAAGCCCGAGGCCTTTGTGCAAGCGCTGCGCGGCACTCTCTTGAAGCATGTCAAAGACGATGAGGTGCGGGCGGCGCTCATCACGCCCGCCGCTGGCCTGATGGGATTGTCACTGCGCCAGTTGTACAAAGATGTGTCTGACTGGTTGCGCTCCCAGGGAATCGAGCCCGCTTTGCCGCTGGGCTCCGGGCTTGGAGGCAGCAGCGCTGGTGGGGCAAAACCGCCTGAAACCTCGATGACGCGCACACTTTTGACGCTGGATAAACTTCGGCGCCTGCTGTCCGGTGATCTTGATTTGGGTCTGGCACCAAACAATACAGGGCCAAAAGACTTTCTGAACACGGTTCCCGCGTCATTTGTGGCCCTGGAAGATCTCAAGCTCGTCGAGCCAATGATGCAGCGACTGGCAAAGCGAGCCAAGCAACCCGACGCGGTGGTCACGTCCAAAGCGAAAGTGGACATGCTGGCGGATCCTGAAACGGTGGCCCGCGAGAATACCCAGAGCAAGCAGCTGGGACGCCAGCTTGGCGAAGAAGTTGTGCGCCTCATGCTTGAAAACCTGTTGCAAGACAGGCGACTGTTGCCTCAGGTCAAAGATATGCTCAAGGCGCTTGAACCGGTGTTGCTGCAATTGTCGCAACAGGATCCCCGGTTTTTCAGCGAGCGTCAGCACCCGGCGCGGCAATTGTTGGACCGACTGACCAATCGAAGTCTTGCCTATTCGTCTGAAAACGAGGAGGGTTTCGGGCGATTTTCCAAACTCATTGCCAATGCGGTGCGTGTCCTTGTTGGTGGAACAGGTGATGCCGCTTCCTTTGCAAGGGTATTGCGCAAGCTGGAAGACAGTTGGCAGCGGGAAGAAGAGCTGCAACGCAAACTGCACGAAGAAGCCGCAAAGGCACTTTTGCACGCCGAACAGCGTAACCTGCTTGCGCAGCGGTTTGCCGAAGACTTCCAGTCCCGCATCAAGGACAAGGATGTACCTGAACTCATTGGCGCGTTTCTGAGAGGTCCATGGGCGCAGGTGATGGCAGAGTCCCAACTGCGCTGCACCGATGGCGCGGACGATCCTGATGGATTTCTGGCGCTGGTGGACGATCTGGTCTGGAGCGTGCAGTTGCGCCTCGCCCGGCGCAACCGTCCTCGCCTGGTGCAATTGGTGCCCAATCTGCTCGTCAAGATTCGCCAGGGACTTCAACTGGTGGGATATCCCGAAGAGCGTATACCGGTATTTTTTGACGAGTTAATCACCCTGCACGAGAAGGCCTTCGAAGGTCCCCGTATGAGTGCGGAAGCCACGCAGGAGGCAGTACCCGGCGTGGAGCAGGATTCGTCGGCAGCTATTACGGACATGCAGACGGATGATGCATCGGGCGACTCCATGTTCTGGCTGGGCGAGCAGGAAGCCACTGAATCCGGTTATTTGAGCGACGATGTCGACTTGGAGATTGATGCGCTGCATTCACTGACCAGCGACGCGGGTGCAGACAGTAATTCTTGGTCGGTGACCGACCTGAATACGGGCTCCTGGGTCGAATTGATGGTGAACGGGACTTTGATACGGGCCCAATTGACGTGGGTCAGCCCGCACCGAACCCTCTTCATGTTTGTGTCCGGCCGCGGATTGGCGCACTCAATGTCTCGTCGCACCATTGACCGGCGCCGTGCGCAGGGGTTAATCAGGCTGGTTTCTGACGGCAATGTGGTGGGAGGCGCGCTGGACGCCGTGGCCCAGACCGCTCTGCGCAACAACCAGGACGAAGCAGATATTTAGAGCGTAAGTCGTAGCGTATCTGTCAGCGGACCGGGGCGGGTAAGCCGATAATGGGGTATTTACCTGCTCAGAATTATCAAATGGCTCAATACGTTTTTTCCATGAATCGCCTCGGCAAAATCGTGCCGCCCAAGCGTTTCATCCTCAAGGACATTTCCCTCAGTTTTTTCCCCGGTGCCAAGATTGGTGTGCTGGGCACAAACGGTTCCGGTAAATCCACGCTGCTCAAAATCATGGCGGGTGTAGACAAGGAGTTTGAAGGTGAAGCCATCCCGATGGCCGGTCTTAACATCGGATATTTGCCTCAGGAGCCCCAGCTCGATCCGGAGCAAACCGTGCGTGAGAGTGTGGAAGCCGGCATGGGCGACGTATTCAAGGCCAAAGCCCGCCTTGAGGAAATTTATGCGGCCTACGGCGAAGCGGATGCCGACTTTGATGCGTTGGCTGAAGAACAGGCCAAGATGGAAGCCATCATTGGCAGCGCAGGCACAGACTCCGAGCACCAGCTTGAAATTGCCGCTGACGCTTTGCGCCTGCCACCCTGGGATGCCAAAGTGGGCCTGTTGTCAGGTGGTGAAAAGCGGCGCGTGGCCCTGTGTCGCCTGCTTCTCTCCAAGCCAGACATGCTGCTGCTCGATGAGCCCACCAATCACCTGGATGCTGAATCGGTAGATTGGCTCGAACAATTTCTTCAACGATATCCCGGCACCGTGGTGGCCATCACCCACGACCGCTATTTTCTGGACAACGCTGCTGAATGGATTCTGGAACTGGACCGAGGCTCCGGCATCCCCTACAAAGGCAACTACAGCGACTGGTTGCAACAGAAGCAGGAACGCCTGGTGCAGGAGCAAAAAGGTGAAGAGTCGCGCGCCAAAGCGCTGAAAAAAGAACTGGAATGGTCGCGTCAGAACCCCAAAGCCCGTCAGGCCAAGAGCAAGGCGCGGCTGGCCCGTTTTGAAGAGTTGTCAGACTTTGAGTACCAAAAGCGCAACGAGACCAATGAAATCTTCATCCCGGTGGCCGAGCGCTTGGGCAATGAAGTCATTGAATTCACCAACGTGAGCAAGTCGTTTGGCGACCGCATGTTGATTGATAACCTGAGTTTCAAAGTGCCTGCCGGTGCCATCGTTGGCATTATTGGCCCAAACGGCGCCGGCAAATCGACCTTGTTCCGCATGATTGCGGGCAAGGAAAAGCCGGACAGTGGTGAAGTCAAGATTGGTGCCACGGTGAAAATGGCGTTTGTCGACCAGAATCGTGACGACCTGTCCAATGAAAAGACCGTCTGGGAAGACGTTTCGGGCGGACTTGACATTCTCAACGTCGGCAAATTCCAGATGGCCAGTCGCGCCTATTGCGGGCGTTTCAACTTCAACGGCTCCGACCAGCAAAAACGCGTGGGCACCTTGTCCGGCGGTGAACGTGGGCGATTGCATCTGGCCAAGACGTTGATCGCCGGTGGTAACGTCCTGATGCTCGATGAGCCCTCCAACGACCTCGACGTCGAAACACTGCGCGCACTCGAAGATGCCTTGCTTGAATTCGCGGGATCTCTGATGGTGATCAGCCATGATCGCTGGTTCCTGGATCGTATTGCAACGCACATCCTCGCTGCTGAGGGTGATAGCCAATGGACTTTCTTTGATGGCAATTACCAGGAATATGAAGCGGACAAAAAGCGCCGATTGGGTGAAGAAGGTGCCAAACCCAAGCGCGTGCGTTACAAGGCCTTGAAGTAAATCCGTTTGCTGTTCAACAACCACCCGAGACCACCATGACCTTCCCTGGCGGCTTTGACAGTGCTGGTCAACCAGGCGGCGACCTTTACCGAGCGACTCTGGCGGAAACTGCCCGTGGTGGCGGCCACCTCATGGGACAGTTGGTCAATGCCGTGCGGCGCTCTCTGAGCGAACGCGAAAGCTCGTCTCGTGACTTCCGTGACCGCGATGGACTGCTGGAATCCAGGCGCTTGCTCGACAAATTTGCGGGCGAGCTGTGTACACAGTACCCGGACGAACTGCTTGCCGCGTTCACGGATACCGGAGTGCCTGATGCGGCGAACCTGATTGCCGCCAGTGAAGTGCGGTTCGATCAGCTTGAGTTGATGGATGAGAGCCAAGTCAACGAAAGTGTTGAAATTGCCCGCTCCCAGCAAGTCGCGATGCTGGCCAGCGACGTGGCTCTGGCTGATCTCAACACCATGATCTGTGCGGCGCAAGGACTGAAGACCGTGCGGCCTGAGCGCAATCCGTTGCGGCCGGAAATGTATGTCAAAGCGCTGCAGGCCGTCGTGTCCCACACGAAGGTGCCATCGGCGGTCCGACTGGACTGGTTACGACACATGTGTGCGGCACTTGGCGCTGAGCTGAGCACTCTGTACGCTGATCTGTCGCAACAACTTCGCGCGCAAGGCGTTGTGGGCGCTGGCTACGCTATGTTGCAAATGCCGGGTGGCGGCCCTGTCGGCGCATTACGACCATTTCAGGCATCGGCGGCTGGATCCGGACGAGCCTCTGGCGAATCTGGTCAGGTTGCAGCAAACGCTGCAGGCAGTGCCGTGCGCCCAATCGGGGGATCAACGCGGCGCACAACCGGCCCACGGTCTCAGGACGAGTCCGTTTTGACGCTTGACAAACTGCGCCGACTGTTGTCGGGCGAACTGGATGGTCAGTCAGTTACGAAAGCACCTGAAACTTTTTCTGAAAAGTTCGCCCGCGAGTTCGACAGTGCGCCAGATAGCTTTGACACCAATCCTTCTGTTACTCCGGAATTCCAGGCCACGGTCCCGGCGGCATTTGAAGCACTCAAGGAAATGCGTCAGGTTGATCAAGTCATGCAACGCATCGAAAAACGCAATGCGCTGGACGTCTCAGACGCGGCCACCAGGCCTGGGCAGGCTGATTTGGTGCGGCACCAGATGCGTCAAATGGCCCATGGCCTTGGCCAGTCACTGAGCCTGGAGGTCGTCGCGCTAATGATCGAGAACATTGCGCGTGATCCCCGCCTGCTGGCACCCATCACGCAATTGGTGCGCGGCCTCGAGGCACCCTTGCTGCGTCTGGCGCTGGTGGATCCGCGTTTTTTCAGCGACAAGGCACATCCGGCACGTCGACTGCTGCAGGAGATCACCCACCGAAGTCTCGCCTATGAATCTGAAGAAACACGCGGTTTCGCAGCCTTTCTCGACCCGCTCAAGCAGGCGCTCAAGCCTCTGGAAAGCGTGCAGATCAACAACGCCGAGCCGTTCGAACTGGTCTTGAGTGGACTGGTCGAGATCTGGGATGAACGGGGGCGTCAAGACAGACAGCAAATTGAAAAAGCGGTTGAAGCGTTGCGCAATGCCGAAGCCAGAAATTTGATGGCTGAAACGCTAGCTGCCGAGATACGCGCACGCCCGGATGCCGAACTTGTTTCACCAAAAATTATTGATTTTCTATGTGGTCCTTGGGCGCAAGTGGTGGCGCAGGCTCGAATTACAGACAAGACAGCTGCGAGTGATCCCGAAAAATATGTCGAATTAATTGCGGCGCTGCTTTGGAGTGCCCAGCCTGAGTTGACGCGCAAAAACGTCTCTGAGCTAACCCGTCTGGTTCCCAAGCTGCTCGCCAAGCTGCGCGAGGGCCTGGACACCATTCGTTATCCCACGGTGAAGACCAGTGCGTTTTTTGAAACTCTGATGAATCTGCATCAGCAGGCGTTCAGACCCGTCAGCCAGGTTGTGACATCTGAGCCCGATGCAGTGTCCACAGCAGGATTGCTGCTCGCGCTTCGCAACGATGACGATCCGTGGGTTGCTCCCGTGGAGGCCAAGGCGTCAGGCTTCATGGAAATGATGCCTTCGGTCACACCGGCACAGGCCAATGAGCGGGCTACGGTTGGCGCATCGGACAGGGCATTGGAACCTTCCGGTCATGTACCCGCCACGCAGTTACAGGCTGCCGTGGTGCAGCAGGTTACCCATGAAGGCATGGCGCCACCGGCTGATACAGCGATGCCAATCGGTGCCTGGCTGGAGTTGCAGGTCAACGGGCGCTGGACGCGCACCCAACTGACCTGGGCTAGCCCGCACGGAACGCTGTTTCTGTTCACCAGCGCATTTGGTACCACTCAGTCCATGACACGCCGCTTGCGGGACAAACTTTTTATTGCCGGTAATTTGCGCCTGATTTCTGGCCAGCCACTGGTTGATGGTGCGCTGGATGCTGTGGCACAAACGGCCATGCGCAACAGTGTGGACAGCGTGATTGGCCCGTTGGGCGACGTCAGACCCTGAGCAATTTCTGCCGCACCAGGTCGATGTGGTTGCGCAGTGCGTAAAGTTCGTCCGTGTGCGACAGCGGCACGGCAATCTTTTCAACGCGGGCCTCCAGGTCATCCAGTTCACTGACGAGGCCTGCAACGGAAGCAGGCGTCTTGTTGTCCTTGACACCCATGCGCTCCTCTATATCGCGTAATTGGCCGTACCAACGAAAAACGCGGGACCGGATTCTGAACTCATACAGCGGCGGAACAATGCGTCCCAGCGGCAGCAACACCGCAATGATGATGCCCAATGCAAGCCACATGCGCTCGACCAGATTCGCCATTGAAAAGGGCAGGTAACGCTGAAGCATGGGTACACCATTGCGCAGGGTACGCTGTGCTTCCTCGGCCAATGGAAACTCGGTGTTGGCGGTGTTGGGAAACTCGTGAGCCCGACTGAACCAGCCAGCCTTGCCATGCAAGGTCAGTGAGGTTTGCGAAAAGAGCTGAAGCAAAGCCGGATGCACACCCTCGCGGGCCAGCAGGGTTGTGGTTGGTGCCACCAGCCGTACATCCAGGGCGGGTACGTTGCCGGCAATATCCACCACCCCACGCGGGAGCGAAGCGGGCGCCAGAAATGAGAATCGCCGCGAATAGGCTTCGTTCTGCGCAAAGTCCATCAGTTTGACACCCGGTGTCTGCAACAACATCTGAACCATTGAGGATTCCGGTGCAGAGGCAAACACAATGGCATCCAGATCCCCATTGAGAAAGGCCATGGTGGCCGGGGTTTGCTCCAGACGTGACAGCTTCAATGTGCCTGCCTCCATGCGATTGATGTCAAACAGCTTGTCCATGAGGCTGGGTACGCCGCTGCCCGCTGTACCTACGTTGATGCGCAGTTCTTTGAACTGGGTGAGTGAATCCAGCACGCCGCCCGGTGCAATTCTGATGGCGGAATCAGCCTTGTAAAACAGCCATAAAGGCTCCAAAAACAGGCTGCCCAAGGATTGGATACCCATGTCTGCTGGGGTCAGCGCTTCATTGCTGCCGCCTTGAACGAAACCGAGATCGGCGCGGCCTTCTCTCAGCAGCTGCAGGTTGGCAGAGGAACCCTCGCTCGACAACAACCGCACTTCAATGCCACTTTTCGCCAGCTCCTTGGCATAGCGGATGCCAAATTCTGCATAGGCGCTTTGCGCGGGTCCCGTGGCCAGTGTCAGGTGTTTCGGTGGATTCGGGTCAAGCCACCAGTAAGCCAGCGCCAGGAGGGCAGCCGCCAGCAAAATAAAGGGGCCGGCTGATGTGAGCAGGGCGCGGGCAGTGAGCAGGGAATAGCGAAAGGATTGAGGCATCCCTCAAGTATCAACCCGCAAGCAGTAACTTTTCAAACTCCAGGATGGGCCGGGGACGCCCAAACAGGTAGCCCTGATAAGCATCGCAGCCCTGTAAAGCCAGAAAGTCTCTTTGCGCAGACGTCTCTACACCCTCTGCAATGACGGTCAGACCCAGGCTGTGCCCCAGCGTGATCACGGTGCGGGCAATGGACGCGTCATTGGCATCCGTCATGAGGTCGCGCACAAACGACTGGTCAATCTTCAACTGATCGAGGGGCAATCGTTTGAGGTATGACAGCGACGAGTAGCCGGTGCCAAAATCGTCGAGCGAGAAGCCAACGCCGTGGCTTTGAAGAGCGGTCATTTTCTCGACCGTGCCCTCAACGTCCTTGACGAGCAGGCTCTCGGTCAACTCCAGCTTGAGCTTGTGAGGGTTTGCACCGGTGTAGTTGAGAAGCCCGACAACGTCATTCACAAAATCCTGTTGACGAAATTGCCTGGCGCTCACATTGACCGACAGGGTGAGGTGGGCCAGCGCAGGGTTGCCCGCCCAGGCGACTAATTGGGCGCAGGCGGTCTCCATCACCCAGTTGCCTAAAGAAAGAATCAGGCCGGTCTCTTCGGCCAGGCCAATAAACTCACCCGGTGAGACCATACCGCGCACTGGGTGCGGCCACCTCAGCAGCACTTCTGCCCCGGTGGCCTTGCCTTGCCGATCAATCTGCGACTGGAAGTAAAGCTGAAACTGCCCTTTGAGAATGCCCTGTCGGATGTCGCTTTCGAGCGCCGCTCTGGCTGATACGACGGCCTGCATCGTGGGGTCGAAAAAGCGCAGGGTATTGCGTCCCGCGGCCTTGGCCTGGTACATGGCCAGATCGGCCTGTTTGAGGAGTTCGTCTGTCGATTGTGGGTGGCCAGTGAACAAAGTCACACCAATACTGGGTGAAATGTTGTACTCGTGACCCGCGAGCTGGTAGGGCATATTGATCGCAGCCAGAATTTTCTCGCCAACGAGTTCTGAGTGGGCCGCGGCCATGTCGCGGCTGCCGTCAAGCTCTTCAAGCATCACCACAAATTCGTCTCCGCCGAGGCGTGCAACGGTATCGACACTTCTCACGCAATCCACCAGTCGTTGGGCGACCTGCTTAAGGAGCAGGTCGCCCATGTCGTGACCCAGCGTGTCGTTCAGCGTCTTGAAATCGTCAAGGTCAATGAAGTGCAGCGCGCCAATGTGACCAGTGCGCGTGGCAATCGCGAGTGCCTGCTGCAGCCGGTCAAGCAGCAGGCGGCGGTTGGGCAGCAGGGTCAATGGATCAAAGAACGCCAGCTTCTTGATCTCTTCCTCGGCCGCTCTTCGCTCCGTGTAATCTTCAAAGGTGTTCACGTAGTGGGTAATGGCACCGTCGTCCCCGCGTACGGCAGTCATGGTCCGCAGGTCGGGATAAATCTCGCCGGATTTGCGTCGGTTCCAGACTTCCCCGCGCCAGACGCCTTTGTCGCGGGCGGCATGGCACATGGCCTCATAAAACGCCCGGTCATGGCGATGCGAATTCAGGAAGTCCAGCGTTTTCCCGACGGCCTCTGCGCTGCTAAACCCCGTAATTGCCGTGAACGATGGATTCACGCGCAGGATCAGGTGATTGGGGTCGGCGATAGCCATGCCCTCCTGCGAGTCGAATGCAGTGGCAGCCACGCGCAGATCACTCTCGCTCTGCTTGCGTTGAGTGATGTCGCGGGCCAGCAGGATGAAGCGGGGGTCTTCATCTTGCTGGCCGGTTTTGCGAGCCACTGAGACTTCAAACCAAAACTCGCCTTGCGGCAGTTGCAGTGAAAACTCCTGGCCCTCAGATCGACCTCTCTCGTGTGCGATCGCTACTGCCTGCAAGATTTCTCGCGTGGCGTGCGGTGGCATGACGTCAGAAATCTTCCCGCCCGCGGCAAAGCCCGGTGGCGGTATCAAGTCGGCCCAACGCGGCGCATGGTAGTCATTGCAGGTGCCGTCCAGGGA
This sequence comes from Rhodoferax sp., assembly GCA_031430225.1. Lineage (GTDB taxonomy): Bacteria > Pseudomonadota > Gammaproteobacteria > Burkholderiales > Burkholderiaceae_C > JANYCG01. The sequence continues at coordinate 2,727 of JANPAZ010000154.1, read as the reverse complement.
GATTTCAAGAATCATGTCTGGCACGGCATCCAGGGTGGCTTGCAACCGGTTCTGGGTGGTTGCGATCTCAAGCGTGCGCGTATCGACCAGTGACGCCAGTCCCCGTTCGTGGACTTTCTGCTCAGCCAGCAGCCTGGCGGCATAACCCAGAAGAATGCTGAACGCCATAGCCAAAACGCTCTGTAGCGCCAGACTCACAGGGTTGCTCCAGCCGCCTTGCGGCGCAATGCTCAGCATCCAGCGCCCATTGGGCAAGGCCAGGCTCTGCTCCACTGGCGACTCCAACGGGGCGGTGGCTGACATGGTGATCGTTTGTCTTTTGCCCGTGTCGGGGTGGGTTCGCCACAGTTCGTAATTCAGTCGACGCAGCGTCAATTGCTCCAGGTGAGCGCCGTCCAGGGCTTGAGGAAAGCGTATCGTGACATTGACGAAGCCCCAAAACTCCGGCTTGCCCGCGCCCCCATCCAGAAACACCGGCAGCCGACCCACCACGCCCAGCCCCCCTTGCACCAGGTTCAGGGGGCCGGCCAGTGTCAGCTTGCCGGTCTCTTTGGCAATGAAGGCTTCTTTGCTTTGTGCAGAGTCAGCAAGCTGGTTGAAACCAATGGATTTCTCGTTGCCAGCAACGGGCATGACCCGCCTGATGACGCCACCGGGCGACAACGACACTGAAGCGACGCCCGGCGTCAGCTGAAGCAGTTGGCCGGTCACCCCTTCAAAGTCTGGAATGCTGCCTTGCCCCTGGCGAATCATGGCGGCCAGCGGGTACGTGATGGCCAGCGCGCGCTCCATGGAATTCTGGATGGCGTTGGTGTGATTACTGGCCAGCGCCGATATACGGAACCGCTCTTCCTGTTCGCGACCATGGTCCAGCCGCCAGATGAGGACGGCAGCCACGGTAGCCGCCAGCAGAAACACCACGAAAGCGACAACCCTGGGCCGGATGGTGCTTGGCGCTGACTCGGTATCTACAATGGCCATGCTTTCGAGGTGCTGGTTATACGTGGTTGATGGCGCGGGTCAATGTGCCAGGACATGCCAAGCGCATGTTACTGCGATTCCCGTCGTGCATGACTCGCCAAAAAATCATGGGCCGCAGGCCATTCACTATCTCCTGTGGTCAGGCTACGCGCCGCAAGCACCGCCTGCACTATGGCGCGGGCCGTCACCTCGGCCGCCAGCGTGCCCAGCACCATCATGCTTGCAGTCTTGCCTGAGACGCCAGTGCCCAGTGAAAAAAGAGTGTCTCCATCAGACATGGTGTGCACCGGGTTGATCGCGCGGGCCAACCCGTCGTGCGAGACCTGCGCCATCCGGTGGGCCTGTGCCTTGGTGAGGATGGCGTCGGTAGCCACCACACCAATCGTGGTGTTGGTGCCTGCAAGCAATGGCTTGGGCTGTTCACCCCGAATGATGGCGTCGCGAATTCCAAGCAAGGCTCGCCGGTCCTCGGTACGAGCGCCGGCGATAACCTGCCCTGTGCTGGGGTCCACGACGTCGCCCAACGCATTGCAGGCAACCACGGCACCCACGGTGATGCCTTCGAGGGTGATCGATGCAGTGCCAATCCCACCTTTCATGGCGCGGGCAATGCCAAACAGTTTGCCCACCAGCGCACCGGCACCTGCACCTACATTGCCTTGTGCGAGTGCTGCGCTGCTTGCCGCCATGCAGGCGGCGTAACCAGCTTGCGCATCGGGGCGAATGCGCGCATCACCCACCGGCAAATCAAAAAGCACTGCTGCTGGAACGATCGGCACCAGACCATACTTGACGTCCAGCCCAATACCGTTTTCTTCGAGCCACTGCATCACGCCGCTTGCAGCGTCCAGCCCCCAGGCGCTGCCACCGGCCAGGGTCACAGCATGCACACGGTCCACCAGGTTGCTGGGGTGAAGCAGGTCGGTTTCGCGCGTGCCAGGTGCCGCGCCCCGTACGTCAACGCCGGCTACAGCGCCCGCACGCGCAATGATCACGGTGCAGCCGGTGGGCCGCCGTGAGTCGGTGAAGTGGCCAGCTTCAATGCCGGCAACACGGGTAATGCTGCCTTCGCTGGATGAAGAAAGGGTCATATCAATTGCATTATCCACTGCGAAAATTTAGTCTATTCACGGAAAATTTATACAAAAAGTGGCGGCAGGCCCATGTGGAATAATCATAGTTAGCTATAAAAAATATAGCTAACTCAACTTGAATTCAATCCAGCCCGGTGGTGGCTAAATTGCCTTCATTCGTTGATAAACCTCCGCAATTCGCTCTTGCGCTGACTTTTCGCCCGCAGCTTTTAACCAGGTGGGGCTGTCCAGCCCCAACTTTGAGGTGGTACGAATCTCACGTGTGATCACCACTTCGGCCAGCGTACGCTCCTGCCGGCCTTTGGGTGTCGCCTTAAATCCGGGTTCCGCGTTTTGCTCGCCGGCGGCGCATCAGCAGGTAGGCAGCAGGCACCACAAACATCGACAAAAGCGGCGCGGTGATCATTCCGCCGACCATGGGCGCGGCAATACGCTGCATGACTTCGGAGCCCGTGCCAGTACCCCACATGATGGGAAACAAACCCGCCAGAATGACCGCGACTGTCATGGCCTTGGGGCGCACACGCAAAACGGCCCCTTCGCGGATGGCATCCAGTAAGTCTTCCGCTGTTGTCTTGTCCTGGACAATACGGGAATTCCATGCCTGCTTGAGGTACAGCAGCATGATGACGCCAAATTCTGCCGACACCCC
>JANPAZ010000153.1:0-3509 GCA_031430225.1 Rhodoferax sp. | reverse complement strand
CTGAACCTGAACCCTGAAATCACCTACGCGCTGGTCGACACCCCGCGCGGCCTGCTGGTGCTGGCCGAGAGCCTGGTCGAGAAATGCATGGCGCGTTATGGACAGGACGGGACTCCGTTGACCGGCACCGTGCTGGCCACGACGCTGGGCAAGAACCTGGGTGGCATCAATTTCAAGCACCCGTTGGCGCACGTTGACGCAGGCTATGACCGCTTCAGCCCCGTCTACCTGGCGGACTACGCCACCGCTGACGACGGTACCGGCCTGGTCCACTCTTCTCCCGCCTACGGCGTGGAAGACTTCAACAGCTGCGTGGCCCATGGCATGGCCTATGACGACATCCTGAATCCGGTGCAAGGCAATGGTGCTTACGCGCCCGAGTTGCCGCTATTTGGCGGCCAGCACATCTGGAAAGCCTGCCCGGTGATCATCAACGCGCTGCGCGATGCGGGGCGACTGTTTGCGACCACGGACATCGTGCACAGCTACCCGCACTGCTGGCGCCACAAGACGCCGGTGATCTACCGCGCTGCCGCGCAGTGGTTCATCCGCATGGACGAGGGTGAGGGCGTGTTCACCAAAGACAAGGCCTCCAAAACCCTGCGGCAATTGGCGCTGGATGCGATTGAACAAACGCGCTTCTACCCCGAAAACGGCAAGACCCGCCTGCGCGACATGATTGCGGGCCGCCCCGACTGGTGCATCAGCCGCCAACGCAGTTGGGGCGTACCCCTGCCCTTTTTCCTTCACAAGGACAGTGGCGAATTGCACCCGCGCACCATGGAGATTCTGGACACCGCCGCTGACATGGTCGAAAAAGGCGGCATTGAGGCCTGGAGCAAAGCCAGTACTGAGTCCATCATCGGCGACGTCGATGCCGTCAATTACACCAAGAGCAGCGATATTCTGGAAGTGTGGTTTGACTCCGGCACGACACACACCACGGTGCTCAAGGGCTCGCACCCCGGCAGCGGGCACACGGAGGGCCCCGAGGCCGACCTGTACCTTGAAGGCCATGACCAGCATCGCGGCTGGTTCCACAGCTCGCTGCTGACAGCCTGCGCCATGTACGACCGTGCACCCTACAAGGGTATCCTGACCCACGGTTTCACGGTCGACAGCAAGGGCCACAAGATGAGCAAGAGCGCCGGTAACGGCGTGGACCCGCAGGAAACATCGAAAAAGCTGGGTGCAGAAATCATCCGCCTGTGGGTGGCCGCCAGCGATTACTCCGGCGACATCGCGGGTGACGACAAGATTCTGGCCCGCGTCGTTGACACCTACCGGCGCGTGCGCAACACGCTGAAATTTCTGCTGGCCAACGTGAGCGACTTCGACCCGGCGACCGACTCGGTGCCGCCCAACGAGATGCTGGAGATTGACTGCTACGCGTTGAGTCGCGCCTCGCAGTTGCAGGCGGACATCCTGGCCCACTACGAGGTGTATGAATTTCACCCGGTGGTGTCCAAGCTGCAAATCTATTGCAGCGAAGACCTGGGCTCGTTCTACCTCGACATTCTGAAAGACCGGCTTTACACCACCGCGCCCAAGTCACTGGCACGCCGCTCCGCGCAAACTGCGCTATGGCAGATCACACAGGCTTTTGTGCGCTGGATGGCACCTTTCTTGAGCTTCACGGCTGAAGAGGCGTGGGCGGTGCTGGGCGCAGCGGGCAAGACGCCTGCGGCATCTGCGCAGTCGATTTTTCTGGACACCTATGTCACCCTGGGTGCACCCGACGAAGCCCTGCTGACCAAGTGGAGCCGCATTCGCGAAATCCGCGACGCGGTGAACAAGGACATTGAAGCCCTGCGCGCCGACGGCAAAGTGGGCTCGTCCCTGCAAGCCAACGTGGCACTCACGGCGAATGCAGACGACCTCGCGCTGCTGGGTAGCTTGGGTGGTGACCTGAAATTCGCCTTCATCACGTCCGCTATTGATTTGGTAGCGGGTGATGGCCTTTCCATAAGGGCCATCGCCTCAAACTCTATCAAATGCGAGCGCTGCTGGCACTACCGCGATGACATTGGCGTCGACGCCGCCCACCCGACGCTTTGCGGCCGCTGCACCAGCAACCTGTATGGCGCTGGCGAAGTCAGGGAGTTTGCCTGATGGCCACAAAAGGCGGCAAGCCCGCCGGCAAAGGGTTTGCAGGCAAGGCATTTGCCGGCAAGCCCGGCGGGGGCGTTGGCAGTGGTGGTGGCAGTGGCGGCGCGGGCATGCTGACCTGGCTGGGGCTGGCGCTCATCATCCTGATTGCCGACCAGTTCACCAAGGTGCTGATCGTGGGCTACTACAGCCTGGGCGACAGCACCCACGTCACCAACTTCTTCAATATCGTGCGGGCCCACAACACCGGCGCCGCGTTTTCGTTTCTGGCGAATGCGGGGGGCTGGCAACGCTGGTTCTTCACCGGTATTGGAGTCGTTGCAGCGGGTTTCATAGTGTGGATGCTCAAATCCCACCCGGGGCAAAAATTGTTTTCGTTTGCGATGGCCTGCATTCTGGGTGGCGCCATCGGCAATGTGATTGACCGCGTGTTGTACGGTTACGTGGTGGATTTTCTGGACTTCCACTGGCGCTGGCTGGCCCCGGTTTTTGCCGGAGGCCACTTCCCGGCCTTCAACATCGCCGACAGCGCCATTACCATCGGTGCAGCCAGCCTGATTCTTGATGAGCTGCTGCGCGTGCGCCGCGCCAAAACCTGACAAACGGGAACCTTGTCCCCTTGACCCACCTGCTCAACCTCCTGGCTGCCATTGCCCTGCTGGTGTGGGGCACGCACCTGGTGCGCACCGGCATCTTGCGGGTGTTTGGTGCCAATTTGCGCGGGATCCTGGCCAAGAGCACCACCAACCGCATTGCGGCATCCGTGGCCGGCGTGGGCGTCACGGCCATCGTTCAGTCCAGTACCGCCACGGCACTGATCGTGTCGTCGTTCGTCGGCAAGGGCCTGATGACGTTGACGTCTGCGCTGGCGGTGATGCTGGGTGCCGACATTGGTACCAGCCTGATGGCGGTGGTGTTCTCCCGCGACCTGTCCTGGCTTTCACCATTATTCATTTTCGTCGGTGTAGTGTTGTTCATCTCGCGCCAGTCCACCACCGTTGGCCGTATCGGCCGCGTGTTGATCGGGCTCGGCCTCATGCTGCTGGCACTTCGGCTGGTCACCCAGTCGGCCAACGTGCTGACGCAGGCAGCCGCTGTCAAGGCGCTGCTGGCCTCGCTCACGAGCGACCTGCTGCTGGAGATATTGGTGGGTGCGCTGCTGTCCGTCGTGTCGTATTCCAGCCTGGCCATCGTGCTGCTCACTGCCACACTCGCATCAACCCAGGTGATTCCGATTGACGTCGCGCTGGGCCTGGTGCTGGGCGCCAACCTGGGCAGCGGCTTGCTGGCTGTGCTGACCACCCTGAGCGCGAATGTCGAAACCCGTCAGGTGCCGCTGGGCAACCTGATTTTCAAGCTGCTGGGCGTGATGCTTGCTGCGCCGCTCGTTGGCCTGTGGC
>JANPAZ010000152.1:0-1731 GCA_031430225.1 Rhodoferax sp. | reverse complement strand
ACACCCCTCGCCTGACACCGATAAAGCTGCGGTAGAAAATATCCGCAAGTGGCTTGAAACGAATGGAGTGAAACCATGAAAAACGTGATGGAGATAAATGGCTACAAGGCATTGATTGCCTTTGACCCGGAAACCAATCTTTTCCGCGGTGAGTTCATTGATCTCAATGGTGGCGCAGATTTTTACGCTGCCGATGTGAAATCCCTGCACCGTGAAGGCAAGATTTCACTCAAGGTGTTTCTTGATATGTGCCGGGAAGACGGCGTGGAGCCCCGTAAAAATTACTCTGGCAAACTGATGGTGCGCCTACCCGCTGATTTGCATCACAAAGCTGCCGTCTCTGCAGCTGCCACTGGCAAGAGCCTCAATGCCTGGCTGGCAGAGGTTGTGGCACACGCCGCCGCCTGAAACCTGTTTACACACAACAAAAACCAATACCCATGACCTACTGCGTCGCCATCAAACTCAATGCCGGACTCGTTTTTCTGTCGGACTCCCGCACCAACGCCGGTCTCGACCAGATCAGCACGTTCCGCAAGATGATCGTCTACGAGAAGCCTGAAGACCGCTTCATGGTGCTGCTGTCGGCGGGCAACTTGAGCATTTCTCAATCAGTGCGCGAGATTTTGCAGATCGAACAGCTCAAGGAAACCGAAGGCAGTGACCCCATCACCATCTGGAACGCCAAAAGCATGTTTGATGCAGCCCGCGTGCTGGGCTCGGCCATTCGCCATGTGTATGAGCGCGATGCCGCTTCGCTCAAGCAGTCGGGCGTTGAGTTCAACGTGTCGCTGATCTTTGGTGGCCAGATCAAGGGCGAAGCCATGCGCCTGTTCCAGGTGTATTCGGCTGGCAACTTCATTGAAGCCACGCCAGAGACACCTTATTTCCAGGTGGGCGAGTCCAAGTACGGCAAGCCCGTGCTCGACCGCGTCATCACGCCCGAAACCCCGCTGGACGAGGCCGCCAAGTGCGCGCTGGTGTCGATGGACTCCACACTCAAATCCAACCTGTCAGTGGGCCTGCCGCTGGACCTGGTGGTCTATGAGGCCAACAAATTTGAGACCGACAAGGTGGTGTGCATTGACGAGAACAACCCCTACTTCAAGATGATGCACAACAGCTGGGGGCTCAAGCTGCGCGAGGTGTTCGACAGCATTGAAGACCCGATGTGGAAGGGAGAGCAAACCACTATTCCGCTGATGGTGGACGGTGGCCGCGCCAAGCCGCTGCGCAAGATCCGTACCCCTGACGAAAAGCTGATCTGATGCCTCTTATCGTCTTCTCTCATGCCAACAGTTTTCCGGCCAGCACCTACCGGGTGCTATTCAAAAGCCTGCGCACGCGCGGCTTCACGGTAAAAGCTGTCGAGAAGTTTGGCCACGACGCCAAATACCCGGTCACCAATAATTGGCCGCATTTGGTGCAGCAACTGGCCGACTTCACCCGCCGTGAGGTGGACAAGGCGGGCAAACCCGCTTTCCTGGTGGGGCACTCATTGGGTGGGTTTTTGAGCCTGATGGCCGCTGCGCGGCACCCCGAGCTGGCACGCGCCGTGCTGTTGGTTGACTCGCCAATTCTGGGCGGCTGGCGCGCCACGGCACTGGATGTGATCAAACGCACGCAGTTGGTGGGGTCGGTATCGCCCGGCAATATCAGCAAAGCCAGACGAGACACCTGGCCCAATCAGGCGGCTGCGTTGGAGCACTTTGCCAGCAAGAAAGCCTTTGC
>JANPAZ010000151.1:0-8533 GCA_031430225.1 Rhodoferax sp. | reverse complement strand
TCGTCGACCAACTTGTGATCCACGGCGGGAACCGGGTCTTGCCAGATTAGCGCTTCTGCGGGCACCAGCGGGCCTAAGTAGCGCACCTTGGGCCCCATGTCGCGATGCGTGAGCTTGAACCACGCCCTGGCGAAAGCGTCTGCGAATTCCTGCGGATTCGCATGGAAGTGCCTGGAAATTTTCTCGTAGACCGGGTCCATCCGCAGCGCGAGATCCGCCGTGGTCATCATGGGGGCGTGCCGTTTGGCCGGATCATGGGCATCTGGCACGGTGCCCGCTGCTGAAGCCTCTTTGGGCGTCCACTGGTGCGCACCAGCGGGGCTCTTGGTCAGCTGCCATTCATACTTGAAAAGGATGTCAAAGTATTCGTTGTCCCACTGGATCGGGTTGGTGGTCCACGCGCCTTCTATGCCGCTGCTGATGGTGTCGACGCCATTGCCGCTGCCAAAGTTGTTTCTCCAGCCCAACCCCTGTTCCTCGATGCTGGCACCCTCGGGCTCCGGCCCCACGTACTGGCCCGGGTCCGCCGCGCCATGGCACTTTCCAAACGTGTGCCCCCCGGCAACCAGCGCCACCGTCTCTTCGTCATCCATGGCCATGCGGGCAAAGGTCTCCCTGATGTCCCTGGCCGACGCCACAGGGTCGGGGTTGCCGTTGGGGCCTTCAGGGTTGACGTAGATCAGGCCCATCTGCACGGCACCGAGCGGGTTCTCCAGCACACGGTCGCCGCTGTAACGCTGGTCATCCAGCCATTTTCCCTCAGGCCCCCAGTAAATGTCATCCTGAGGCTCCCAAATGTCCTCCCGCCCGCCCGCAAAGCCAAAGGTTTTAAAGCCCATCGAGTCAAGCGCGACATTGCCGGTGAGCACGATCAGGTCGGCCCAAGAAATTTTGCGGCCATACTTTTGCTTGATGGGCCACAGCAGGCGGCGCGCCTTGTCGAGGCTTACGTTGTCTGGCCAGCTGTTAAGAGGTGCAAACCGCTGTGCGCCCGAGCCAGCGCCCCCGCGCCCATCGGCAATTCGGTAAGTGCCTGCGCTATGCCATGCCATGCGGATGAAGAACGGCCCATAGTGGCCGTAGTCTGCGGGCCACCAATCCTGAGAATCGGTCATCAAGGCATGGAGATCCTTGATGACGGCGTTCAGGTCAAGGCTCTTGAATTCCGCAGCGTAGCTGAACGCATCATCCATGGGGCTGGACAACGCCGACTGCTGGTGCAAGACTCTCAGGTTAAGTTGATTGGGCCACCAGTCTGCGTTAGCCCGGGCTCCCGCAACATTGGCTTTAAGGGCACCGCCCTGAAAGGGACATTTGGCTTCGTTTGACATGATTGGCTCCTTGAGTTGTTTGAAACTAGCTTAAGGCACAAGTTTATTTTTCAGACGCAAATCATTCCATTGAATTTAATTTATAGGGCTGATAGTGCAGTTTGGCAGGTTCAAACTCATCGGGCCCAACCAAAAAATCGGGGTGGAGGCCTACGACGACCCCAGGTTAACGGGCGTGATCAGCTTTGGCACCAGGCCGCTGGACAAGCATGAAGAAATAGCCAGCGAGCGCACATCGCTGGTGGTCAAAAAGCTGCGCGTCGTACGCATGGCAGACGGCAAGCGCAACACGCTGGTAGGCCATTTGGCAGCGTCCAGCGGCTACTCAGTGACAGCGCCTTCAGCGCCATCTTCAAAGCGGACCTGGGGCGGTCACCCAGCAGCTTTATGAGCGACTTTATGAGAGAAAATGAGGCTTAGGCCCACATGGAACTTGCGTTGATCGCTATTCAATTGATAGTAACCCAAAGGCAATTTCAGCAACCCGCAGTGCACTTCCCTGCGGCGTCGAATTCCATGGTCTTGCCCGAAAGCGGGATGTGCACCGGCGCCTTGACGGCCTTGACGAAAGCCTCGGTCTTGCTGCCTGATCGCACCTTGCCACCCACAGTGCCCACTTCGTTCGCGTGTGAGGCGATCACCGATGCGGGCTTCACCAGCTCGTTCATCACGAAGGCGGCCTCGGACGGCCCGGTGGTAAAGCCGTCGCCCATGTTCATGACGGCCAGCTTCGCCTGATAAAGGTCCCGCACCACGCGCTCCTGGTCTGCGGTGATTCCTGTGTCACCTGACAGGTAGGCCACCAGGCCGTTGCTGAAGCGCAGCACGTAGCCGGTTGCCAGGCCCACATCGCCCGCAATGCCTGCATCCTTCATGGCCTTGCCAAGCTCGCCGCCGATGTAGTCGGGGTCCACGCCGTTGCTGTGCATGGCCGTGACGGTGGCGATGCGCACGCCACCCACGGTCACGCTGCCGCCAAAGCGGGCCAGCATCGAATTGGCAGGATCACCACCGTTGGCTTTGAGCTTGGCCGCGAAGAAAGGTGGCATCTCACTACCCGTGACGATCTTCGATTTCTTGACCAGGGCGATGTTGACGGCCAGCGAGTTCGGCATGGCAGACACGGACATGTCGGGGTTGGCGCAGGTGCCTGAATTGGGCTCCTTGTTGTGCGCGTTGCCCACATGGTCGCCATGCATATGGCTGACAAGGATGATGTCGATCTTGCCCAGGCGCGGATCGCTGGCGCCCGCAATGGTACGACCCGGGTCGTACAGCACGCGTGTGCCGTTGGGATCTTCAAAGACCAGGGCACGGTCCTGCGGACAAAACTCGCCTTCGATGCCACCCAGCGGCGTCACCTTCACGTTTTGGGCCAGCGCGGGAAACGCCAGTGCGGCGCCGAGGACGCCCAGGACTGCAATACGGTTCAGGTGTTTCATGTTTTTCCACTGGAGTTCATCTGTAAAAATTAGTCTATCACCTTGATGACGCAGGCGTATGGGATCCAGTCGCTTACCATCCCAGCTATGAAAAAATTCCCACTTTCTTTTGCCGCCCTTGCACTCTTCGTGACCGCCTGCGGCTTCGCCAGCAGCGAAGAAGTCGGCGCAGTGGACACCGTCTTCAAGCTCATTGGCCCCGATCACAAAATCGTGGTGGAGGCCTATGACGACCCCAAGGTGGCAGGCGTGACCTGTTATGTGTCGCGTGCCAAGACGGGTGGTATCAAAGGCGCTTTGGGCCTGGCCGAAGACAAGGCGGAAGCCTCCATTGCCTGCCGCCAGACCGGTGTGATCAGCTTTGGTGCCAAGCCCCTGGACCAGCAGGAAGAGATGTACAGCGAACGCATTTCGCTCGTCTTCAAAAAGCTGCGTGTGGTGCGCATGGTCGATGCCAAGCGCAACACGCTGGTGTACCTGACCTACTCTGACCGGCTGATTGAAGGCTCGCCGCAAAACAGCGTGACGGCGGTGCCGGTTCCGGCCGGTACGGTGATTCCGGTCAAGAAGTAGCTACCCAACAGCCACCCGCAGCAACCGCCCGCAGCATTACACGGCAGGCAACAGGTTCCCTCGCGCCGTCAACACCACCGACTTGTAGGTCAAGAACGCCACCACAGCGCTGGCCAGCGCGACTGCAATGACTGCCACCTCCACCGGCCAGCCGCCCAGATGCACGGCATGAACTGTGGCACCTGCAAGCGCCGCCAGGGGAAATGAAAACGACCAGAAACCCATGTTGAACGGCACTTCACGCCAGTAACGCCAGCGGGTCAGCACGGCCAGCACCGGCCCGCTGGCCACGCCCAGCGCTACCATCAAAACATCAGCCGGCAAATCGGGCCACAGGGTCGCCATGGTCAGCGAGCCCACAGCGCCCGGCGCCATCTCGATACCCAGCGTGGGGCGAAGGGCCGCTGGCAAAGGGCCCGCAAACAGGCGATTGAGAATGCGCATTTCCAGCAGTGCCCAGGCTCCCAACGCCATGCCAAACAGCAGCGTGCCCCACCCGTGCTGGCCCAGCGTGTGCAAGGCCATGGCCCCCACAAATGCGCCCGACACAGTGGGCAGGTACAGCGCCGGCGTCACCAGTTCGGGCGGCGTCTTGCCGGTAGAGAGATCGGCCACCACATGCCAGGCATTCACGCCTTGCCCGGCAAGCATGAGCACGGCCACCGGCAACAACCACCCGCGAAACTGCGGCCACAAACCCGCCAGCAGCGTTACTGCCATCAAGGTGGATACCGGCAGCAACGCCAGCAGCGCGCCCTGCACCGGGTGGCGCCACTCCTGGCGCAACACATCGCGATGGCGCGCAAGCTTGAGCACCCACAGCAACAGCAACACGACCAGCATGGCAAACGCCACGATCAGCAAGGCACCAGCAACCGGCGTCGCGGACTCAACCCCCGAGTAAGACAGCCGGCGCCACGCCCCTGACAGCCCCAGCAAGCCCAGCGCCATGCCGAACAGCGCCGGGTGCAGACGTGCCAGCCAAGGGCGGGCTGTTGTTGTACCCGAAGGGGCCAGGGTGAGCAAAACTGACTCTGTTTTCATTGAAAAATGAGTGTAGAGCATGGTGCCGCGCAGCAAGTTGACTGCTCTCAACCCAAAGCCGGAGCGCACCCGAAACCAAACAGATTGCTATCATATGTAGAGCAACTTATTCAATTTCCTTGTGGGCGTCAGAGCGATTTGGCGGGTAAAGTTCCGCCAAACCACTCAAGCCACCCATACCGGGCAAGCCAGAAGCGCACGAGATCGCTTACTTCCCGAAGCTGAACTGCCCGGGTGAGTGAATAGGGTCCACATCTACCGGGATCACATCCTTCGGCAAAAACTTGCCTTCCAGCAGAAGCTTGCTGAGCGGGTTTTCGATGCGCTGCTGAATGGCACGCTTCAGGGGCCGCGCACCAAACACAGGGTCGAACCCGACCTTGGCAATTTCTGCCAATGCAGCGGGTGAGACTTGCAGCGTCAGGTCCATCTTGGCCAGGCGCGCTTCCAGCACCTTGATCTGAATGGCCGCAATCGCTTCGATGTTTTTGGCATCCAGCGCGTGGAAAACAACTGTCTCGTCAATGCGGTTCAGAAACTCAGGACGGAAGTAGTTTTTAAGCTCGTCGGTCACCGCGTCCTTGATCTCGTCCGATGGCTTGCCCACCATACTCTGGATGATGGGTGAGCCGATGTTGCTGGTCATCACGATCACGGTGTTTTTGAAGTCCACGGTGCGGCCCTGTCCGTCGGTCAGACGCCCATCATCAAGCACTTGCAACAGCACGTTGAACACATCGGGGTGAGCTTTTTCGACCTCGTCGAGCAGCAGCACACTATAGGGTTTACGGCGCACGGCCTCAGTCAAATAGCCGCCCTCTTCGTAACCCACGTAGCCGGGGGGTGCGCCAATCAGGCGGGCCACCGAATGCTTCTCCATGAATTCACTCATGTCGATGCGCACCAAATGGTCTTCGCTGTCAAACAGGAAACCTGCCAGTGCCTTGCAGAGCTCGGTCTTGCCCACGCCCGTAGGGCCGAGAAAGAGGAAACTGCCTGTGGGCCGGTTCGGGTCACCCAGGCCCGCACGCGAACGACGAATGGCGTTGGCAACGGCCGTGATAGCCTCGTTTTGCCCCACCACACGCTGGTGCAATTTATCTTCCATCTGCAGCAGTTTGTCGCGCTCGCCCTGCATCATTTTGCTCACAGGAATGCCAGTGGCGCGGCTCACCACTTCGGCAATTTCGTCCGCCCCCACCATGGTACGGAGCAGTTGCGAGCGACCACCGTCTTTGGCGTTCTTGGCCTTGCCGGCCTCCTGGGCCTGCGCGTCTTTCAGGCGTTTTTCCAGCTCGGGCAGTTTGCCGTACTGCAGCTCGCCCGCCTTGTTGAAGTCACCCTTGTCGGTGAGCGTCTTGATCTGAAAGCGCACTTTTTCCACCTCTTGCATGATGGTCTTGGACCCTTGGGCCTGGGCCTTTTCGGCCTTCCACAACTCGTCAAGGTCGGCAATTTCTTTTTGCAAACTGCTGATCTCTTCGTTGATCAACTCGAGACGCTTTTGTGACGCTTCGTCTTTCTCGCGCTTCACGGCTTCGCGCTCGATCTGCAGCTGGATCAGGCGGCGGTCTTTCTTGTCCATGACCTCGGGTTTGGAGTCCAGCTCGATCTTGATCTTGCTGGCCGCTTCGTCAATCAGGTCAATGGCTTTGTCAGGCAAAAAACGGTCGGTAATGTAGCGGTTGGACAGCTCGGCGGCGGCCACGATGGCCGGGTCGGTGATCTGCACGCCGTGGTGCACTTCGTAGCGCTCTTTCAGGCCACGCAGGATGGCAATGGTGGCTTCCACGGTGGGCTCGCCCACCAGAATTTTCTGGAAACGTCGCTCCAATGCAGCATCTTTTTCGATGTACTTGCGGTATTCGTCCAGCGTGGTGGCACCCACGCAATGCAGCTCGCCACGGGCCAGCGCAGGCTTGAGCATGTTGCCCGCGTCCATCGCGCCCTCGGCCTTGCCGGCACCCACCATGGTGTGCAGCTCGTCAATGAAGACGATGGTCTGGCCTTCGTCTTTGGCCAGGTCTTTCAGCACGTTTTTAAGGCGCTCTTCAAACTCGCCGCGGAACTTGGCACCAGCCAGCAGAGCAGCCATGTCCAGGCTCAGCACGCGTTTGCCTTTGAGGGACTCGGGCACTTCGCCGGCCACAATGCGCTGGGCCAGGCCTTCTACTATGGCGGTCTTGCCCACGCCAGGCTCACCAATGAGTACGGGGTTGTTTTTGGTGCGGCGCTGCAAGACCTGAATGGCACGGCGGATTTCATCGTCGCGACCAATCACCGGGTCGAGCTTGCCCAGGCGCGCGCGCTCGGTCAGGTCGATGCAGTATTTCTTGAGCGACTCCCGCTGATCTTCCGCGTCGGCGCTGTCCACGTTCTGGCCACCACGCACGGCGTCAATCGCTGACTCCAGCGACTTGCGGGTCAAGCCGTTGTCTTTGGCGATTTTCGAGATGTCCTGCTTGGTGTCGGTCAGTGCCAGCAGAAACAGCTCACCGGCCACAAACTGGTCGCCCCGCTTGATGGATTCTTTCTCGGCCGCCTGCAAAAGCGAGACCATATCGCGCCCCACCTGCACCTGCTCATGCCCCTGCACCTGGGGCAGCTTCTTCATGGCCATCTCAGCCGCTGCAGTTAGCCCCGCAATATTGACGCCCGCACGTTGCAGCAAGGCCTTGGGACCGTCGTCTTGCTTGAGCATGGCCAGCAGCACGTGCACCGGTTCTATGAAGGCATGGTCATTGCCCAGCGCCAATGTCTGGGCTTCGCCCAGGGCTTCCTGAAATTTGGTGGTGAGTTTCTCGATTCGCATGGGTATCCCTTAACTTGTTGGTTTGCACTTTGGGACAGACGCATCCATTTCAAGGCACGACCTTGCGCGCTTCATTGACTAGAATCAAACAATGGACCTTCACCAGTTTCAGGCGACTTACCAGCTTGAGCAAGACCGCATCCTTTTGCGCATGAACACACGTACCCATGAGGAAGTGCGCTTGTGGTTCACACGACGCATGCTGACCAATTTCTATCCGCACCTGGTCCGCACAGTGCGAAACATGGGGAACATAGAAGGTGAGCAGGTCAGCCACGACGGTGGACAGTCCCGCGACCTGGCAGCGTTTCGCCAACAGGAAACTCTTGCAAAGGCGGATTTCAAGACGCCGTTCAATGATGTGTCTGTGCAGTATCCGGCGGGAGTAGAGCCACTGCTCGTCACGCAAATCCAGGTGACACAGCTTGGTCCCAAAACGCTTCGTATCGCGTTTGAAGAAAAGGCGGCTGCCGATGCGGCCATGCGAAAATTTGAGGTGTCACTCGACCTGAACCTGATTCAGGCGTTGCAGCATTTGCTGGCAGTAGTTCTCAAGCAGTCGGAATGGAGCATAGACGTTGGCCCGGCGCCCAAGCTGGCAGACAGCACGCCTGCAGACGCCCTTGAAATGGCCGTGCGCCCGGTGTATCTGAACTAGCGCTGAATTAGCCTTCGCGGGCTCCAGCCAAGACCCGGGATGACGTCTGTCAGCCTACAGCGCCAGTCCATGCACCATGCGGTGCACTTACTCTGCAGTGATGCCGTTGCGCTTGATGACCTCACCCCAGCGCGGGAAGTCTTTATTGACCACGGCCGTGAGCTCATCCGGCGTTGACGCGGCTGCGTCCATGCCCGCGCGGCCCAGCAAATCACGCACCTCGGGCAATTTCAGAATGGCCGAAATTTCGGTGTTGAGCCGACTCACCACGGGCGCGGGGGTCCTGGCCGGGGCAAAGAATGCGTACCAGAGGTCTACATCCACACCCTTGATACCTAGTTCTTCAAAGGTCGCCACCGTGGGCGATACCGGATGGCGTTTGGGGCTGCCCACAGCAATCGCTGTGAGCTTGCCACTCGCCACAAAGTTCTGGGCAATATGCACGGGCAGGAAGCCCACCATCAATTCACCCGACAAAAGATCTTGTGTGTAGCCTGCCGAGCCGCGGTACGGCACATGCAGCATGAACAAACCGGTCTTGGCCTTGAACAGCTCCATCGCCATGTGGTGCGGCGTGCCAACGCCTGGGGAACCAAAGCTGATGGAACCTGGCTGCGCCTTGGCTCGCGCTACCAGTTCAGGCAACGTCTTGATACCCGTCTTGGGGTTGGCC
>JANPAZ010000150.1:0-2995 GCA_031430225.1 Rhodoferax sp. | reverse complement strand
TAGCCCGCGCTGAACACGTCGGCATCGTGACCGCGGATGCTGATGACCTTGTCGCCCCTGACCTTGAGCTCCAGCCCGCAACAGGCCTCGCACAGGGGGCAAATGCGGTGGTGGATTGCGTCTGTGGGGCTGGCGTTGGGGATGGCGTTGGGGTTGGGGTTGATTGTGGCGGTGCTGGATGTCATGGGCGTCTCGATGGGTATGTCTGCGTGCCTTTGGCGAGTGTTGCATCTGAACCGGGATTGCGTCCGGTGTCCATCACGCGCGCGACAGCGCACGCACTATGCCAATATGCTCGCCCGCCGTCTGCATGTCCGGCGCGTCGTCGGGTAATGGCATGGCCCGCAGCTCGGCCAGAAATTCAACCAGGTCGGTGTCAGCAGTGGCGGCAATCTGCTGGCGTCTGCTATTTGCGGGTTACCAGAAAGACCCCCGGCAGGATCAGGGCTGCTCCCACCAGGTGATGCCAGCCCAACGGCTCATTCAACACCAGATAAGCAGCCACAGCCCCATACAAAGGGCCAAGGTAAAGCGTCATTGCCACCCGGCTTGCACCAAGGATTTTCTGGGCCCAGCCGTATATCCAGTAGGCCCCCAAGCCGGGGATCAATGCCACAGTGACAGTCAGCGCCGCGGCTGCCCAGGTCCACGGCGGAGTGGTGGGCAGCCCAGCTTCGCGGATCGTAAATGGCACCATCACCAGAACGCCCCCCGCGCAGATGCAGGCCAGACGTGCCGTGGCGCTCAGGCGGCTGGGCCAGATCTTCTGCAACAGTGCGTAACCAGCCCACGATACCGTCGCCACAATGATCCAGAGGTCGCCGACCACCCAATGGACGCTGGACAGGGCAGCCCACTGACCTTTGACGACGACGTGAACCACGCCTGCCAGCGCCACAACTACGCCGGCAAGCTGCATTGGCCCCATGCGCTCGCCAAGCCAAAGAACCGACCCGAGCGCGATGAGTACTGGCGCGGCGGCATAGATCAGTGCGATATTGGCAGCCTGCGTCGTTTGGGCCCCGATGTAGACCCACGCGCCACAGATCATCATGCCAAGTGTGCCCAGTACAACATACTGATGCCAGACTGCCAGCACCGCGCGCCGCTCCCGCCAGAGTTCTTCGCGGGCGATAAGCGCCAGAATGCTGCCCGCTATCAGCCAACGGCCAAATGCAAGCGCATAAGGCTCAATCACGCCAGGCGCACTGCGCGCAGCCAGGTAGTTCACCGTCCATAGGGCTGGCGTCAGCCAGATCAGGGCCAGCGCCAGGCGGTGCTGGGCGTCAGGGCCTTGCATGAGGACAGGTTTTGGTAGGAGCAAAGTTGCCCGCAGGGGTCAACGGACTTTCAGGATGTGTCGGCATGCCCGAATTATCCCAGCGTGCGGCGCGGGATCGCGTTCACAAGCGAATTGGTTTGGGAGCTTGTTCTGTGTCAAGGCGGGTCTTATCAGCAAGCGTATGCTGACTGATGAATTCTGGCGATTCCACAGCACGGCGATCCAATTGGAGAAGCATGATGAAAAAACCGACGTTAAACCAATGGGTAGCTTCAGCGTTTACGGCCGTTTGCCTGGCGACGGTGACGCCGCTACAGGCTCAGTCCAAAGGAGAGCTGCTTTATTCCACGCATTGCATCGCCTGCCATGGCGATCAGATGCATTGGCGCGACAAGAAGTTGGCCAATGACTGGATCAGTCTCAAGGGCCAGGTGCAACGCTGGCAAGGGGTGGCGATGCTGCGCTGGTCAGACGAAGACATCGTTAGCGTGGCACAGTACCTGAATGAGCGCTATTACCGGTTTCCCAAAACAGCAGATCAGGTGAGCCTGGCGCAGCCTTTCGCTTCGCCTTGGCTCAAGCCAACACCCACAGCAGGGCAATAGGCACTGCTGACAGAATGCATTGGCGCTGTGCAAACAGTTTAAAAACAGCCCGCTAACAGGAGCCTGCAAAGGAGTCTTCATGCCCCGTGTGCCAAATCACCCCTTCGCCTCAACCCTCAAGACATTTAAAACTGCGTCAGGAAAATCAGGCAAGTTCTACTCGTTGCCCGCGTTGGCAAAGCAGTTCCCCACCCTCTTGCGGCTGCCGGTGTCCATGCGCATCGTGCTGGAAAGCGTTCTGCGAAATTGCGCAATGGGCGACGGCAAGAAGGTCACTGCCGCGCATGTTGCTGAGGTGGCCAATTGGAGCGCCACCGGACACCGCGTGAACGAGATTCCATTCGTCGTATCACGCGTGGTGCTGCAGGATTTCACCGGCGTTCCTTTGCTGGCCGACTTGGCCGCCATGCGCAGCGTGGCCGTCAAGCTGGGCAAAGATCCCAAGTGCATCGAGCCGCTGGTGCCGGTTGACCTGGTGGTGGACCACTCGGTGATGGTGGACCACTATGGCAAAAAGAATTCGCTGGACCTGAACATGAAGCTGGAATTCCAGCGCAACCGCGAGCGCTACGAGTTCATGAAATGGGGCATGCAGGCGTTTGACACGTTTCGCGTGGTGCCACCGGGCTTTGGCATCGTGCACCAGGTCAATCTGGAATACCTGGCGCGCGGCGTGCACAAAACGAAAGACGATATTTATTACCCCGACACGCTGGTGGGCACCGACAGCCACACCACCATGATCAACGGCGTCGGCGTCGTGGCCTGGGGTTGCGGCGGTATTGAGGCGGAGGCCGCCATGCTCGGGCAGCCAGTGTACTTCCTCACGCCCGATGTGGTGGGCTTTGAGCTGACGGGCCGACTGCGTGAAGGGGTGACAGCCACTGACCTGGTGCTGACCGTCACGGAAATATTGCGGCGGCATAAAGTGGTTGGCAAGTTCGTCGAGTTTTACGGCGAGGGCACCCGCACGCTGGCCTTGCCTGACCGCGCGACCATTGCCAATATGGCTCCCGAGTACGGCGCAACCATGGGCTTCTTCCCGGTAGATGAGAAGACGCTGGATTACTTCACGGGCACGGGCCGTACCAGGGCCGAGATTGAAGCG
>JANPAZ010000149.1:0-22135 GCA_031430225.1 Rhodoferax sp. | reverse complement strand
TTATTCGACTTTTGCCTTGGCGCGCAGGTCGTCCTGGTATTTGGCCAGCTTCTGCTGCTGCAACTGCTGCGCAATTTGCGGTTTCACGTCGTCAAATTTTGGCAACTGTGCTTCACGCGTGTCGTCCAGCCGAATGATGTGGTAGCCGAACTGCGTCTTGACCGGCGTCTCGGTCAACTTGCCTTTTTCGAGCTTGACCATGGCTTCCGAGAATTCCTTCACATAGCTGCCGGCCGCTGCCCAATCCAGGTCACCCCCGTTAGCACCAGAGCCTGGGTCTTTGGATGATTTTTTGGCTATATCTTCAAACTTTCCGCCCTTTTTCAACTGGGCCACGATGGCTTTCGCATCGGCTTCTTTTTCGACCAGAATGTGGCGTGCCTTGTATTCCTTGCCACCATTGGCTGCGGCAAATTTGTCGTATTCGGCCTTGATGTCGGCTTCTGTCACAGGGTTGGCTTTCTGGAAATCACCAAACAGCTCGCGAATCAGAATCGACTGGCGCGCCAGTTCCACCTGGGCCTTGAAGTCCTCAGTGGCGTCCAGGCCACGCAATTGGGCTTCTTGCATGAAGACTTCGCGGGCAATGATTTCATCTCGCAATTGGCCCTGCATTTCAGGCGTTACGGGCCGGCCGGCACGCGCCACTTGTTGTGCAAGTGCGTCCATACGGGCCTTGGGAACAGCCTTGCCATTGACGATGGCGATGTTTTGCGCCATCGCAATAGGGCTCAGAGCGCACAGCAGCGTGACACCTGCGATGGCAGAAAGAATGTGTTTTTTCATACTAATATTCCTAGATGGGTCCCTGATGGATTTTGGGGGGTCAGGCGGGTTCAGTCTCAATGGCAATGGCGTGGACGCCCTGATCAATAAAAACTTGCAGCGAATCATACACAAGGCGATGGCACGCTACGCGGCTCTTGCCTGTAAACAAATGTGACGCAATTCGCACCCGAAAATGCGTGCCAACACCCGTGCCGTTGGCACCCGCGTGACCTGCATGGGCGGCACTTTCGTCAAGTACTTCGAGGCGGGCTGGTTGCAGGGTTTCGCGCAGGCGTTGCTCAAGAAGGGTTGCAGAGTGCGAAATTGTGGATTGGTTGCTCATGCTTTGGGCTCGTCAGGTTTGATGTGTGGCGCAATGTACAAACCCTGGCCAATGATGAATGCCAGCGGAAAAACATAGCCCCAAAGTTTGAAATTAACCCAGGCTTCCGTACTGTAGTAGGCCGCCACATAGCCATTAACGATTGACATGAAGGCGCAATAGACGATCCAGATGACGTTGAGGCGCATCCAAACCGCGTCGGGCAGTTCAAGCTGGCTGCCCAGCATCAGTTTGAGGAAGTTCTTTTTTGCCGCCCACAGCGCAAGGGCCAGGCCAATGGCCATGGCGGCGTACAGCACGGTAGGCTTCCACTTGATGAAGCGTTCGTCGTGCAGCGCCAGGGTGAGTGCACCAAAGCCAAGTACCAGTGCCAGCGTGATTTTGTGCATCATCGTGAGCTTGCGGTCCATGGCATAGATGACTGCCATCTGCCCGATCGTTGCAACCATCAATACCCCGGTGCCTATGTAGATGTCGTAGAGCTTGTAAGCTCCAAAGAACAGCAGGATGGGGAAGAAATCAATCAGGATTTTCATTGTTTGGGGTCAAATTCCAGAGAGGCAGAGTTCATGCAGTAGCGCAGGCCGGTGGGGGCCGGGCCGTCTTCAAACACGTGGCCCAGGTGCGCGCCGCAGTCTGCGCAATGCACCTCGGTGCGTTTCATCCACAGCATGCCATCGACCTTGGTGCCGACTGCGTCTTCGCTGATGGGCCGGAAGTAGCTGGGCCAGCCGGAGCCGGATTCATACTTGGTGCTGGAATCGAAAAGGGGCTTGCCGCAGCAAATGCACTTGAAAATGCCCGGTTCCTTGACGCCTTCTAGTTTGCCCGTGTAGGCGCGCTCGGTGGCTTCGTGGCGGGTCACGTCAAACGCGAGTGGCTCGGCGCCTTTTTGCTGGAGCAGCGCTTTCCACTCGGCATCGGTTTTCTGGATTTTGTAAGTCATGGGCCCGATTTTCTCAGGTTTCGAAATCACCTGTTCTTTGGGGGTAGGAGCGTTCAGAACCCGTTTGGTGGGGACGCCTTTCTCATGGACCGGGCGCGTGGGGTTGGAGATCTTTCAAAAACGTGGGAAGGCACCCACCCGCTGCATTTCCCGCCTGAATGTCACGAGGACAGCGGGCTGTAGGATAAAGTTGCGCGCTGGAACCCGCTGGCTGACTGCCGCATATTACGTTGCCAAAATGGCTCATAACCCAAGTTTTCAACCGAAATGACTTTTAGAAACGCCGCACTGAAACTCTTTATCGGCGCAGTTTTGTGTCTTGCTGGCGGCTCAACGGCATTGGCAGCGGCGATTGCCACGGGCACTTGGGAGCATGCGCTGTCGGCCTATCAGCCGCCCAAATATCCGGCTGATTTCAAGCATTTTGAGTACGTGAACCCGGACGCGCCCAAAGGTGGACTGCTTCGCCTGAGTAACCCGGACCGGCGAAACAGCATTGACAAACTCAACCCTTACACCATCAAGGGCGTTGCCCCGGCCGCCCTTGCAATGTTCATGTTCGAGACGCTGGGTACGCTGTCGATGGACGAACCACAGGCCATGTACGGGCTGCTGGCGCAGGCCATGCTGGTAGCGCCCGATCTTTCGTCCATCAGCTTTAGGTTGCACCCCAAGGCCCAATTCAACAATGGCGATCCAGTCACGCCCGAAGACGTGGTCGACAGCTTCAGGCGGCTCAAGGGAAAACTGGTTTTGCCCGCCATCGCAACCCTGTTGGCCGGGGCAGAGCGCGCAGTGGTGGTTGATGCGAGTACCGTTCGGTTTGACTTGAAAGACCGTTCCATGGATATGGTGTTTGCCGTGGGCGGCATGCCGGTTTTTTCTCGCAAATGGGGTGGTGGCAAGCCCCTGGCTGACGTGGTGGAGGAGCCACCCATTACCAGCGGCCCGTACACCATTGCTTCACTGCAAATGCCCAGCCGCATCGAGTTCAAGCGCAATCCGAAATATTGGGCGCAAGACGTACCCGTGCGTCGCGGCCATTTCAACTTTGACCGCATCAACTACCGAATGTACAAAGACCTGGACGTGAAACGTGAGGCGTTTAAGGCGGGCGAATATGACATCACGCGCGAGACGGTGGCACGTGCTTTTGCGCGCATTCACAAAGGGCCGAAATGGGATGACGGGCGCATTCTCAAGAAAGCCTGGGAGGTCGATACCGGCAGCATGTTGCAGGCCTTTGATTTCAATTTGCGCAAACCGAAGTTCCAGGACATCCGCGTGCGGGAAGCGATCATGCATGCCTGGGACTTTGAGGCCTACAACCGCCTGGGCACCTTCTACCGCGCCAACAGTATTTTCAACAACACGGCATTTGCAGCATCTGGCGAACCATCGCCCGCAGAGCTGGCTTTGCTGGAGCCGTTTCGGGCCCAATTGCCCAAGGAGGTGTTTGGCCCGGCCTTCAAGGCACCCCGCAACGACACCCACCCCAATGCACTGCGCGACAATCTCAGGCGGGCGGCAGACCTGCTGTCTCAAGCCGGCTGGAACATTGCGCCTGACGGCGTGCTGCGAAACGCCAAGGGCGAAGCCTTCACGATCGAGTATCTGGAGCCGTCGTCGGTAGGGCGCAATCCGGAGTTTGAGCGCAATTTGCTGCGTCTGGGCATCAAGTACACCGAGCGCCTGGTGGACTTTTCACTCTACCGGCGTCGCCTGGAAACCTACGACTATGAGTTGATCATCATCGTCGAAGGCAAGTTCACCTTACCCAGTGGAGCCGACCTGAAGCGGTTGTATGGCAGTGCGGGGGCCGATACGCCGGGTGGCAGCAACTATCGGGGGGTGAAAAGCCCCGCTGTTGATGCGCTGGTTGAGCGCATTGAAAAAGCCGCCAATATGGACGAACTGCTCACCGCCTCGCATGCACTGGACCGCGTCATCATGTGGAATCACTGGCAGATCCCGCAGTTATACGTCCGGACCGAACCCACGTCGCATTGGAACAAGTTTGGCATTCCTGCCAAACAGGCGCGCTATTTTGCGATTGAAAGCATTCCGAACGAACACAGCCAGCCCTGGCCGCTGTGGACGTGGTGGGACAAGTCGCTGCTAGCCACGCCCGCAGCCGCGTCGTCCTCAAAGTAAATCTAAAACCCCCGGGCTCACACCATGTTGATCTACATCCTCAAGCGCATCGCCCTGATGCTGCCCACCCTGCTGGGTGCGCTCACCATTACCTTTGTGGTGGTGCAGTTTGTGCCGGGTGGCCCGGTTGAGCAAATTCTGGCCGAGTCCCGCGACGGCGGCGGTGGTGACACCGGCGGCTACCGTGCCAGCAAGGACACCGACGCCAAGCAGATCGCCGAGCTGAAGAAGCTGTACGGTTTTGACAAGCCCGCGCATGAACGCTATGTGGACATGCTGGTCAACTTTGCGCGGTTTGATCTGGGCCGCAGCTTCATGCACAACAAAGACGTGTGGCAACTCATCAAGGAGAAGCTGCCAGTCTCCATCAGCCTTGGGGTGTGGAGTTTTTTGCTGTCTTACCTGATATCCATCCCGTTGGGTATTGCCAAGGCACGCCGCGAAGGCTCGCGCTTTGACACCATGACCACACTGGCCGTGCTGGTGGGCTACGCCATCCCCGGCTTTGTGTTGGGTATTTTGTTGATCGTACTGTTTGCCGGGGGCACGTTTTGGGATGTTTTTCCGCTGCGTGGCTTGACCAGCGACAACTGGGCGGAGCTGAGCACGGTGGGCAAGATCAAAGATTACTTCTGGCACCTTGCGTTGCCCCTGACCTGCCTTGCGATCCACAGCTTTGCAGTGATCACCATCCTGACCAAAAACACCTTTGTCGAAGAGATCCGCAAGCAATATGTGCTAGTGGCACGCGCCAAAGGGTTGTCGCAAAACAGTGTTTTGTACAAGCATATATTTCGCAATGCATTGCTGCCCCTGGTCACGCACTTTCCTGCGGCCTTTATCGGTGCGTTTTTCTCGGGATCAGTGCTGATTGAAACCCTGTTTTCGCTCGATGGCATGGGTCTGTTGGGCTATGAGGCGGTGGTGCGGCGGGATTTCCCGGTCGTGCTGGGCTCGTTGTACTTCTTCACCCTGATTGCCGTGGTGACCAAGCTGATATCTGACATTCTTTACCGCGTGGTGGATCCGCGCGTGCAGTTCGGGAGCGTCAGCAAATGAGTGCTGTGCCAGTACCCCAACGATTCGATCAGTCGGCTGCCGACGCCTTGCCGGCTTCCATCTCACTGTCTCCGTACCAGCGCGCCTGGGCCCGCTTCAAACGCAACCGGCTGGGTTATTGGTCGCTGTGGATTTTTGTGGTGATGCTGGTCTTGTCCACAGGTGCGGAACTCGTTAGCAATGACAGGCCCATCGTCGCGCGTATCAACGGGCAGTTGCTGTTTCCCATGCTGAGCAATCCGGGCGAGAAGTCGGTGGGCGGGCATTTTGCAACGCCGATTGACTGGAAGGACCCGTTCATCACAGAGCTGCTTGGCAAGCCGGGCAATTGGGCCGTGACCACGCTGAACCCGCACTCTGAGGTGTCGTCGGATTACTTCACCAAGGCCACCCCACCGGCAGCACCTGGCCCACAAAACGTGTTGGGTACAGACTTCAAGGGCCGGGACATGCTGGCCCGGCTGATCTATGGCTTTCGGGTGAGCATCTGGTTTGCGATGGCGCTCACCCTGGTGGGCACGACGCTTGGCGTCATCATGGGCTCCATCATGGGCTACTTTGGGGGGCGCATCGACCTCGGTATGCAACGACTGGTCGAGATATGGGGCGCTGTGCCAGAACTTTATTTTCTGATCATCTTTGCGGCCATTTTTCAGCCGTCATTGCTGTTGCTATTGGGGCTTTTGTCGTTGTGGAGCTGGATTGGCTTGTCGGACTACGTGCGGGCCGAGTTTTTGCGCAACCGCTCACTGGAATACGTGAAGGCGGCGCGGGCCCTGGGGCTGTCCAATCTGCAAATCATTCGCCGCCATGTGCTGCCCAACTCGCTCACACCGGTCATCACCTTCATACCGTTTCGCATGAGTGCAGCCATTCTGGCGCTCACGTCTCTGGATTTTTTAGGGCTGGGTGTGCCCGCTTCGGTGCCGTCGCTGGGTGAATTGCTGCTGCAAGGCAAGGCCAATCTGGATTCGTGGTGGATCATCTTCCCGACCTTTGTTTTGCTGACCGTGACCATGTTGTTGCTGACCTTTATTGGCGACGCACTGCGCGACGCCTTTGACACCAGAAAGTCCTGAACCATGAGCAGCAATGTCTTGTTGGACATCGCTCATCTGAGCGTGTCATTTGGCCCATCCAAAGTGGTGGATGACGTGTCTTTCTCCATTAACGTGGGGGAAAAGCTGGCGATTGTGGGTGAATCCGGCTCGGGCAAATCCATCACGGCGTTGTCGATTCTGCGACTGGTTGATGCCGCCACTACCACTGGTGCCATCCGCTTTGAAGGGCGGGACCTGTGCCAGCAGAGCGAAACCGAGATGCAGGTCATCCGCGGCGGGCAAATCGGCATGATCTTTCAGGAGCCCATGACGGCACTGAACCCGCTGTACAAAGTGGGTCACCAAATTGCCGAGGTGCTGGTGTTGCACGAGGACCTGAGGCCTGATGCGGCGCGAGCTCGCGCTATCGAGCTGCTGGATCGCACCGGCATTCCTTCGCCCAAGGAGCGGGTTGATTTTTACCCGCACCAGTTATCAGGCGGGCAACGCCAGCGCGCCATGATTGCCATGGCGCTGGCGTGTCGGCCCAAGCTGTTGATTTGCGATGAGCCCACCACCGCGCTGGACGTCACCGTGCAGGCGCAGATTCTGGGTTTGCTTGACGAGCTTCAACGCGAGATTGGCATGGCGCTGCTGTTTATTACCCATGACCTGAATCTGGTGCGCCGTTTTACCGACCGGGTTGGCGTCATGGAGCGCGGAAAACTGGTGGAGATGGGGGCCACTGAAGCCGTGTTTTCGAACCCGCAACATGCCTACACACAACGTTTGCTGGCAACCCGGCCGCAGCGCGTGGTGCAGGCCTTGCCAGACGCGGCTGCGGTGTTGGTCGAAGCGCAGTCTGTTGGCGTCAGCTTCGACACGCCAACGGGCTGGTTTTCCAGGAAACAGTTTCACGCGGTGAAAGCCACCAGCCTGAAGTTGCACCGGGGTGAAACACTGGGGATCGTGGGTGAATCGGGCTCTGGCAAGACGACCCTGGGCATGGCGCTTCTGGCGCTGCAATCGTTGTCCGGGGGCCAGGTCATCATGGACCAGCAACGCATTGACAATGCGGACCGCAACACCCTGCGCAAAATGCGCAAGCGCATGCAGGTGGTGTTGCAAGACCCGTTTGCCTCGCTCTCACCGCGCATGACAGTTGGGCAAATAGTCGGCGAGGGCCTGGCTCTGCACCAGCCAAACCTGACGCCGCAGGAGCACCAGCTTAAGGTGCAGGCCCTTCTGGATGAGGTGGGTTTGTCCGAGAAAAATGGCCTCTACGGTGTGCTGAACCGCTACCCGCATGAGTTCTCGGGCGGGCAACGTCAGCGCATCGCCATTGCGCGGGCTGTGGTGCTGGAGCCCGAAGTGCTGGTGCTGGACGAACCCACTTCGGCGCTGGACGCCTCAGTTCAGCAGCAGGTGCTGGCGTTGCTGGCCGAGTTGCAGCAACGCCATGGCTTGTCGTACATCTTCATCAGCCACGACCTGGCGGTGATCCGGGCCATGGCGCACCGGGTGATGGTGATGAAAGATGGCGATGTGGTGGAAGAGGGTGAGACCCTGGCGCTGTTTGCGCAGCCGCAGCAGGCGTATACGCGCGATTTGATTGCTGCTGCGCATCTGGTTTAGTCTTTTAGCTTGGGCCCCTCGCGCCCTGCAAGCCAAAACCTCACACTTTTGGCCCAGTCGCCGCTCGAATGACTTCCCACACAAATGGATAGGCACAACGTACTTGGGATTGGTTACAAGCATCGAATCGGCAACAGGCCCTTTTAGAATGGTCATAGTTCGCTCTGAATACAATAGCAACTGAGCGTCTTGTGTAGCCTGAATGCTACATTGATGACGCAAGTTGGGCGTCTGCAACTTCGTTCAGCGTTTGTAGAGCTCGAAACCTTGTCAGCATCAGGTAAACCCTCTACATCATTTTCTAGAATTGCGTGTGTCCAGTGTTCCTTCCTGACAGTGCGGGGCAAAGAAAACAACACCATGAAACTTGGCGTCAAACTTCCAATAGCATTCGCGATCGCTTTGGGTCTATTGTTTGCTAGCAGCCTCTTCGGCCTTTTCAGACTCAATTCCGCAGTCGCCACGTATGGCCAGGATGTACTTCGTGCAGTTGCAGCACACCGCCAGGTCGCAGAGGTCGGATCCGACTTTTCCACGGCCATACAGGAGTGGAAGAACGTGCTGTTGCGGGGCAAGGACGAAAAAAAGCGTGACGACTTCTGGAATGCCCATGTGAACAAAATGAAGGCAGTACGCGAGGGACTTCAGACTCTTGCACCCTTGCTGGTGGATGATCCAACAAAAGCGATGGTGGCAGACCTGGCGCGCGAGATCGGTGTGGCGCAGGAGCGCTATGTCAAGGCCTTTGCCGCTTACAAGGCGGCCGACTATGATTTTTCAGCGGGCGACAAGGCTGCCAGTGGTGCGGACCGGCTGACGGCCAAGTTGCTCGGAGACCTGAAAACCCAATTGAGTAAGGCTGAGCAGGCGATCTCTGCCTCTGCCAGTTCCGGCGCCGAGCGTGCCAGCACGATTGCCTATTCACTGATGGTGTCTGTCACGCTCCTTAGCCTTGCTGGAGCCGTCTGGCTGAGCCGCCAGATCGTGGGTCCCCTGCGGCAAGCTGTCGCCATAGCAGACAGAGTGGCGCATGGCGATTTGTCGGTGACGATTGCGAGCGGCGGCAAAGATGAAATCGGTGCACTCCTGAACTCGCTGGGTGACATGCAGGTCAATCTGGTTAAGCTGGTGAACCATGTCAGGCAGGGGTCTGAATCTGTCGCCACTGCCAGTGCCGAAATTGCGCAAGGCAATCACGACCTTAGCGCACGCACCGAGCAGCAGGCCAGTGTCCTTGAAGAAACAGCTTCCAGCATGGAGGAACTCAGCTCTGCGGTGCGCCAGAACGCGGACTCCGCAAGGACCAGCAATCAGTTGGCCCACAGTGCATCAACTGTGGCAATTCAGGGCGGGCAGGTGGTGAGCCAGGTGGTGCAAACCATGAAAGGCATCAACGAGTCGTCGCGAAAAATCGCTGACATCATCAGCGTGATTGACGGGATCGCATTCCAGACCAACATCCTTGCCTTGAATGCGGCCGTTGAAGCGGCCCGTGCAGGCGAGCAGGGCCGTGGCTTTGCTGTGGTCGCATCTGAGGTTCGTTCGCTGGCAGGGCGCAGTGCCGATGCCGCCAAGGAAATCAAGTCACTGATCAATGCCAGTGTGGAGCGGGTGGAACAAGGCAATGTGCTGGTCGAGCAGGCGGGCCAAACCATGGTCGAGGTGGTGACCGCCATTCGCCGCGTGACCGACATCATGGGTGAAATCAGCGCAGCCAGCAACGAGCAGGCCACCGGAGTTGCGCAAATTGGCGAAGCGGTAACCCGCATGGACCAGGGTACCCAGCAAAACGCTGCACTGGTGGAGCAAATGGCCGCTGCCGCCAGCAGCCTTAAAGGTCAGGCCGACGACCTGGTTCGCGTGGTGGGTAACTTCAAGCTGGGCCATTCCGGTAGCGTGGCGGTCGCACGGCTGAATTGATCTCAAGACGAACAGCTGATCTCAATCCCCGAAGCCCAATCCGGTGGAAAACCAGCCCAGGCTTCAAACGCAGGGTGTTCGTCAAACGGCCTCTCCAGCACCGCGAGCAAATCGCGCACCACGGAGAAATCCTTCAGCTTGGCCGCCCGGATGGCCTCTTCGCCCAAATGGTTGCGTAAAACGTACTTTGGATTGGTTTTAAGCATCAAATCGGCTATTGGCCCACGTAGAACGTGCATAGTTCGCTCTGAATACTGTAGCAACCAGGTGTCAAATGCAGCCTGGTCAAGGAACAGATCCCGAACCGTATCCACGCTCGCACCCGCCATGTACTGACTTAGGCGCCGCCAGAAGATCGTGAAGTCCACGCTTTCCTTGGCCAGCAGCTTCAATGTGTTTTCAATCAAGGCGCGGTCGTCGGTTTGCACGTCCAACAGACCGAGCTTGGCGCGCATGCCGCGCTCAAATGCAACTGGAAACACGGTCTTGTAGGACTCCAGTGCGGCAATGGCCAACTCTTGCTCGCCAATCAACGGGAGCAGCGCCTGACCCAGGGCATAAAGGTTCCAGTACGCAATGTTGGGCTGTTTGTTGAAGGCATATCGCCCGCCGGTGTCGCTGTGGTTGCAGATATGACCGGGCACATACCCGTCAAGAAACTGGAACGGGCCGTAGTCAATCGTCAAGCCCAGGATGCTCATGTTGTCCGTGTTCATCACCCCATGGCAAAAGCCGACACACTGCCACTGCGCCACGGTTTCGGCGGTGCGTTCACTCACCGCTTCCAGCAGGTTGGCGTAGGAGTTGCCCGCATACTTTGGCGTTGCCTTGCATGCGGGGTAATAACGGTCAATCACATAGTCAGCCAGCACTTTGAGCTGTGCGTGCTGGTCGCCGTGAGAGAAATGTTCGAAGTGGCCGAATCGAAGGAAACTGGGTGCCACGCGCGTGACCACCGCTGCCGTCTCTATCTCTTCGCGGCGCACCCGTGCGTCTGAGCCCGTCACGCAAAGCGCACGTGATGTGGGGATGCCGAGGCCATACATGGCCTCACTGCACAAGAACTCTCGAATGCTGGAGCGCAACACGGCGCGGCCGTCGCCCATGCGTGAGTAGGGCGTGCGCCCCGCGCCTTTGAGCTGGATTTCCAGGCCTGAATCGGGACGTGGCGCGCTGGTGGTTTGCGGCGCCAGCGCTTCGCCCAGCAGAATGGCTCGCCCATCGCCCAGTTGCCCCGCCCACTGGCCAAACTGGTGCCCGCTGTACACGCTGGACAGCGAACTTGTGCCGGCCAGATTGGCGTTCCCGCTGAGGGCCTCAAGCAGCGCGGGGGAGTCCAGCAGTGCGGGGTTGAGCCCCAACTCGCGGGCCACATTCTGGCTTTTACCGACCCAGTAAGGTGTTGGCAGCGGTTCGGGGGCCAGGGGCGTATAAAAGTCGGTACCTAACTCCGCAAAGCCATTGCGCCAGGTCAAACCCAGCTCAATGCCATTCTGAAGGGCGGGATTAATCTGGTTTTCAATGGTGTTCTGCACGGCGATTGTCATGCGAAGATTGTCCAGCAAAGGAAATGGCACCATCGCGGTCTGCGGTATTCTTCGCCACTATCCGATTTTCATTCAATCAAAAAACTTCAGGAGCGTTTCATGCTTGGGTTAATGCAGAGTCAACAGTTGCTTATTTCTTCCCTGATAGATTTCGCTGATCGCCATCACGGCGAGGGTGAAATCGTCTCGCGTCGGGTTGAGGGCGATATCCATCGCTACACCTGGAAAGACGTGGCAGCGCGGTCCCGCCAGGTCGCCAATGCGCTGGACGGCATGAAGATCGGCTTCAGCGACAGAGTGGCTACCCTGGCCTGGAACGGATATCGCCACCTGGAGCTCTACTTTGGCGTGAGCGGGTCGGGTCGCGTTTTGCACACGCTAAACCCCCGTTTGCACCCGGACCAGATCGCCTGGATCGCCAACCACGCCGAAGACCAGGTGCTGTGTTTTGACATGAGCTTTTTGCCCATCATCAAGGCCATTCACAGCAAATGCACCACGGTCAAACATTATGTGGCCCTGTGTGATGCAGACAAGCTGCCTGCCGACAGCGGCATTCCCGGTCTGATCAGCTACGAGGCCTGGATTGGGGAGCAGCCCAGCCAATATCAGTGGCCCGATTTTGATGAAAACTCGGCCTCCAGCATGTGCTACACCAGTGGTACCACGGGCAACCCCAAGGCGGCGTTGTACAGCCATCGCTCCACCATGCTGCACGCATTCGCAGGGGCCCTGCCCGACGCCTTGAGCATGAGTGCGCGCGACTCGATTTTGCCTGTGGTGCCCATGTTTCACGTCAACGCCTGGGGCCTGCCATATTCGGCCGCCATGACGGGTGCCAAGCTGGTGTTCCCCGGCCCGGCTATGGACGGCAAGTCGATTTTTGAATTGATTGAAGCTGAAAAGGTGAGCTTTGCCGCTGGCGTGCCCACGGTGTGGCAGATGATGCTGGGGCACATGCAGGCAGGCGGGTTGAAGTTTTCTACCCTCAAGCGCACGGTGATTGGCGGCTCGGCCTGCCCACCAGCCATGATCACGGCCTTCAATGATGTCTATGGCGTGGAGGTGCTGCACGCCTGGGGCATGACTGAAATGTCGCCACTGGGCACGGTTTGTACGCTCAAGAACAAGCATCTCCCGATGTCCACTGACGACAAGATGAAGGTGCGCCTCAAGCAGGGCCGCGGCATCTTTGGCGTTGACATGAAGATCGTGGATGAGCACGGCAAGGATCTGCCGTGGGACGGCAAGGCTTACGGCGACTTGCTGGTCAAGGGGCCATGGATCATCAGTGCCTATTTCAAGGGAAATGACGAGGGGGGCGGCAGCCCGCTGGTCGACGGCTGGTTCCCAACCGGTGACGTGGCCACGATTGACCCCGACGGTTACATGCAGATCACCGACCGCAGCAAAGACGTTATCAAGTCGGGCGGGGAGTGGATCAGCTCGATCGACGTTGAAAACATCGCCATGGCGCATCCGGCGGTGGCCATGGCTGCGTGCATCGGCATGAAGCACCCCAAGTGGGACGAGCGGCCCATTATCGCGGTGGTCAAAAAGCCCGGTGTGGAGGTGTCGCGCGATGAACTCATTGCGTTTTTTGACGGCAAAACTGCGAAGTGGCAGATTCCCGATGACGTGGTATTTCTGGACGCGATTCCCTTGGGCGGCACGGGCAAGATGCAAAAGACCAAGCTTCGTGAAATATTAAAGGACTACAAGCTGCCCGGTGTTTGAGCCGTGGATTGGGTTGCGCGCTGAAAGGGTGCACCGCTTCCGTTGCAGTCACCTGCGCGATAGGGGCTAGGGCAAGCCCTAACGCTGCACTGCACAACTTCCGCTACGCTACGACAGTTTTCCAATAATCTTCAGGATATAGATATGAAATTTGCTGCCAAAGTATTGACCGCCTCGGTTGTTCTGGCCTGTGCCGGTATGGCCCATGCGCAAAAAGGCGAGACCGTCAAAATCGCGTTTATTGACCCGCTTTCTGGTCCCTTTGCCAACGTCGGTCAAAACCAGCTCAAGAGCTGGCAGTTTGTGGCCGAGCGTTTCAGTGGCGCTAAAAATCCGGCTGGCGTCAAGTTTGAAGTGACAGGCTTTGACAACAAAGGGTCGCCTCAAGAAAGTCTGAACACGCTCAAGGCGGCCATTGATCAGGGCTTCCGTTACATCACCCAGGGCAACGGCTCGGGTGCAGCTCTGGCGTTAGCGGATGCCGTGGCCAAACACAATGAACGAAACCCCGGCAAGGAAGTGGTTTACCTGAACTACGCTGCGGTAGACCCGGCTTTGACCAACGAGAAATGTGACTATTGGCATTTCCGTCTGGACGCGGACACCACCATGAAAATGGAAGCATTGACCACCTTCATGAAGGACCAGCCCAAAGTCAAAAGCGTGTACCTGCTGAATCAGAATTACTCGCATGGCCAGCAAGTGGCGCGCTTTTTCAAGGAAGGCATCGCCCGTAAACGTCCCGATGTGAAGATCGCCGGTGAAGATCTGCACCCCATTGGTCAGGTAAAAGACTTCGCGCCGTACGTGGCCAAAATCAAGCAGTCAGGTGCCGACACCATCGTCACCGGAAACTGGGGTGCTGATTTGACCTTGTTCGTCAAAGCCCTCAATGATGCGGGTCTCAAGCTGCCGATGTACACCTATTACGCTGGCGTGACAGGTACACCGACCGCCTTGGCGGCGGGCGGTGAAGGTGAGGTTTATGTCATTGCCTACGGTCACTCCAATCACACCGGGGACCTGGGTGCAATGGGCGCCGAGTTCAAGAAGAAATTCAATGATGACTATTACACTTTTGCGACGCTCAACGGTATCCAGTTAATGGGTGCGGCCATGGCAAATGCCAAGTCTACCAATCCCGTCAAAGTGGCTGCGGCCATGGAAGGCTTGAGCATAAAGAGTTACGCGGGTGACGTGCAGATGCGCAAGTCCGACCACCAGTTGCAACAGTCCATGTTTGTGACCAAGTGGCAGAAGGTGGATAAAAAGAACCCTTACAGTGTTGAAAACACCGGCTTCACATTTGTTCCGATCAAGCAGATGGACCCGTATGTGGCCAGCACGCCCACCAGCTGCCAGATGAAGCGCCCCGCCTGAGGTCATCCGCCTTGACAGAACGCCTGACAGCGTTCAAATGCCGGGTGTGAGCAACCCGGCATTTTTATTGGGTTTGTTTCACCGGGTCATTCAGGTTCAACTGGACAAAGGGACGTCATGGAGTTCTACACCATCTCATTGTTAAACGGCATCAGCTACGGTTTGCTGCTGTTCATGCTTAGCTCCGGCTTGACGCTGATCTTCAGCATGATGGGCGTTCTCAACTTCGCCCATGCTTCGTTTTACATGCTGGGGGCTTACTTTGCCTACACCGTCACTTCGGTCGTTGGATTCTGGCCCGCTCTGCTCGTGGCGCCCCTGCTGGTGGGGGTTCTGGGTGCGGCTTTCGAGCGGTATTGCCTACGGCGGGTTCATAAGTTTGGACACGTGCCCGAGCTTTTGATCACTTTTGGCTTGAGTTACATCATTCTTGAACTGGTGCAACTGGTGTGGGGGCGAAGCTCGGTGGATTACCGCGTGCCCGTGGCGCTGGACGGCCCCTTGTTCACACTGTTTGGGACGCAGTTTCCGACCTACCGCGCCTTCATGATGGTCGTGGCTTTATTGATGCTGCTAGCCATCTGGCTTTTGTTGACCCGAACCCGCATTGGGCTCGTCATTCAGGCGGCCCTGACGCACCCTGAAACCGTAGAGGCGCTGGGGCATAACGTGCCCCGGGTATTCATGATGGTTTTTGGCGGCGGCTGCGCCTTGGCAGGTTTGGCGGGTGTGATTGGTGGCAACGCCTATGTCACCGAGCCCAGTATGGCGTTTTCGGTGGGCGGTGTGATTTTTGTGGTAGTGGTGGTGGGAGGTATGGGGTCGCTGGCCGGGGCGTTTCTGGCGTCTTTGCTCATTGGCATCTTGCAGACATTTGCTGTGGCGATAGATGCGTCGGTCCAGTCCGCGCTTCAGACGGTTGGGGTCATGCTGTCACCATCGACCTTCGGCTATGCGTTGTGGAAGCTCAAGATCAGCCAGGTGGCGCCCATCCTTCCGTACCTGTTTCTGGTGTTGATCCTGATCTTTCGGCCCAAGGGCCTGCTCGGAAAGCGTGAGGGTTGAGCCATGAGCCAAAACGCTTCCTCCGTCAAATCATTCAATACAGGCCGGTTTTTGGTCTGGACCGGTTTTGCCCTGGTACTGCTGATTGTGCCAATGGTTTTTACCAGCAGCCTGAGCCACACCATGCTGAGCCAGATGGGCATTGCCATCATCGTATGTCTGAGCTACAACATTCTGTTGGGGCAAGGTGGCATGCTGAGTTTTGGGCACGCCGTTTATTCGGGCATGGGGTCGTTTCTGGCCATTCATACGCTGAATCTCGTGACTGGTGGGCTGCCCTTGCCAGTGAGCCTGATTCCCATCGTAGGCGGCTTCTCGAGCATGCTCGTCGCTATTCTTCTGGGGTGGGTGACCACCAAGAAGGCTGCCACACCGTTTGCCATGATCACCATGGGGATTGGTGAACTGGTGTGGGCCATGTCGCTGATGTTTCCCGAGTTCTTCGGGGGCGAGGGCGGCGTGTCGGGTAACAGGGTGGCGGGTGCCAAGACTTTTGGCATTACTTATGGGCCACAAATTCAGCTTTATTACTTGATTGCGGTGTACACATTTGTTTGCACCGGCCTGATGTTCGCGTTCACCCGCACGCCATTGGGCCGCATGTTGAATGCCGTGCGCGACAACCCTGAGCGCGTCGAGTTTGTGGGTTACGACACCCAAAAAGTACGCTACATCGCCTTCATCGTGGCGGCTTTTTTTGCGGGAATCTCAGGTGGCTTGGCAGCCTTGAACTTTGAAATTGTGACGTCGGAAGTCGTCAGTGGCTATCGCTCCGGTGCTTACTTGCTGTTTACCTTCCTGGGCGGTGCCACGTTCTTCTTCGGCCCCATCATCGGCGCTATTTTGATGGTGCTGGCCTTTGTTTTACTCTCCGAGTTCACCAAAGCCTGGTTGCTGTACCTGGGCTTGATCTTCCTCTTCATGGTGATGTTTGCGCCGGGTGGCGTGGCATCGCTGATCATGATGAATCTTCGTGTGGCCATGTTTGGGCATTTGCGAAAACTCTGGGTGAGCTACCTGGCGCTTGCAATGACTGGGGTAGTCGTCCTGGTGGGTGCTGCCGCCATGATCGAGATGACCTATCACTTGCAATTGAATGCTGCGCTGGGGCCTGAGCTTCCTTTCATGGGTGCGACGCTGAATGCCAAAGGCGTCGGTAGCTGGGTAGGCTCCGCGGTCGTGATGCTGGTGGGACTGAGCCTTTTCGAGATATTTCGCCGCCAATTTGCACGCAAATGGGGTCAGATCCAAGAGAGCATCGAACAAGAAATCAAGCGGAGGGAAAGCCTGTGACTACCTACGCACTGGAACTCAAGGACTTGCGCAAGAGCTTTGGCAAGACAGAGATCATTCGCGGCATCAATCTTGCCATCCCTGCCGGCGAGCGCGTCGGCATCATTGGGCCAAACGGTGCCGGTAAATCGACCCTGTTTAATCTGATCAGTGGTCGCTTTGAACCCACCAGCGGTGACGTGATGCTCAATGGGCAACGTCTGAACGGTAAAAAACCGTTCGAAATCAATCGCATGGGTTTGAGCCGGAGTTTTCAGATCACCAACATATTCCCGAAACTCAGCGTGTTTGAAAACCTTCGCTGCGGTGTGTTGTGGAGCCTTGGCTACAAATATACCTTTTTGAAGTTCCTGGCCGACCTCAGCGATGCCAACGAACGTGCTGAGGAACTCATGTCCATGGTGGCCCTGGATAAAAAACGCGATGTGTTGGCGATGAACCTGACCTACGCTGAGCAGCGTGCTCTCGAAATTGGCATCACGATTGCTGGCGGGGCCAATGTCATTTTGCTCGACGAGCCTACCGCAGGCATGAGCAAGTCCGAGACCAGCCGCTTCATCAAGCTGATCAAGGATGTGACCGTGGGCAAGACGCTGCTGACCGTTGAACATGACATGGGTGTTGTGTTTGGTCTGGCCGACAAAATTGCGGTAGTTGTTTATGGTGAGGTGCTGGCCTATGACGTGCCAGACGCGGTACGGTCCAACCAGCGGGTGCAGGAAGCCTACCTCGGCTCTTCAGTTGCAGACGCACAGGCTGAAGGCCATTAACCATGTTAAAAATCCAAAACCTCCATGCCTACTATGGCAAAAGCCATGTTCTGCACGGTGTTGACTTTGAGGTCAACGCGGGTGAAATTGTGGCACTGCTAGGGCGCAATGGTTCAGGGCGGTCCACCACGGCCAAGGCCATCATGGGTCTGGTTGATTGCGAAGGATCATTGACCTGGAAAGGGCAGCAGATTCTGGGCAAGCGCACGTTTGAAGTGGCCCACCTGGGGATCGGCTACGTGCCAGAGAGCCGAGACATTTTCCCGACTTTAACCGTTGAACAAAACTTGTACCTTGGGCAAAAAAGCGCGCGCAAAGCGGGCCGTTGGTCGCTCCAGGATATGTACGAGCTTTTCCCCCGTCTGAAAGAGCGTCAGCACACCGAGGCGGGCGTGATGTCGGGTGGCGAACAGCAGATGCTGACGCTGTGCCGCACACTGATGGGTGACCCGGATCTCATCATCATTGATGAGCCCACTGAGGGGCTTGCTCCCAAAATTGTTGAGCTGGTCGCCGAATATCTCAAGGAACTCAAAAAGCGCGGTATTTCAGTGCTGCTGATCGAGCAGAAGCTGACGATTGCCATGGCGATTTCCGATAGGGCGCTGGTCATGGGGCACGGCAGTATTGTGTTTGACGGCACGCCGCAAACGCTGCGCAATGACGCTGAAATCCGTAAGGAATGGCTGGAGGTTTGACGGACTGTCCCTGCGGTGACAAACTGGTGAACTAAAGCCTTGTTGAGCAGGATTCCTGCAAGCGAAGGCTTCTACAATCTCAAAAACGCACGACCGTTCTTTTTTCTCATTTTTTGAAGGATTGCAATCATGACTGCTGAATACAAAGTGCATGGCGATGTGGCCGTGATCACCATGAACAACCCGCCCGTCAACGGTCTGGGTTTGGCGACCCGGCAAGGCTTGACCGACTGCCTGGCGAAGGCCAATGCCGATGCAGCGGTGAAATCCATCGTCATCACTGGCGCGGGCAAGGCCTTCTCAGGTGGCGCGGATATCAAGGAATTTGGCTCACCGAAAGCCTTGCAGGAACCCAATCTGTTGAGCGTGATTCTGGCGGTGGAGAATTCGGGCAAACCGGTGGTTGCGGCCCTGCATACAGTCGCCATGGGCGGTGGCCTTGAGCTGGCTCTGGGTTGCCATTACCGCATTGCAGCGCCGGGCTGTAGCGTGGCGTTACCCGAAGTCAAGCTGGGCCTGATCCCGGGCGCGGGTGGCACACAGCGCCTGCCGCGTGTTCTGGGGGTTGAGGTGGCCATGAACATGATGGTCAGCGGTGAGCCCGTCAAGAGCGAGATGCTGGCCATGCTGCCTGGTCAAAAGCTGTTTGACAAAATGGCGGCCAGTGCCGAGTCGCTCACGGAAGAAGCATTGGCGCTGGCCCGTGAAAAGGCTGAGATTCGCCCCTTGCCGCTGGTGCGCAACTTGCCTTGCAAGCATCCATTGGGCGATGCTTACTTCCAGTTTGCCCGCAACATGGTCAAGGGCATGTCCAAGAATTTCCCAGCCCCGGTCAAAAACGTGGATATTGTCGAGATCGCCACCAAGAAGAAGTTTGACGAAGGCATGGCCGCCGAGCGCGAGATTTTCATCGCGCTGATGCAAACGCCCGAGAGTAAAGCCCTGCGCCACATTTTTGTGGCCGACCGCGCGGCCTCGAAAATTCCCGATGTTCCAGCGGATACGCCGCAACGCGCTATTAACTCCGTAGCGGTTATTGGTGCTGGCACGATGGGCGGTGGGATTTCCATGAACTTCCTGAACGCAGGCATTCCCGTCAAGATGCTGGAGATGAAGCAGGAAGCGCTGGACCGTGGCGTTGCCACCATCCGCAAAAACTACGAGTCCCAGGTCAAAAAAGGCAAGCTCAAGCAGGATAAGTACGACCAGCGCATGAGCCTTCTAACGACCACGCTGAGCTATGACGACCTCAAAGAGGCCGACATGGTGATCGAGGCTGTGTTTGAAGAGATGGGTGTGAAAGAAGCCGTGTTCAAGGAACTCGACCGCGTGATGAAGCCTGGCGCCATTCTGGCGTCCAATACATCCACGTTGGACGTGAACAAAATTGCATCGTTCACCAAGCGCCCGCAGGACGTCGTGGGCATGCACTTCTTCAGCCCCGCCAACGTGATGAAGCTGCTGGAAGTCGTGCGCGGCGAGAAAACCGCCAAGGACGTGCTGGCCACTGTGATGTCAGTGGGCAAGAAGATCAAGAAAACTGCAGTCGTGTCAGGCGTGTGCGACGGTTTTATTGGCAACCGCATGGTCGAGCAATACGGTCGACAGGGCGGCTTCCTGCTGGATGAGGGTTGCACCCCGGCGCAGGTAGACAAAGCCATCGAGAAATTCGGCTTTGCGATGGGTCCGTTCCGCATGGGCGATCTGGCGGGCAACGACATTGGCTGGGCCATCCGCAAGCGCCGCGTGATCGAGAAGCCCGACATGATTTACAGCAAGACCGCAGATCTGCTTTGCGAAATGGGCCGCTTTGGCCAGAAAACAGGTGCAGGCTGGTACGACTACATCGCCGGCAAACGCGATGCCATTCCCAATGCCGATGTGGTCAAAATGATTGAGGATCACCGCAAAGCCAGGGGCATCACACCCCGCAAAGTGTCTGACGAAGAAATCGTACAGCGCCTGGTTTATTCGCTGGTTAACGAAGCAGCCCGCATTCTGGAAGAAGGCATTGCCTCCAAGGCCAGCGATATCGACATGGTCTACCTCATGGGCTATGGCTTTCCCATCTACCGCGGCGGCCCCATGAACTATGCCGACCAGGTGGGCTTGTTCAACGTGGTGCAAAGCATGAAGCGCTTTGCCCTGAACCCGCTGGACGACGCCAAATTCTGGGAGCCGGCGCCTTTGCTCGCCAAGCTGGCCGCTGAAGGCAAGACGTTCAATTAACCCCAACCCCATTTAGGAGATCAACATGAC
Source organism: Rhodoferax sp. (assembly GCA_031430225.1). Lineage (GTDB taxonomy): Bacteria > Pseudomonadota > Gammaproteobacteria > Burkholderiales > Burkholderiaceae_C > JANYCG01. The sequence goes on along the minus strand of JANPAZ010000149.1, from coordinate 1,521 downwards.
ATCCGCCGTAATCGTTTCTACTGCCCGTACCCCACTCGCCAAAAGCTGGAAGGGTTCCTTCAACATGACCCATGGGGCCACTCTGGGTGGCCACGCAGTCGAGCACGCGGTCAAGCGTGCGGGCATTGAGGGGGCTGAGGTGGATGACGTCATCATGGGCTGCGCCAACCCCGAAGGCGCGACCGGCGCCAACATTGCCCGCCAGATCGCCTTGCGTGCAGGCCTGCCCATCACGACGTCGGGCATGACCGTCAACCGGTTCTGCTCTTCCGGCCTGCAAACCATTGCCATGGCCGCTCAGCGCGTGATCGCGGGCGAGGGCGACATCTTTGTGGCTGGGGGCGTCGAGAGTATTTCCTGCGTGCAGCAGGAAATGAACACCCACATGCTGGCAGACCCATGGCTTGCCAAAAACAAACCCGAGATTTACTGGAACATGCTCCAGACCGCCGAAAACGTGGCCAAACGCTACAACATCGGGCGCGACGTGATGGACGAATACGGTGCAGCCAGTCAGCAGAAGGCGACGGCAGCCCTGGCAGCAGGTTTGTTTGACGCCGAGATCGCTCCCATCACGGTGACCATGGGCGTGGCCGACAAGGTCATGGGCCTGACGACCAAGCAGGTCACCGTGTCGCAAGACGAAGGCATTCGTGACGGCACCACCAAGGAGGGCATTAGCGGATTACGCTCTGCGCTTCCCGGTGGCTTGATCTCTGCGGGCAACGCCAGCCAGTTTTCTGATGGCGGTGGCGCTTGCGTCATCATGAACGAGACTCTGGCCGAGAAAAAAGGCCTCAAGCCACTGGGTCGTTTCCTGGGCTTTGCGGTGGCAGGCTGCGAGCCTGACGAGATGGGCCTTGGACCGGTGTTCGCCATTCCCAAAGTGCTGGCGCGTCTGGGCCTGAAGGTCAGTGATATTGACCTGTGGGAACTGAACGAGGCTTTTGCCGTGCAGGTAATTTATTGCCGTGACAAGTTGGGCATTCCGGGTGACCGCCTGAACGTGAATGGTGGCGCCATCGCAGTGGGCCACCCTTATGGTGTCAGCGGTCAGCGCCTCACGGGTCATGCTCTGATCGAAGGCAAGCGCCGGGGCGCCAAGCGCGTTTGCGTCACCATGTGCCTTGGTGGTGGCCTGGGTGCGGCCGGCGTGTTTGAAGTGCTTTGACCCCAGACCCCTGTTAGATCTGCCATGACCTTGCGTTCAACCGTTGACTTTTTGCTCTACCAATGGCTTGACGTCACATCACTCAATCAGCGCGAGCGTTTTGCTGACCACTCACGAGAGACATTTGATGCCGTGTTTGACACCTGCGAGCGTATTGCACGTGAAAAATACGCGCCCTTCAACCGCCTGGTAGACACGCAGGAGCCCCGTTTTGATGGCGAAAAGGTCATTCTGCCGCAAGCCACCCACGATGCCTATGACGCATTCGCAGCGTCCGGCATGCTCAGCGCGGCGCAAGATTACGACATTGGTGGCATGCAGCTGCCGTATACGGTCGAGGCGGCGGCCAA
>JANPAZ010000148.1:0-2617 GCA_031430225.1 Rhodoferax sp. | reverse complement strand
GCTGGCACCCGATCATCCCCAGGACGTCATCTACTGCACCACGCTGGCGGGGCGGGAACTGACCCGGTTCTCCATTCCTTCGCGCAATGAAGTGGTTGCCCGGACGGCCTTTGGTGACTATGGCGAAGAATCCTGGCCCACCCCTGAATTGCCCCATCGCGGGCAGCAAATGTTCATTGAACCCGTGCTGCGCGAGCAGGCCCAGAAACACGATTGCGTGAAGCTCCTGCTGGGGTGGCAGGCGCAGACCATCGCCACTGACGAACTTGGGGTGACCGTCACAGCGCGTAGTGCTGTGGACGGCCAGACCATGAATTGGAAGGCGCGCTATGTGGTCGGCTGCGATGGTCCGCGTAGCCTGGTGCGCAAGACCTGTGGCATTCACTACAGCGGCTACAGTGAGGAAGAGCGCGATTTTTTTGGCGGCCAGATGCTGTCGGTGTTTTTTACCTCGGACAATTTGTATCAGGTGCTGGGCAAAAAAAAGGCCTGGCAGTACTGGGCTGTTAATGCTGTGCAGCGTGGGCTTCTGATCGCCATTGATGGCGTGGACAAGTTCCTGTTTTGCCTTCAACTCAAGCCGGGGCAGACCATAGAGTCCGTGGATACGCGATCTGCCATGTTTGCAGCCATTGGAGCCACTTTCAACTACGAGCTGATTGACACGGGGCCGTGGCAGGCCGGCTTCACACTGGTCGCCGATCACTTCTCGCAAGGTCGATCTTTCATTGCCGGTGATGCGGCCCACCTGTTCACCCCGACGGGCGGCATGGGCTACAACACCAGTGTGGATGACGCGGTGAATCTGGGCTGGAAGCTGGCGGCGGTCATTCAGGGTTGGGCGCAGCCCAAGCTACTGGATTCCTACGAAGCGGAGCGCAAGCCCATCGCGCAACGCAACACGACGTTTGCCCGGGCCATGGCCGACAGTATTGGCCGCATCAAGATTCCCGATAACGTTGAAGCCGATGGCGCGATCGGCGATGCTGCGCGGGAGCAGTTGGGCAAAGCATTGGGCCAGCATGTGCGCAACGAATTCAACATCCCCGGTTTGCAGCTGGGCCTGCGCTATGAAGGCAGTCCGATTGTGGCGAAGGAAGCGGGCGACCCCACGGTGGATCAGCCCAATCACTACATTGCCAGTGGCCGTCCCGGTGGGCGCGCGCCGCACTTCTGGGTAGAGGGCAATTCCATCTTTGACCTCTTCGGACGCGATTTCACCTTGCTGCGATTTTCGTCGGCTGGCGGGCACAGGAAAGATTCTGACTGGCTGGATTGGCGGGCGGCAGCAACTGGGCTGGGCATGCCGTTGAAACAGCTCGACTGCGACAGCGCTGAGGGCCGTACGCTGTATGGCGCCGATTGCGTATTGATTCGACCTGACCACCACATTGCGTGGCGAGGTGACAGCCGCGCGGATGCAGCCGAAGTTCTTGCGATAGCGTGCGCAGGACTGCCACAAGTTTCCGTGGTACCGGGCACAGTTTGACGCAGTGGGCGTTGGATTCCATTGTTTCATCATTAGACAGAAAGACTAGGCATGCGTTTTTTGAATTTCAGGCAGGGCAACTTGCGCGGTTTGGCCATTGCCGACGGGTCAGGATTCATGGGCCTTCTTGAAAGCGATGACAGGTACCCTGGCTCTTTGCAATCGTTGCTGGTCAAAGGTCCTCAGGCACTGGATGCCGCCGGCATGACGCTTCGGCAAGGTCTGGTGATTAACCTGGAGACAATCCACTACCTGCCGCCTATCGACAACCCGGGCCGCATTTGGTGCGTTGGTTTGAACTATGTGGATCACTCGGTCGAAAGCGGCTTTGAGGTGCCCACGTATCCCGCGATTTTCTCGCGGTTCACTTCCAGCATGATGGGTCACGGCGCGCCGATTGTTCGCCCCAAAGTGTCCATACAGCTTGACTACGAGGGTGAACTGGTTGCCGTGATCGGCAAGGCCGGGCGCTATATCCCCAAGGACAAAGCGCTGGAGTACGTGGCCGGATATTCGCTGTTCAATGATGCTTCGATCCGGGACTACCAGCGCAAGTCGGCGCAATGGACGATTGGTAAAAACTTTGACGATACAGGCGCGTTTGGCCCTGTTTTTGTCACAAGCGATGAACTGCCGCCGGGCGCAACTGGCCTGCGTTTGCAGACGCGCCTCAATGGTGTTGTGGTGCAGGACGCCTCCACGTCTTCACTGATATTTGATGTCGCTACGTTGGTCAGCATGCTCAGTGATGCGGTGCTGATGCAGCCCGGCGACATCATCGTGACGGGTACGCCTTCAGGCGTCGGGCTGGCCCGCAAGCCGCCCCTGTTCATGAAGCATGGCGATGTGTGCGAAGTAGAAGTGGAAAACGTAGGGATCTTGCGCAACCCGGTGGTGGATGAGTCTTAGCCCAAACACATTGCGGGAACCCTCAGTAAGGGTACAAAGCCATAACGACATCGCTGAATTGGGTGAAAAATGGTAGCCTTGCAATCTGGAAATTCCCGCAGGCAGGCCTGCACACAAAAATGAAGGACGACACATGACATCTGGACAAGTAGCTGCTTCTGCCGGACGCCGCCCTGGCGTGCTCGCGGTTCATTCTGTGGATCGCATCGTTTTCACTGT
>JANPAZ010000147.1:0-30290 GCA_031430225.1 Rhodoferax sp. | reverse complement strand
GCTGAGATGGCGCATGGCAGTTGCACGGATTTGCCGCCTGCCAGGAAGTAAACGGCTTCGAGCCGTTGGTGCGTTACTGCGCCCGCCCGCGATTTGCGATGGTGCGGCTGCGCAAGGCAGGAGCATCAGCCAACCACGCGGAAAAGGACGCCCGCAGCACACGGGCTTGCGCGCTAGGTAGTCGCCACGTGGTTCATGAAAAATTCGAACGCCAGTTCGGAGGTTTGTGGCTTGGCAAACAAATAGCCCTGCAGGATGTCGCATTTATTCAAGCGCAGAAAATCGGCCTGGGCGGCGGTTTCCACCCCCTCCGCAATGGTCTTCAGGCCTAGCTTGTGCGCCATTACGATGATGGTCTCACACATGGCTGCATCAGAGGGATCGGTGCTGATATCACGTACGAAGGACTTGTCGATCTTTAGAAAATCAAGCGGGAAATTTTTGACAAAGCTCAAACTCGAAAACCCGGTCCCAAAATCATCAACCGAAATCGACACGCCGAGCAGACGCAGACGTCGGAGAATCTTGAAAAATTCTTCCGGATTTTCCATGGCCAGAGATTCGGTGATCTCGAGCTCCAGACAACCAGGCGCCATCTGGTTTTCGCGCAGCACTCTCTCGACTTCATCTACAAGTTGTCCATTTCTAAACTGGGCAATCGAGATGTTGACGGCTACCGATACGGTACGACGAGTTGACTGGCACCACTTCATCACCTGGCTACAGGCCTCTTCCAAGACCCAAGTCCCAAGTTCAGCGATCAGCCCGAACTCCTCAGCTTCCTTGATAAAGCGATCCGGATACAACAACCCGTAGCGCGGATGGTTCCAGCGAACCAGGGCCTCAAAACCGGCGAGCTCACCCGTAAGGGCGTGAAATTTCGGCTGGTAGTGAAGGCAGAACTGTTTCTCAAGGAGAGCCTGAATCAATTCTTCCTTGATTTCCAGACGGCGCCTTGCATCTGAGCTGAGATCTTCAGTGAATACCTGACAGTTAGCCCGTCCCAAGGACTTGGCGTTGTACATCGCAATGTCTGCATGGCGCAGCAAGACTGAGCCACTGCTTCCGTGTTCGGGAGACAAGGCGATGCCAGCACTGGCCGATACAGTGAGGGTGTTGCCGTCAAGCAGATAAGGCATCTGGATGGTACGCAACATGCCATTCACTTGCGCGCGAATGTCGCTCAAGCTTTGAACGCGGTTCAACAACACCACAAACTCGTCCCCCCCCATTCTGGCCACCGTATCGCCCGGCTTCACCAAGGCCAAAATTCGCTTGGCGCAATCCTTGAGAAGCAGGTCCCCGACCGCATGGCCCAAACTATCGTTGATAAGTTTGAAACGGTCCAGGTCAATGAAGACCACCGCCAAAAAATCCATCCCGGATCGTGGCATCAACAGGGCCTGCTCGATACGGTCCTGTAACAGGCTGCGATTAGCCAAGCCGGTCAGGGTGTCATGACTTGCCTGGTAAGCCAAGGCCTGTTCATAACGGATGCGATCTGTAAAGTTAGTCTGGAACCCCACGAAGTGGGTCACCTTGCCCGACTCGTCCTTCACCGGCGCAATACGCAGATCTATCCAGAAATCCGATCCGTCTTTTCTGAAATTGTGCAACAGCGCCTGGCCTTCCTGCTGTTGACGTATCGCATGACGGATGTCGCGCAAACCCGCCTGGTCAACCTCGGCTCCCTGCAGGATTCGGCAGTTTCTGCCGAGGATTTCGGTTTTCCGATAGCCAGAGATACTCTCGAATGCAGGGTTGACATAAATCACTGGCAAATCATGCGCCCGGGCATCCACAATCAAAACCCCGTTGCTGCTCGACTCAACAGCGCGCTGATTGAGCCGCAGGGCCAGTTCAGCTTCTCGTCGCTCCGTGATGTCCAGAAGGGTACCTGCGTAGCGAGTGATGCGCCCATCAATATCCTTGATGGGCAAAGCACGGCCCTCCACCCAGCGCAGAGCGCCATCGGATTTCCGGGCGATACGAAACACAGCCGCAATGGGAATCCCGGAATCTATGGAATGCTGACGGGTCCGCGCCAACACCGGCAAATCATCGTGATGGATGAGTTGTTGGTATTGTTCCAGCGTCATCGATGGGTTATCGCGGGGCATGCCCAAAATCTCATTGGCAATGGCCGAGCCGAAACGCAGCCCGCTTTCGATCTCTATGCTGTAGGCCCCAAGGCGGGCAATTTCCTGGGCCTCTCTGAGCATATTCTCTGATTGAACCAGTTTACGCAGATTAAGTTCCAGCTCGATCAATGTGACCGCTGTAGCCTGACAAACAGTCAGCAGTTCAACCTCGGGGTCGGTCGGCAAACCTGGTCCTTCGAGGTACACTGAAAATGTTCCCACCAGGCGGCCATCTTTGGAAAACAAGGGAACCACCCAAAACGCGAGGATGCCAAACTGTAAAAATGTATCCTTCTGGGCGAACCAGGTGGCATCATTTCGCACATCCTGGCTATAGATCATCTGCCTGGACTTCGCCGCTACAGCACAGGTCGACGCATCCGAGGCGATCTCCACATTACTGAGCCGCTCAGAAAACGACTGCGGCAACGCGGGGCTGGAGACCCAATACAGGCGCTTCTTATCTTCAGTGGCAATGGTCAACAAAGTCCTCGCCCCGGGAAGCAGACTCTCGCTGAACCGTAGCAGTCGATCAGCCAGTTCCCTGATCGACCTGCCCATGGCCGCCGCATGGAGCAGCGAGGTTTGCAATTGCATCAAAGTGGCGGTGCGCTGCCGGTGATGCACCGCGCGGTGGGACTCCAGCAGACTCGCAGCAATGCTCGTCAAATCACAGAGCTGCTGATGTGCTGTGCTGGAAAGTCGATGTGGCCTGATGTCCGCCAGGCAGAGGGTGCCAAGCTTGAGTCCACCGGCCGAGATGATGGGAAATGTCGCGAAGTAGCGTAAGCCATTGTCTTGCCTGATCCTGAGAAGATCGGCCACCCGATCGTCCTGCGCGGTGTCGGGAACTTCCAGAGCCGATGTCTCATCCAGGATACGCGGGCCAATGACGACATCCCAGTCTCCCATGGCATCCCCAGGCCAATGCTGGAATGCTGCTAGACGTTGGCGCGTATCAAACTGGAGCGCCACAGCACTGGCTGAGGTTCCCGCAATTTGGCGGGACAGCTTCATCAGATCGTCAAAGAGCAATGCTGCTGGCGAATGGTCGAGACCATAGTCCCGCAGTGCCAGCCGTTGAGTCCTATCAGGTTCCGAAAAAAACTGGAACATAACCCCGAAGATTTGATGTAATGGTCAAATACCGTTTTTCGATGCTAGCAGATGATTGCCAAACGCATTGACAGCATCATGCTCAAGACCAAGACCGTGTCGGCACGCGCCTTACCCGAAGGCATCGAGGTCACATTTGCGCCAGCCGAGGAGGGCGGTACCGCCCCCGCACCGCAGGTGCACGACCTGGTCTTACAAGCCGTCGGCCGCACGCCCAATGGCAAGAAGATCGCCGCCGACAAGGCCGGTGTGGTCGTCAAAGACCGTGTTTTCATCAACGTCGACATCCAGATGCGCACCAATGTGCCGCACGTGGCGGCTGAATTGATTGCCGGACCGCTGGGCAACAAGGAGCTGGCAGCCGCCGCCTTCAACGCAAGAGTGATCCCCAGCGTGGCCTACACCGACTCCGAAGTGGCTTGGGTGGGCCTCACCGAAGACTTTGGCCTTGCGCCCAAGGCATCAAAGTCAAGAAGGGCCTATTCCCCCATGATTGGCGAAGTGGCGCTGGCCATCGAGATGGGCGCGGATGCGGTGGACATCGGTACGACGATTCACCCCCATCCCACGCTGGGCGAGAGCATTGGCATGGCGGCTGAGGTGGCGCATGGCAGTTGCACGGACTTGCCGCCTGCGCGCAAGTAAGCAAGATTGACGATGAACTGCTACTGATTCAGTAGCTGACCGTTCCCATTCCGTATAGGCTACGCGGACTTTCCGGACAAATGGCTCGGACGACTACCGCTGTCGCTGATTGCCGCTTACGACTGGATCCCAAGTTGGCAAGCCACCTGCAACAGCCCGTGCAGCATGCTTCAGATCAAATTTTGACGGCCATGAAACGCGGCTTCACTGCTACGGAGTACAAGTGCACGATCCGCAAGCTGCGCGCCATCGACCCAGAGGTGGCCATCAGCAGCGACTTCATCGCCGGGTTCCCCGGTGACACCATTGAAGACTTCGGCAAAATGATGTAGCTGATCGACGAAGTTCGTTTTAACAACCGCCTCAGCTTCATTTTCAGCTCACCGGCGCGGCACACCTGCAGCCAATCTGGCTGACGAAACCCCACATGCTACAAAACTTGCACGTTTGCAACATTTGTAACGAACAATTGATGGCAACATGAAGCCATTCAGCGAAAGTCGCTTGGAGACCTTTCATCGTATTTTGGTGGAAGGCGTTTCAAAGCGGGATGGCAGCGAATTGACAGGCCACACCGAATGCAACCGCGCCGTCAACTTCCGCAGCCGGACTCGCCTGGCTCGGCCGCCTGTCGACGTACTGGTGACAGAAAGCCGAACTTACTCCCGGCGCGGAGAGGTCGTCATGTAAAGCGCTGATCGACTCGCGGCAGGCCCTCTTCATAGCGCAATTCCGGCCTGAATCTGATTCGACGAATGGCCGGGTCAACCTGGTACTCCCATTCATGAAACGAATCATTTTTTCAAGCGCAGCCGCTGCTGCCCTGGTGATGGCGTGTGGCGGGGGTGGCAGTGAACTCGCACCCGATACAACTGCGGCGCCAACGTCCACGTCCAGCAATGCGCTCATTGCGCCACCGGTTGGAACAAACGCTGCGGTTGCTGTACCCAGCGCAACGGCTGCGCCGATGGTGCCATCCCCACCCGTTGTAACACCTGCACTTTCATTGCCGGCAACAAACCAGGCAGCGCCAGCGCCCGTACTCATAACGCCACCGGCTGCCGCCGGAGCAGTCAGCTCCGAGAATAGTTGCGGGATACCCAACTTTGAGGCAAGTGTGCTGCTGGCCGTCAACGCTGCGCGCGCGCAAACCCGGACTTGCGGCAATCTGGCAAGCCCTGCGGTGGCTGCACTGGGTTGGAGTCAGGCATTGATGACAGCGGCAGCAAGCCACTCTCTGGACATGGCACAACGCAACTATTTTTCGCACACCTCGCCCGAGGGTGCCACCACGGCCGATCGCGCTTATCTGGCCGGCTACCCTTTTGTGGCTTTGGGCGAAAACATCGCCGCCGGGCAGTCGGGTGTCGAAAGTGTCATGAAAGCCTGGCTCGGCAGCCCGGGGCATTGCCTCAATATCATGAGCGCAAACTACGCTGACATTGCGGTGGCCTGTGTCAGCGCCGCCACAAAACAGTACCCCACCTACTGGACGATGGTGTTGGGGAAGCGGCCGTAGCTTCAAACTCCTCGAACATTTGGTTGACCGGCCCGCATGCGGGCGTTCCGTGGAGCAAGAAGTAGATGCTGCAACGCTGCCGCCGATAAAAGTCCAGGATGGTGTCCCATCCTGGATTTTTGCTGTCCAAGGGAGGTGGCGGTGTCCTATTACCGGGCATCATGGACGCCGCGCAGACCATCCAGGGTGAGAGTCATCGACAGACCGCAAGACGGCGACAGGTCCATCCATATTCTCCGTGCGCTGGCGCACGTCTTTTGGCAATACCTGCTACTGCTGTATCGCCCAGAATCATCGCGGCATGGATTTCATCAATGACTTCTGACCGAGATATCTTTGGAGATAGCAGCGCCTCCAAATGTAGCGCTTCGTCCGTTTAGATAGCGACTCTCTTGGGCGTAGGGCCCACGTCCGCACAGTCGTAACTTACAGTGATGTGTCCAAAATGCTGGCGCACAAGCCATTCGGGCAGACTGGCGCTCCCTCTTGTGCCGATTCAGTTGTCTTGAACCGCTCGCTCGCCGTCCCGTGGTCGTAAACGTTTGAGCACCGTGGGGAACGAAAAGAACGGGCCTACCCGTTCACGACACTGGCACCCAACTGGGCGATCAGCCCATCTTCAGAAGACCCTATACCGGAGACGCCGATGGCTCCGATCAGGGTGCCATTTCGCAACAAGGGGATGCCCCCTTCAAGCGGGCACATGCCTTCAATCGACAGCAGGCGCACACCCGCGCCACCGGCCGCCACGGCATCCTCAAAGCCCTTGGTCGCACGCTTGAAATTGACAGAGCAGATCGCCTTTGCCTGCGCCACGCCAATGGCAGCGTAATGCACGTCGTCCATTTTGTGAAGCATCACAAGATGGGCCGAGCTGTCTACTACGGCAAACACCATTTTCCAGCCGCGCGCGATGGCTTCTGATTCCGCCCGGGCAACAACGTGCTTGGCGTCGTCGAGCGAAATCGGAGGGCCATAGGGTGGGCTGGGTGGAGCCGATGTAGTCACCTCTCAGCGCACCACAATTTCGGCGCGACGATTGCGGGGTTCATTGACTTCGTCGGCCGTGGGGATGAGCAACTCACGTTCGCCGCGACCGATGGCCTCAATGAGGTCGGCTTTGAACCCGCGCGTGATCAACAAGTCACGTATGGCCCGGGCCCGCTGCAATGACAAGGCGTCGTTGGCCTCGGCCGGACCCGAAGTGTCAGTATGCCCGGTCACCTGGATTTCGCCGCCAGGCCGCTCGGCAGCACGTTGCACAACTTGCGCCAGTTGTGCCTCGGATTCCGGTGTCAGGCGTGAGCCACCCTCTGCAAAATAGAGCGTGAAGCGCACGTCTGCGCTGGCTTGCACGCCGAGCATGAGCTTGTGTTTCTCGCGCACTGCTTCGGCCGTCGTCTCGCCCAGTTGCAATTCACCTTTCTGCCCCACTTCGGCGGTTTGATAGGCGCGGTTCAGCGTGGCCGATCCGGCCGCCGTCTTCACCTCGACCGCGCCGACTTTCGCGCCATCTTCGGGCAGGAGTGTGACGCGTGTAGCGGGCGCGCAGGCTGAAAGAAGTGCCACAGCAGCCAATGCGAGCGATAACAAAACCCGGTTCATGGTGCCTCCAGAATGAAGTCAGTGCCGCGGATGCCGACGGTGGCAGTCGATGTTGAAATCCGGACACTGTCGGGATTGCGCTTGCCCAAAATACCGGTCACGAAGCGGACACTGCCCTTCAACAGTGCCAGCACCATGCTGCCTTCCTGCTTGGTCGGCTCAAACTGAAAACTGGAAAGGTCAACCGTACTGCCCGGGCCAACCGTAATTCTGGTCCCATCCCGCATGCCAATTGTGGCGGCGGATGCCGGTCCGGTGACGACCCGGTCGCGTTCCATCAGACCGAAGCCGGGCAGGGCAGGCTGTGAGCCGTCGGCTCGCACCACCGATACCTCGCCCTGCATGGCTTTGACGGTGCCGGTGCGAGCCTGTTGGGCGCCTGTTTGGGCAGTGGCCATCAGCCCGACCAGCGCGACTGCATAAGCCGGATAGCGAATTGGGAGAAGTCTAGTTTGCATGGTTTAGGTCCCGAAAGTTTTCGAACTCCAAATAGTACTCTCGGTCAACCTGACTTTGCCGCCGCAGACCTGTGAAATATTTCCGGTATCGGGCCGCGTCCGCGCCCACGAGTTCCAGCGCATGAACCTGGGCAGTCTGAGTGCGCGACGCTCAATCTCGGGCGGATGCAACCGATCACACTGCCTATTTCGAAGGTGTCAGATTGCCCAACACCCGTGCCATACTTGGTTGCAGGCGATTGAACTCACGGTCCATTGCGGAGTTGCGCAGGGATTGTTAATGTCGCCGGACGCCATCATCGAATTGACAAACTGGTGGACAACTAAAGGGAAGGCGAGAAGATGCGTGTACTCGTGACAGGAGCAAGCCGTGGTATCGGCCGGGCCATTTGCGAACGCCTCGCCCGCGACGGCGCACAGATCGCCGCGTGCGCTTCGGCACATGGCGGCGAGCTCGATGACCTCGTCGCCAAGATCAAGGCCCGAGGCGGCGTGGCTGTACCGCTCCTTGGCGACCTGCAGGATGTCGCCACACCGGCACGTCTGGTCGCCCAAGCCACTGACGCTTTGGGTGGGCTCGATGCGGTCGTCGGCAATGCCGGCATATCATCACCGGGACCGCTGGCAACGCTTGGCCTGGCCGACTGGGAACGTGTCTATGCCGTCAATGTGCGCGCCCAGTGGTTGCTGGCACAGGCCGCCTACCCATGGCTGCAACGCAGCCGGGGCAGCCTGTTGACCGTTGCGTCGATGTCCGGTGTGCAGCCCTATGCAGGCATCGGCGCCTACAGCTCTACCAAGGCTGCACTCATCATGTTGACGCGCCAGCTCGCGCAGGAGTGGGCAGGCGATGGGATTCGCGTCAACTGCGTCTCTCCAGGGCTCGTTCGCACACCCCTCACACAGCCCGTCTACGACCAGCCTGAAGCGCGCAGGTCACGCGAAGCGCTGGTACCCATGCACCGCATTGGAGAGGCGGATGCGGATATCGCCGGTAGCGTCGTCTTTTTGCTGGGGCCTGATGCCGCTTACATCACCGGCCACAACATGCTCGTCGATGGCGGTCTGCTTGACTCGGTACAGACCCATTTGACCGGCAGACCGCGAACCGGCGGCTGACGCAGGACACCCGAGTAGAGCTACGCTGAGGCGCCACAACGATGACAATCACCTGGCCGGTCGCCGGTGCCAGCCCCCGTCATCGAAATGGGCTTCCTACGGCGGGCCTGCTGGACTTTGTGCTGGTGGCCAAGTACGCCGACCCTCTGCGATCGGGCGCTCGAACTGGCTGTTCGCTGGCTCGCTAACGGCGGTCCAACGTGCGGCCGCCGTCATGAGCCTGGTGCACTCAGCACGGCTGAACGGGCACAATCCCTATGCGTACCTGCGCGACATTCTTTAGCGCCTGCCGACCCAACCGGCAAGCCGCATTGACGAGCTGCTGCCGCATCGGTGGTCCTCGCCCACCTGACCGTCACTTCTGTCACTTCCTCATAAAGATGCATAGGATTGGCCGTCCGTCAAGACGGGATTGCCGGACGCTTCCGGATTTCCGGGTTTGACGACGTGAGTAATTTAGTGACCTCAGGGCCCCATAGAACGTGCATAGTTAGCTATAAATACTGCAGCGCCTTGGCCAGGCCTTCTTTGCCCGCGACGCGGTGCTGCTTGCTCACGCGATCACGCCTGACGCGCAGTGGCACTTTGCAATGGGTGCTGACCCGCCGCACGGCCGGGTGCGCATCGGTGTTGCCGGGTTCCTTCTGGGAATTTCTGAAAACGATGTGCTCTTTGACACCGTCGTCGATGGCCGCGTATCAATGAAAGACGTCTTCTGGAAGCAATACCGGTAGGCTTCAGGGTTCAGTCGGCAACGGGTCTGAAGAGGGCTGCCAGGCCAGACCCTTCAACTGTGGATCGCTTGGTTCGAAGCCCCAATCGGCCAATGCCGACGCGCCCCCGATGCCACGCCCCACGGGAGGCCCGGCAATCTCGCTGGCCGTCCTGGAGAAGCGCGGCGAGGGCGCTGGATGCATCAGGCCGTCGATCTCTATGAAGCTGCTGCGCTGGGCGTTGTGTGGATGTGTGGCCAACTCACCCAGGGACAAGACGGGCGAGACACACGCCTCGGTCCCTTCGAAGGTGTGGCACCAGTGGTCACGTGTATTCAGTCGAAAGATCTCGCTGAACTTTTCACGCATCGCTGGCCAGGCCAGTCGGTCATGCTGCGAAGGAAGCACGCTGTTTTCCAGCCCCAGGCCTTTGAGCAAGGCCTGATAAAAACGCGGCTCGATGGCACCAACCGCCAAAAATTGACCGTCGGATGTGGCGTAGGTGCCGTAAAAGTGCGCGCCACCATCCAGCAGATTGCTCTGGCGCTGGTCTTTCCATTCGCCAGCAGCGTAGCGGCCCAGCACCGCAGCCATCAATGAGAGTGAGCCGTCCACCATGGCTGCGTCCACCACCTGGCCTTTTCCGCTGCTTCGGGATTCCAGCAACGCTGCCATGACGCCAAGCGCGAGCAGCATGGCACCACCGCCAAAGTCTCCCACCAGATTGAGTGGCGGCACCGGGGCCTGTGCGTTACCGATGGAATGCAGAACACCTGCGAGGGCGATGTAGTTGATGTCATGCCCAACCGCCTGAGACAGCGGCCCGGTCTGCCCCCAGCCCGTCATGCGACCATAAACCAGCGCGGGGTTACGGGCGAGGCATGCGTCTGGCCCAAGCCCCAGCCGCTCCATGACGCCAGGGCGCATGCCCTCCAGGACGACATCGGCCTTTGCGACGAGGCACAGTACTGCTTGCCTGCCTTCAGCGGTCTTCAGGTCGGCAACCACGGATCGCCGGCCCCGTTCGGTGAACTGAAACCGCGTGTCCCCGGCCACGCCCATATCTGGCGCCACGGGGCGGTCAATGCGAAGCACATCGGCCCCCATGTCCGACAGCATCATGGCCGCCCAGGGGACCGGCCCAATCGCTTCGATCTCCAGCACTTTCACACCTTGAAGGGGTCCCATATCAACTCATTTTGTTGGTGAATCTGTCAGTCTTCGAAGGTCACCAGAACACGCCCGGAGGTCGTCCCTTGCAGCTGCTTTGCACTGTGCTCCAGCAGTTGCTCCAGCCCGATGTGATGCACGAATGGAAGGAGCTTTGAGAAGTCCGGCTTCCAGTCGGTACCGAGCCGCGCCCAAAGCCTGCGTCGTTGCGGCCAAGGCGCGTTGGCCACGATGCCGAACAACTGGACACGCCGCATGATGAACGGCAGGACACTACCCTCAAACGTGTTGCCCCCGGCGTTGCCCACCGAGGCCACACAGCCGCCGTCTTGCATCGAGCGAAGCAGCCAGGACAGCATCCCGCCTCCGACGTTGTCGATGGCTGCGGCGAAGCGGGCCTTCTCCAGCGGGCGCTTCGGCGCGTTAAGAACTGCGGCATCTATGATTTCAGTGGCCCCGACCGATCGCAGCCCCTCGGCATGTTCCATGCGAC
This sequence comes from Rhodoferax sp., assembly GCA_031430225.1. GTDB lineage: Bacteria > Pseudomonadota > Gammaproteobacteria > Burkholderiales > Burkholderiaceae_C > JANYCG01. Next base: position 19,311 of record JANPAZ010000147.1, on the reverse strand, counting down.
GCGTGATGGCCGCAACGCGGTAACCGGCCTGAGCCAGGATGCCGATCGCCGCCAGACCGACGGCACCGCCAGCCCCACTGACGGCGATGGGCCCGGTCTCCGGCTTGATGCCCGTCTCCGCAAAGCGTTCCAGCGCCATCGCAGCGGTGAAGCCCGGCACGCCAAGTACAGCCGCTTCATGCGGCGTGAGCCCGTCTGGCAAGGTTTGCACATGTGCCGCAGGCAAACGGACGTAGCGGGAAAAGGCACCATCAAAGGCGATGCCCGTTTGAAACCCATGCGCTAGCACCGCCTGCCCGATTTGAAAATCTCCACACGATGACCCGACCACTTCGCCCACCAGTTCGATCCCGGCAACACGGGGAAATGCCGTGATGATCCTGGCTTGCCCATGGAGCGAAAGGCAGTCCTTGTAGTTCACGCCGGCATAGCGGGTGCGGACGACGACTTCACCGGGCGACAAATCTTCCAGGCTGAGTCGCTCAAGTCGGCTCTCGGCTCTGCCCTCGACGAGGTGCGTGCGCAGAGCGGCAAAGTCGACGGGTGTCAGCGGATGGGGAAGGTTGGAGGCATGCATAGTTATCTCTGCGGGTAGTTTGACGTCATCTGAACATGGCACCGCATCTTGAAGCAAGACACTGTTTCGCCTATCGAAACACCTACTCGACTTTGAGGCGTCCCCTCGTCATGATGACAGCAGGCTTTATCGAAAGACCCTTATGACTACAAAGAATGCCAGCGCTACGCCCCGCCTGTTTGGCGACCACTTCCTCGCGGCTCTGGATACGGATGAACGCGCCGTCATCGGGCATCTGCGCGGTCTGTGCGCCAGCACATTCGGCCCCAATGCCGCCGAGGTCGCTCGCCAGGATGTGTTTGCCTGGGAGACCTTTCGCACTCTGGCCCGCGAAGGCATCGTGGCGACCGCATTTCCCAAGGCCTATGGCGGCAGCGACGCGCGCCAGACCCTGCGCATCCGCATCATTGAGGAGTTGGGGCGCGTCTGTAGCACCGCAGCGTCCATCGTCACCGGAACCGATCTGTCCAGCCGCGCCATCGTGGCGGGCGCTTCGGAGGCTTTGAAGCAGGAGGTCGTTCCCGGACTCTGCACGGGCGAACTGCAGTGCGCTTTTGCGCTGACCGAGCCGGGCGCGGGTTCGGATGTCCGCAGCCTTCAGACGCTGATGCGCCGCACCGAAGCAGGCTATGTCGTCAATGGCCGCAAAAAGTTCATCACCCGTGCAAGTACAGCCGACTGGTTCGCAGTCGTTGGCCGGGCCGAGGACGATCCCTCCACCTTCATTGCGGTGTTAATGCACCGCGACGCAGCCGGTTTCACGATCAGCCCCGAGGTTGGCAAACTGGGCTGGTTTGGCGTGCCAATTTCTTCCCTGAGCTTCGACAACGTTCACGTGCCCGCCAGCCATCGCCTGGGTGCCGAAGGGCAGGGCTTCAGTCTGGCCCAGGACGCCTTGCTGCGCGCCCGTATTGGCCACGCCGCGATGGCGCTCGGGCGTGCCATTGGTGCGGTGGAAATCGCGGCCACCTATACGCTTGACCGCAAGGTCTTCGGCAAGGGATTGGGCGAACACCAGGGGGTGCAATGGATGCTCGCCGACATGGTGACCCAGATCGAGGCGTCGCGGGCACTGCTGGCACTGACGGCCGAGAAATACGACCGTGGCGATGCCGATGTGGCCATCTTTGCTTCGATGGCCAAAATGCAGGCGACCGACCTGTGCATGAAAGTCGTCACCGATGCCCTGCAATTGACGGGTGGGCGTGGCTATCTGCAGGATTTTCCGTTGGAGCGGTTCTTCAGGGACGCCAAACTTAACCAGATTGGCGAAGGCGCGAGCGAGGTGCACAAGACCTTGATCGGCCGCGACCTGGCACGTCGCGCGCGAAGTGCCGAGCGCAATCCTTGTCTGCGCCCGGGATCGCTGGTCGACTATTGAACCCTAGAGTTCTAAACCACCTTGGCTTCGCGCAGTAGTGCGAGTTCAGCCGCGTCGATCCCGAATTTTGCGTACACCTCGGCGTTGTGTTCGCCCACAGCCGGCCCCGTGCGGGGGATTGGCATCTCCCGGCCCACGATGCGTGGCACGATGCAGGGCGCGGGCAGGCTGCCGTAGTCGGGGTCGGGCAATCGCACGATGGCCTTGCGCGCCAGGTAGTGGGGGTCCTGCTCGATGTCAGCGATCGTATAAATCTTGCTGAAGGGGATGCCCGCATCTTCCAGCGTGGTTTCGATCACGGAATAAGGCTTTGCTGTGAACCAGGCAGCGAGCCCACAGTCGAGCTCACGCAGGTTCACAACGCGAGCCGGATTAGTCTTGAAACGCACGTCGTCTGACCACTGCGGCTGGCCGATCGCCTTGCACAGCCTTGCAAAGATGGCGTCGGACGACGCGACAACCGAGAAATAGACCCCGTCAAGACTGTGGTACATGTTGGAGGGCGCGGTATAGCTGGCGCAATTACCGGCCGGCATGCGCACCTGCCCCAGTTGCTCATGTTCCACGGGCAGGGGATCCAGCAGGCGAAACAAGGCCTCGGTCGCGGCCAGGTCCACTTCGACCCCCCTGGCGTTCGGGTCGCCACGCAGGCGGGCCACCTCTGCCGCGATGGAGAACGCGCAGAACAGGCCGGCAACCGCGTCCCCAACCGGGAAGTTCATGTGCAGTGGCGAGCCGCCTTCTTCACCGGGGAGATTCGTGAACCCGCTCATGGCTTCGAAGATGCGTGCAAAACCCGGCCTCGATTTGTAGGGCCCGGTCTGACCAAAGCCGGTCAGCCGGATGACCACCAGGCGCGGATTGGCCCGGTGCAGTGTTTCAATTTCCAGGCCCCAGCGGTCCATGGTGCCTGTGCGGAAGTTCTCCACCAGCACGTCGAAGTGCGGCAACATTTGCAGCAGGATTTCGCGGCCACGCGGCTGGCGCACGTCCAGCGTGATGCCGCGCTTGCCGCGGTTGGCAATCTTCCACCACAGGGGCGTGCCGTCCTTGACGGGTTGCAGGCCGCGCAAGGCATCGCTGCCATCGGGTAGTTCGAGTTTGACGACGTCGGCACCATGATCCGCGCACAGGGTGGCTCCCATTGGCGCTGCCAGCACCGTGGCCATGTCGAGGATGCGAACGCCGCTGAGTGAGCCGCAAGAAGACGAAGAGGGCGAAGAAGTCGAAGAGTCTGGATTCAAACGATACCCCTGGTGTGGCCTTGGCCATTGCGAAACCCCGGTTTTGCCAGAGACAGGCACTCATGACAATCGACGTTTCGCACAGCGAAACACTAGACTCGAATTCGTTGACTTCCCGCATCAACCCGCCAATCATGACTCCCAAAGCACACCTGATCCGCAACATGGCCCATATCACTCTGCCCGGCCTGGTCGATCCCCACGACCTCTCTGCCGACCGCCAGTTCTCAATGAACCTGGCGCGCGGCATGGAAGTGTTGCGCGCCTTCACACCGGCTGATCCGATGCTGGGCAACCGCGAGATTTCTGACCGTACCGGTTTGCCCAAACCGACGGTGTCACGGCTTACCTACACGCTGACGCTGCTGGGCTACCTGAGTCGCGATTCCAAACTGCAGAAGTACCGCCTGGGTACGGGGGTGCTGTCGCTGGGCCACCCGTTGTTGGCCAGCATGCACGTGCGCCAGGCCGCGCGGCCGCTGATGGAGCAGTTGGCGCGCAAGACGGGCTGCACGGTCAACCTGGGCATGCGTGACCGGGGCAATGTTGTCTATATCGACACGGTGCGCGCCGACGCCGCCAACATTCACCTCCCCGACATCGGCAGCACACGTCCGTTGCTCGCGGCTGCCATTGGCCGGGCCCTGATTCTGGCCTGCCCGCCCACCGAACGCACTGCCATCCTGAACTACCTGAAGGTGCACGACAAGGCCTTGTTTGAGCAACATCGAGCCGCATGGGAAACCGATCAGAAAGGTTTCGCCACGCACGGCTTCTGTCATTCCCGTGGCGACTGGCAGAAGGACGTGCATGCGGTGGCGGTGCCAGTGCGCTTGCCGCCCCGCGAAGCACCGGTTGCCATGAACTGCACGCTGGCGGCCTACCGCATACCCAAGGACAAGCTTGAGCGCGAGGTGGTGCCGCAGTTGATGGATGCAGTCCGACAGCTTGAGGCCGCCCACGGCGTGCGCTGAATCAAACCCCAAGGAAAAGTAACGCCATGATCCGAAATCCTCAACAGTTCTCAGCCCTGCTGACTGAAGTTCGCCAGTTCGTTCGCACCGAATGCATGCCACTTGAGCAGGAGGTTGACCGCACTGATGAAATTCCAGAAACGCTGGTCCAGCGCATGCGCGACCTGGGCCTGTTCGGCCACAGCATCCCTGAGGCCTATGGCGGAGCAGGCATGACCAGTGAGGAGCTGTCACTGGTCAACATCGAAGTCTCGCAGGTAGGCACCACCTTTCGCGCGCGTTTCGGCGGCAACACAGGCATTGCCTCCGAGTCGCTGGTGGTCGATGGTACGCCGGCGCAGAAGGACAAATACCTGCCGCTGTTGGCCAGCGGCCAGGTCACCGGTTGCTTTGCGCTGACCGAGCCTGAAGCGGGGTCGGATGCCACGGCGCAGAGAAGCGTGGCCGTGCGCGATGGCGACCATTACGTCATCACGGGCGCCAAGTGTTACATCACCAACGCACCACTGGCCAACCTGTTCACCGTGTTCGCACGTACCGATCCGGATGCCAAAGGTGCGGCCGGGATCACCGCTTTCCTGGTCGAGCGCGGCACGCCCGGTCTATCGACGCCGCCGGCCTACCGCAAGATGGGTCAGCATGGCTCACCGGTGGGCGAGGTCATCCTCGAAAATTGCCGCGTCCCTGCCAGCGCCATTGTGGGCGGCGTTCCCGGGCAGGGCTTTCGCACGGCGATGAAGGCGCTTAACAAACAGCGCATCAATCTCGCGGGCCTGTGCATCGGGCCTGCCATTCGCCTGGTCGATGAAATGGTGGAACGGGCCCGGTCCCGCCGGCAGTTCGGCCAGGCTATTGCAGAGTATCAACTGGTTCAGCAAATGATCGCCGAGAGCAATGTCGAGGTTCACGCAGCGCGGGCGCTGTTGCTGGAAACCGCCCGAAAGCGTGACGATGGACATGACGTAACGATGGAAGCATCCATGTGCAAGCTGTTCGCATCGGAGATGTGTGGGCGGGTGGCTGACCGGGCGGTTCAGGTGTTTGGCGGGGGTGGCTACATTGCCGACAACGTGGCCGAACGCTTCTACCGCGACGTGCGCCTGTTCCGTTTGTACGAGGGCACCAGCCAGATCCACCTGATCAACATCGCCAAGCGAACGATGGCCCTGGCCGAGCGCGTTCGGGCGGACGCATAGGGCACTTTGAAGTAGCCCGGCCCGGGCTTTTTTAGACAACAACCGGAGACCTTGATGAAACCGATTCGAATCCTGATGGCCGCAAGCGCAGCAACCCTGTCCCTGCTGGCCTCGGCCACTGCCTATGCCCAATCGGAGAGCTTCCCGACCAAGCCCCTACGCATCGTCGTACCCTTCACCGCGGGTGGCGTGGTCGATTCCATCGCGCGCATCATTGGCGAAAAGTTGTCCACCAAATATGGTCAACCTGTGGTCATCGAGAATAAGGCGGGTGCGGGTGGCTCCATCGGTACAGACTTCGTCGCCAAGGCCGCGCCTGACGGGTACACCCTGCTCTGCGTGAGCCCCGGCTTTGCCGTGGGCCCCACCCTGATCAAGGGCGTGACCTGGGACCCAGTACGGGATTTCCGCGCTATTGAAGGTCTAGGCGTCATCCCCAATGTCATCGTCGTGCATCCGGATGTGCCGGCCAGGAACATGGCCGAATTCGTCGCGCTGGCAAAAAAGAGTACAGCGCCTCTGACCTACGCAACGGCCGGCGTGGGCACGTCCAACCACCTTGCCGGTGAGTTGCTGGCGCAAAGCGCGAGCATCAAGCTGACCCATGTGCCTTACAAGGGCCAGCCCGACGCCATGAACGACCTGTTGTCTGGCCGTGTGACGATGATGCCGTTGACGGCCGCATTGGCTGCACCGCACATCAAGGCTGGCAAGCTTCGGCCTTTGGCAGTCACCACCGCCAAGCGGTCGACGGCCCTGCCTGAGCTGCCCACCGTGGCCGAAGCGGCCAGCCTGCCAGGTTACGAAGTGGGCACGTGGTTTGGTTTTGTCGCGCCTGCCAAAGTGCCAGATGCCATCGCCCGCAAGCTGTCGGCCGATGTGGTCGAGATTCTCACTTTGCCTGACGTCAAAGCCAAGTTCATCACGCTTGGCATGGAATTGGCCCCGCAGGCGCCAGTGGAGTTTGATGCCTTCATCGTTCGCGAATTTTCCAAATGGAGCAACGTGATCAAGCAGGCCGGGATCGAGGCCCAATGATGGCGTCAGTGCGCACGCCTATTTGCGACCGGCTCGGCATACGCCACCCGATTTTCGGGTTCTCTCATTCGGTGGATGTCGCTGTAGCGATCGCCCGTGCCGGGGGTTTTCCTGTGCTGGGGCTGGCGCGGGAGATGCCGCATGAAATCCCTGAGATCCTGGCGCAGGTGGAGGAGCGAATGCATGACATGCCCTATGGCATTGACCTGATGTTGCCGTCCAAAGTGCCACAAGCGGCAAGCCTGGAGGCCATGCAGGCTGCACTGCCGCCCGCCCATGTGGCGTTTGTTGAGGGCCTGCGCCTGCGCTTTGATGTGCGGCCACCGGTCAAGCCCAGTTTTTTTACCACGCAGGTTCGCTCTGAAGCGTTGTTTGATGCGCAGATCGAGGCGGTGCTGGCGTCCAACGCGCGCGGCATTGCCACGGCCATTGGCCTGCGGGCCGACCTGATCGAGCGCGCCAAAGCCAGCGGGAAACTCACCTTTTCTTTGGTGGGATCGGTGCGGCACGCGCAGAAGGCTTTGGCGATGGGCGTGGAAGTGCTTGTGGCGCAGGGCTATGACGCGGGCGGGCACACCGGGCCGGTGGGTACCCTGTCTCTGGTGCCCCAGATAGTTGCCATCGCGGGGGATAACCCGGTTCTGGCCGCTGGCGGTATCGCCACGGGCGCGCAAGTTTTAGGCACGATTGCCATGGGTGCCCAGGGCGCCTGGCTGGGCACGTTGTGGATGGCAGCGCGCGAAAACCATACGCCGCCGGCCTTGCTGGCGCGACTTATCGCCAGCGGGAGCGAAGACACCCTCATCACGAATGCCCACAGCGGCAAGCCGTGTCGTGTGGTGCGAAGCGACTGGATCGATGCCTGGGCTGAAACCGGTGCGCCTGCGCCATTAGGCATGCCGATGCAGCAGGCGCTGACCGGCGATGTGTTCGCGTCGATTCATGAGCACAACAATGCTCGACTTATCTACGAAGCTGCAGGCCAAAGTGTCTTTGCCATTGAGCGCGAGACGACCGTGGCTGAGCAGTTTGAACGCCTGATAAGTGACTTGGACGATGCCTGGCTTCGCATGCAGAATTTCGCGAATGAAGCCAAGCACGACATGGATACGAAGGCATAGTCAAATTGCGCACGACAAGCTCCGGTAGGCGCGGCGACCGCTCTAGCAAGCAACCCGGGTTTTCTGAAGCCGACTTTGAGTCTTCGATCCAAATCGCCAGAAGTTGATTTACGATGGGCCAGCGTCCCAGGCGGACCTACAACTCATGTCGATTGAGTTGTCATCAAAGGAATCGAACCCATGAATCAATTGAAAATCTCGACGCGACTGGTGCTACTCGTCGCCACCTTGTCCGCCATGCTGATTGCAGGCGCGGCCATGGGTTTGTATGGCATCACCAAAGGTAATGACGGCTTGAAGACGGTTTACGAAGATCGAACCGTGCCTTTGGCACACCTGGGTGATGTCATGCGCCTTACCCAACGCAATATGCTGCTGATATCAGTGTCCTTAACCAACGTCGAACAGCCAGTCATTATCAAAAATCTGGCCGATATTGAAAAGAACACCATTGAAATTGACGCCGTTTGGGCGGAGTACACCAAAACACAAATGACTCCTGAGGAAGGCACACTTGCGAAGGCCTTTGCAGAGAACCGCGCAAACTTTCGCGATCTAGGCCTGCGCCCGGCAGCAGCGGCCCTCAAAGAAAGCAACATTGCACAAGCGCAAAAGGTGTTTACCAATGTGCTTGAGCCGAGCTACCAAAAGGTCAGCGACAGTTTGCGACCGCTGATTGAACTGCAGAAAAACGTTGCCCGCGCGGAGTACGAGGCAGCCGTCAAGCGCGCCGACTTGATCAGTTGGGTGGCTGTGGTGTCCCTGCTGATTGGCTTACCGATCGCTGCACTTTTTAGTTTCTTTCTGATTCGGGGCTTGTCGCACTCGATGGCGCGTGCAGTGGAGTTGGCGGACGCCGTGGCCAAGGGCGACTTGACCCAGAAGATCAATGTCGAGGGCAAAGATGAAGTGGCACTGCTCATGGCGGCACTTTCCGAAATGAGTCAGTCTCTCGTGTCTGTGGTTTCCAGGGTGCGACAGGGCTCGGAAGGGGTGGCTACCGCCAGCGCAGAAATTGCACAGGGAAATAATGATTTGTCTGCGCGCACTGAACAACAAGCCAGTGCACTGGAAGAAACCGCTGCTTCCATGGAAGAGCTGGGCTCTACGGTCAAACAGAATGCAGAGTCGGCCCGCACGGCCAACCAGTTGGCACTGAGCGCCTCCACCATTGCGGTGGAAGGCGGAGATGTGGTGGGCCAGGTGGTAGAGACCATGAAGGGCATCAATGAGTCCAGCCGCAAGATTGCCGACATCATCAGCGTCATAGACGGTATTGCATTTCAAACCAATATTCTTGCTTTGAATGCGGCTGTTGAGGCCGCACGTGCGGGCGAGCAAGGGCGGGGCTTCGCGGTCGTGGCATCAGAAGTGAGGTCTCTGGCCGGGCGCTCTGCCGAGGCCGCCAAGGAGATCAAGGCCTTGATCGGTGCCAGTGTGGAGCGCGTGGAGCACGGCACTACCTTGGTGGACCGGGCGGGTGTGACGATGACAGAAGTTGTCTCCAGCATCAAGCGGGTGACCGACATCATGGGTGAAATCAGCGCCGCCAGCAACGAGCAGGCTTTGGGTGTGGAGCAGGTAGGCGAAGCGGTAAGTCAAATGGATCAAACCACCCAACAAAACGCCGCGTTGGTCGAAGAAATGGCGGCCGCTGCCAGCAGCCTTAACAGCCAGTCCCAGGAGCTGGTGCAAACCGTGGCCGTGTTTAAACTTGCAGATGGTCTTCGGCAAACTGCGGCAAAGGTGAATGTGCGCGCACCACGAGCCGCTTCCACGCCATTTGAGGGTGTGGAGCGCAGAACCCTCGCTGCCGCGGCAAGCAAACCCAAAGCCGCGGCGGCGCCTCCAGTCAGGAAGCCCCCCACAGCCAAGTCGCCCGCCCTTGTAAATCATACGGGCACAGTCCCAAAAACCCAGTCAAAACCTGCCCCGGCTGGGAAGGATGAGGATTGGGAGACCTTTTAGTTGAAAGAGTGCGTCCAATAGGCAGACGGCAGCGCTAGCAGCAGCTGTGTAGCGACTACACCAACCTGACCCTTGTCAGGCAATACGTCCGAACCAAAGCATTGACAAAACCCCAGCCACCAGCGCCAGAGCTGCAGCCGCCATGGCCAGCAGCGGTGCCAAGTCGGTTTCGCGCTTGACCACCTGCATTTGCGACCCCAGGGTCTCGTACACGCCGCGCAGCTTTTCAGCCGTGCCTGCATGGTGATAGTCGCCGCCGGTCATGCGCGCGACTTCGCGCAACGTTGGCTCGTCCAGCTGCAGGTACATGGCCATGCCATCCATCGCATAGGAGCTCCCGTCGGCGCTGCCCAAGCCCACCACGTGGATGCGCACGCCTCGTTCAGCGGCCAGTTTGGCGGCCTCCAGCGTGTCAACGCCCGTGGTGCGGCGCCCGTCGGTCAGCAAAATGATGGCGGCTGAAGGGTGCGAGCCCGGTGCCACCGGCGTGATCTGTTTAGCTGCGGGTTTGGCTTTGTCGTCTATGCTTCGCCCGCGCGGCTTGCCGCCATAAGTCATGTCGCTCACGTTGATGCCATGGTCGGGGAACAGTTCCGCCACGCTCAGCGTGATGGCGTTGCCGATGGCTGTGCCCCGTTGCATCTGGAAGCCGTCAATGGCCGCCATGAGAGGCGCCCGGTCCAGCGTGGCGGCCTGAGCCACCTGGCTGCTGCCGGCAAAGGTAACGAGACCCACTTCAACATTCTTGGGCAGGTCGCGCAAAAACAGCTTTGCCGCCTCTTGCGCAGCGGCCAGTCGCGTGGGCTTGACATCGCTGACGCGCATGCTCAAAGACACGTCCATGGCAAGCATGATGGTGGAGCGCGCCCAGGGCAGCGGGATGGATGCCACAGGCCGAGCGGCAGCCAACAACAATGCCGAGCAGGCCAGCAGCATCAAAGCGGCTGGAAGATGGCGTCGCCAGTTGCGCCCGACTGCTGCAGTCCGCACCACGTCCAGACTGCTGAAACGCACCGCCACCTTGCCGCGTCGGCGCAGGAGCCACACATAAGCCACCGGCAGCACGGGCACGGCAAGCATCAACCAAAGGTACTGGGGCCACTGAAAAAACATGGGGCTCTACCGGGTTTGTAAGGGTTTGGCGAGGCGCGACTTCCCCGCAGCGCATTCACATGGTGCCCGTGAGGCGGCTAAATTGCAACCGCCCCCGCCTTAACCTTCGAAAAAGGCCGCCCTTCAGGCGACTGGCGCTGCAGGTCTACTTTTTCACTTCAGAATGTTGCTCAGGCACAGGTACTTGCTCTCTTGATCTCCACATAGTCGTCCATGCCATGGTGTGAGCCCTCGTGGCCCAGACCAAACTCGGTGCTGTTGGCTGCTTCCACGGCCTCCTGTTCGGACTTGAAGCGGAACACGGGTGCAAACGGACCAACGGTTTCCTCTTTGGCGCACAACATGTTGGCCGTGGCTTCAGACACCACCGTGGGTTCAAAAAACTGGCCCTGCAACTTGTTGCCATCGGCCAGAACCTTGCCACCCTTGGCCAGGGCAAATTGTGACAAACGCGAACCATAGCGCGTCTGCGCGGGCTTTGCGTCATCGCAAATGACTGCAAAACCTATAATCAAGGGTTATGCCTAAGGCACAGTGAGCGCGCCCGTTTTGACGGGGCACAAGCACGTACCCAGAACCCTATCAGCAAGACCATGACCACTTCCACCTTCACACCTTCCTTTTCGGTCAGCGACATCCGCAAGTCATTCCTGGACTTCTTCGCCAGCAAGGGGCACTCCGTGGTGCCGTCCAGTTCGCTGGTCCCCGGCAATGACCCCACGCTGATGTTCACCAACTCGGGCATGGTGCAGTTCAAGGATGTGTTTCTGGGCACCGACAAGCGCAGCTATGTGCGTGCCGCATCCGTGCAGGCCTGCCTGCGTGCCGGGGGCAAGCACAACGACCTGGAAAACGTGGGCTACACCGCCCGCCACCACACGTTTTTCGAAATGCTGGGCAACTGGAGTTTTGGCGACTACTTCAAGCGCGACTCGCTTAAATGGGGCTGGGAGCTGCTCACGCAGGTCTACAAGCTGCCGGCCGACAAGCTCACCGCCACTGTCTACATCGACGACCAGGAAGCCTACGACATCTGGACCAAAGAAATCGGCCTGCCGCCTGAGCGCGTGATCCGCATTGGCGACAACAAGGGCAAGAAATACGCGTCGGACAACTTCTGGATGATGGCTGACACCGGGCCTTGCGGCCCTTGCAGCGAGATCTTTTACGACCACGGCGAGCACATTCCCGGTGGTCCACCGGGCAGCCCGGGAGAAGACGGTGACCGTTTCATTGAAATCTGGAACCACGTGTTCATGCAGTTCGACATGCAGGCCGATGGGTCACTCGTGAAGCTGCCCGCGCCCTGCGTGGACACCGGTATGGGTCTGGAGCGCCTGGCTGCCATCCTGCAACACGTGCACAGTAATTACGAGATTGACATTTTTGACGCGCTCATCAAGGCCGCCGCCCGTGAAACCGGTTGCACGGATCTGGACAACAAGAGCCTGCGCGTGATTGCCGACCACATTCGCGCCACCGCGTTCCTGGTGAGCGATGGCGTGATCCCTTCCAGTGACGGCCGTGGCTACGTGCAGCGCCGCATTATTCGCCGCGCCATTCGCCATGGCTACAAGCTGGGTAAGAAAACACCGTTTTTCCACAAACTGGTGGCCGACCTCACCGCAAAGATGGGCGATGCTTACCCCCGGCTCAAGGCGGACGAGAAGCGGATTACCGAGGTGCTGAAGGCTGAAGAGGAGCGCTTTTTTGAGACGCTGGCCACCGGCATGGAGATTCTGGATGCCGCCCTGGCAGGCGATGCCAAAGTGCTCCCCGGCGACGTGGCTTTCAAGTTGCACGACACCTACGGCTTCCCGCTGGACCTGTCGGCCGACGTTTGTCGCGAGCGTGATGTTGCCGTTGACGAAGTCGGCTTCAACGCCGCCATGGACCGCCAGAAAGCCCAGGCCCGGGCCGCCGGCAAATTCAAGATGGACAAAGCGCTGGACTACACCGGCGCGGGCAACGAATTCGTAGGCTACGACAAGTTGGAGTCTGCTACCAAAATTGTAGCTATCTATATAGATGGAACGGGGGCCAACGAGCTAAAATCCTCACAAAATGGCGTGATTGTGTTGGAAACCACGCCGTTCTATGCCGAGTCGGGCGGACAGGTGGGGGACGAGGGCCTGATCACGTGCGCAGGCGCTGCGTTCACGGTCGACGACACCCAGAAGATCAAGGCCGATGTGTATGGTCACCACGGCACACTGACCACCGGCACCCTGAAAGTGGGCGACACCGTCACGGCGCAGGTCAACATCGAGCGCCGCGCCGCCTCCATGCGCAACCACAGCGTGACCCACATCATGCACAAGGCACTGCGCGAAGTGCTGGGTGACCACGTTCAGCAAAAGGGCAGCCTGGTGAACGCAGAGCAGACCCGGTTTGACTTTGCCCATAACGGCCCGGTGACGGATGCCGAGGTGAAAGAAATCGAGAAACGCGTCAACGCCGAGATCCTCACGAACTCAGCCACACAGGCCCGGGTGATGGACATCGAATCCGCCCAGAAAACCGGCGCGATGATGCTGTTTGGCGAGAAGTACGGCGAGACCGTTCGCGTGCTTGACATTGGCACCAGTCGCGAACTGTGTGGCGGCACACACGTGCAGCGCACCGGCGACATTGGCCTGTTCAAGATCACCAGCGAAGGCGGTGTGGCCTCCGGTGTGCGGCGAATTGAAGCCATCACCGGCCACAATGCGCTGGCCTATTTGCAGCATCTCGAAGACTCGGTGGGGCTGGCTGCAGGTGCGCTCAAGGCCCCGGTGGTGGAGCTGAACGACCGCATCCACCACATGCTGGACCATGTGAAAGTGCTTGAAAAAGAAGTGACGGCACTCAAAGGCAAGCTTGCTTCCGCCCAGGGCGATGAGATGCTGTCTCAGGCCATGGAGCTGACAGGCAAGGATGGTCAGGTCCTTAAACTGCTGGTTGCAAAACTCGATGGTGCCGATGCGAAAACCTTGCGCGACACCATGGACAAGCTCAAGGACAAACTCAAAACCGCCGTCATCGTGCTTGGCGTGGTGGAGGGTGCCAAAGTCCAGATCGCGGTGGGCGTCACCGCCGACAGCACCGCCAAGGTCAGGGCCGGTGAACTTGTCAACTTTGTGGCAGGGCAGGTGGGTGGCAAGGGCGGCGGCAAGGCTGACATGGCCATGGCCGGTGGTACCGAACCCGCCAAGCTGGCGGGAGCGCTGGCTAGCGTGCAGGCCTGGGTCAGTGAACGGGTCTGACCTCAGGCGGGTATCGAGTCGCCTGAGCCTGAAGTGGCTGGCGGGTATGACCTGGACCAGCCTTGCGCTGGCGGTTTTTGTGCCGCTCAGTTCTGCGGCAGCCATTGCGCCAGGCAAGGGGATGGAGAAAGGGGCCGAGGTCAGTCGCTGGCCCGCCAATCAGGCGGCACCCCGTCTGGAAGCCACTGATCTGGATGGCAAGCTGTGGCGCATTCAGGAGTTACGCGGACGTGCTGTCCTGCTGTATTTTGGCTCCAGCGCCTGCAAGCCATGCCGAGTTGACATTCAAGGCTTGCACAAGCTGGCCGAAATACACGACTCTCAAAAGCTGGTCATTCTGGTGATTAACGTCGGGGAATCCAGTGCCACAACGGCGCAATATGCGAGGGAGGCGGCTTTGACGCTGCCAGTGCTGCCCGATGCATCCGGTGCCATTGCAAAAACCTGGGGTGTCACCGCGGTGCCTGCGACGGTTCTGGTTGCGGCAGATGGCAAACCGAGACAACGTATCCGTGGCAAGGTGGACTGGTCCAGCCCGCAGGTTGCCAAACTGATCGAGTCGCTTTTCCGACGAGAAAAGCGGCTGACGCGTCCACCCTCCAACTCACCCTCCAAACCTTGACAGGAACACCCATGAAACGTCTTGAAGGCAAAACTGCCGTTGTGACGGGTGCCGCCAGCGGCATTGGTCGCGCCACCAGTCTTCTATTTGCCGAGCATGGGGCCAACCTGGTCGTTGTAGACCGTTCGCCGGACGTTCAGGCCACGGCCGACGCCATCGTCAAGGCAGGCGGGCGGGCCATAGCGCTGGTGAAGGACGTGTCGAACGAAGCAGATGCCGAGTCTTATATTCAGGCCGCCGTGTGTGAATACGGTCGCCTTGACATCGTCTACGCCAATGCCGGCGTGAGTGGCGGCCGGCGCAACTATGACGACCTCACCGCGCAAGACTGGATGAACATCTTGTCCATCAATTTGGTGGGTGCGTTTCTCGCCATCAAGTACGCCGCACGGGTGATGGTGCCAGCGGGTGGTGGCTCCATTATTTGCACGGCCTCGGTAGCCGGCCTGCGCTCCGGTGCGGGTGGGCCCCCTTACAGTGCCAGCAAGGCTGGTGTGATCAGCCTGGTGCAAACCAGCGCCAACCAGTTCGCGGGTACGGGAATTCGCATCAATGCCATCTGCCCGGGCTTGATCGAGACCGGCATGACCCAACCTGTTTTTGAGCGCGCCCGGGCCCATGGGTCCGAGCACAAAATTGGTCAGCTCAATCCGATGCGCCGTTACGGTGTGGCCAGCGAGATCGCAAGTGCTGCCTTGTTTCTGGCCTCGGATGATGCGTCGTATGTCAACGGCCAGGCGCTGCCGGTTGACGGTGGCCTGTCAAGTTCATTGCCCGTCGTGCCACCCCGGATGTGACAGGCCCGACGTCAGGCGACCCTAAGCAGAAGGTTGCGTGAGCGAGCATGTTTTTGCCAATGCCGTGTAGACGGCCAGCCCCATGAAGACGCCGATGGCGTCGGCAAGGCAATCCATCACGTCGCCGTTGCGTGTTGTGGTGAATGTGCTTTGCATGATCTCGGTCGCAACGCCATACAAGACCAAGCCAATGCAAAGGCCCCTCAGTCTGTTGGGAAACGTGAAAGCCCCGGTGACGCCCAGCATGGCAAAACCGAGCGAGTGTTGTGCCTTGTCCCAAAATTGAAAGGCGGGGGGCACGGAAGTGGAAGGCATCAAACACACCACCGTGGTGACGACCAGCCCCGAATAAAAAGCCAGCGGCATGCAGCGAAGAATGAGTGCAAACACTCTTCGCAACGTCTCAGGCATCTACCGAGACCTTGGCATCCTTGATCACTTTGGCCCATTTTTGCTGTTCAGTGCGGATGAAATCTGCAAAGCGCTCGGATGTGCCACCGCCATCTTCTGCGCCATACTGTTCAAACTTTTCGATCACATCGGGCATGGCCATCACTTTGTTAATGTCTTCGTTCATGCGTTTGACCATGCCGGCTGGCATTTTGCCGGGGCCCACCAGGCCGTACCAGGTGGTGGCGTCGAAACCAGGAAACCCCGACTCATCCATCGTGGGCACATTGGGGTGGCCTTTGGCGCGTTTGGTACGCGTCTGGGCCAGTGCAATGGCCTTGCCACCTTTCACGTGGGGCGTGGCCGACGTCATGGTCTCAAAGCAGTAGTTGACCTGGCCCCCGATCAGGTCGTTCAGCGCCGGGCCGGAGCCTTTGTAGGGAACGTGCAGGGCATCAATGCCCGCCCGCAACTTGAACATTTCCAGGGCCAGGTGCTGGGCCGAGCCACCACCGGCTGATGCAAAGCTGATCTTGCCAGGGTTCTTTTTGCAGAGCTCGACCAGGTCTTTAACCGTCTTGGCAGGCTGCGCCTCGTTGCAGATCAGCAGGTTGGGCGTGACGCCCACCAATGCGATCGGCACAAAATCACGTTCAACCACATAGCCCAGCTTGGGCACCAGGCTAGGTGCCAAAGCGTGGCTGTTGATGTGCGCCATCAGCAGTGTGGTGCCGTCACCCGGCTGCTTGGCCACGTAGTCGGCGGCGATCACACCGGCGGCACCTGCCTTGTTGTCGATGACGATGGGGGTGTTCCACATCACGCTCAATTTTTGCCCCACCACGCGGGCCAAAGCATCCGTGCCGCCGCCTGGCGGAAAGCCGACAACGATGCGGATAGAGCCCGTGGGCAAGGTCTGGGCCCGGATCATGGGTGAGGCCAGGGTGGCAGCCGTCGTGGTGCCTGCGGAAATGAAAAGTCTGCGTTGCATGAGTAAATCTCCTTGTAATAATTTTTGCATACAAAATTGAGATGTCAATTGGGTTTATGCGTATTTTTATGCCTATGATCTCGCCAGAGCGCGATTGTTTTGCATACAAATCTGTCGCTTGGGCACTTCTTACCCTTTGGCCTTTCTTTGTCCTTCACCCTATCAGTTGATAAACATGACCGCTGACATCATTCCTCTTGGCATCCCTAAAGGTCATACCACCTTGCATGACCAGGTGGCCCACCAACTGCGCCAGATGCTGGTAGAAAACCGCATTGCGCCGGGGGCCAAGCTCAATGAGCGCGAGCTGTGTGGCGTGCTGAACGTGTCGCGTACACCGCTGCGCGAAGCCATCAAAATGCTCGCCGCCGAGGGGCTGGTCGACCTGCTGCCCAACCGGGGTGCGATTGCCGTGTCGCTCACAGAGGCCGACATCTTCAACACCTTTGAAGTGATGGCAGGGCTGGAAAGCCTGTCGGGCACACTGGCCGCACAACGCATTACCGAAGACGAGCTGTCTGAAATCAAGGCCAAGCATTTCGAGATGCTGGCGGCCTACACCCGGCGCGACCTGCCGGCCTACTACCGGCTGAACGCACAGATTCACCTGGCCATCAACGCCGCGGCCAAAAACCCGGTGCTGGCCACCACCTACTCACAGCTCAACGCCCGCCTGCAGGCGTTGCGGTTTCGCTCTAACCAGAACGAAGAAAAATGGCAGGCCGCGGTGCAGGAACATGAGCAAATGCTCAGTGCCCTGTCGCATCGCGATGGCCCGGCTCTGGGCGCGATTTTGCTGGCCCACCTGGTTCACAAGCGCGACACCGTGCTGGCGCAACTGCACGACGCGGGACTCGCGGCATTGGCGCAAAACTCGTCTGAAGCTTCCCAAGCCTGATGCCGCCCATGATGCAAAACGCTCACCAAAAAGCGCAGACCACTTACGACACCGTAGCGGCCATCAGCAACGATGTCGCTGGCCGGCTGGCCGATCGGTTGGCCACTGAAACCCAGGGCGAGGTGCACGTATCAGCCGCAGACCGGGGCCGCTATGCCACCGACGCATCGATCTACCAGGTGATGCCTGTGGCCGCGTTTGTGCCCCGCAACGGGGCCGATGTGAAGACTGCGCTGGACATTTGCCGCGACCTTAAAGTGCCTATCGTGCCGCGTGGCGGGGGCACCAGCCAGTGCGGGCAAACGGTGGGGGCCGGCCTGGTCATAGACCATAGCAAACACGTGCGTAACATCCTGAATGTGGATGCTGAGGCACGCACTGTTGAGGTTGAACCTGGTCTGGTGCTGGACCACCTGAACGCGGCACTCAAAAAACATGGCCTGTGGTACCCGGTGGACGTGTCCACCAGCGCGCAGGCCACGTTGGGCGGCATGGCGGGAAATAACTCGTGCGGCAGTCGCAGCATTGCCTACGGCAATATGGTGCACAACGTGCTTGGCGCGAAGGCTTGGCTGTCGGATGGTTCCCTGGTTGAGATGGGCCGTTTTGACGCGGCGCAGGGCAGGGCCCGCAACATTGGCGATGGCGTGCGGGCGCTGTGCGATGCCCACCGGCCCGAGATTGAAGCGCACTGGCCCACCGTGCTGCGACGCGTGGGCGGCTACAACCTGGATATCTTCAACCCACGCAGCGAGCGGCCCTACACAGCAGACGGTTCGGTCAACCTGGCGCATCTGCTGGTGGGCAGCGAAGGCACGCTGGCGCTCACCCAGTCGCTCACATTGAAGTTGAGCGAGTTGCCCCGCGCCAAGGTTCTGGGCGTCGTGAACTTCCCTGTGTTTTACAAGGCCATGGACTGCGCGCAACACATCGTGAAACTCGGCGGTGCTGGCGGCCTGGGCAGCGACGGTGCCACGCTGACCGCCGTGGAGCTGGTGGACCGCACGATGATTGATTTGTCGCTGCAAAACCCCGCCTTTGCACCCACCATTCGCACGGCTTTGGTGGGCCAGCCCGATGCCATTTTGCTGGTGGAATTTTCGGGTACCAGCAAGGCCGATCTGCTGCCCAAACTCAAACAACTGGTGGAGTTGATGGGCGACCTGGGTCTGCCCGGCAGCGTGGTCGAGATGACCGACGACGCAGCCCAAAAGAATCTGTGGGAAGTGCGCAAGGCGGGCCTCAACATCATGATGAGCCTCAAGGGCGATGGAAAACCAGTGAGCTTCATCGAAGACTGCGCCGTGCCGCTGGAGCACCTGGCCGAGTACACCGATGCCCTCACGCAAGTGTTTCGCCGCCATGGCAGCAAGGGTACCTGGTACGCCCACGCGTCGGTCGGAACCCTGCATGTGCGGCCGATACTTGATATGCGCCAAGGTGGTTTGAAGGGTGGCGCGGCGAAGATGCGCGCCATTGCCGAGGAGGCCAGCGAACTTGTGCGCAAATACAAGGGGGCTTATAGCGGCGAGCATGGCGATGGCCTGTGCCGTGGCGAGTGGATTGAGTGGCAGTTTGGCGCGGGCGTCACGCAGGCGTTTGCGCAGATCAAGCAGATGATGGACCCGCTCAACCTGCTGTGCCCGCAGCGC
Source organism: Rhodoferax sp. (assembly GCA_031430225.1). Classification (GTDB taxonomy): domain Bacteria; phylum Pseudomonadota; class Gammaproteobacteria; order Burkholderiales; family Burkholderiaceae_C; genus JANYCG01. The sequence continues at coordinate 104 of JANPAZ010000147.1, read as the reverse complement.
ATGGTGAAACCACCAAAGATGGACGACACCCGCCTGATGCGCTTCCCGCCCAGCTACAAAGTGGTGCCCATCAAGACGGCCCTGGACTGGAGCGCCTGGAACGT
>JANPAZ010000146.1:0-1803 GCA_031430225.1 Rhodoferax sp. | reverse complement strand
CTGGGGCCGTTTTTGGGCAAAAACTTCTGCACCACGATTTCCCCTTGGATCGTGACCATGGAGGCGCTGGCACCTTACAGGCTTCCCTTCACCCGCCCGGCGGACGAGCCCCAGCCTCTGGCCTATCTGGACGACGCCAGCAACCGCGCACAGGGCGTGATTGACATCGAGCTTGAAGTGCTGATCGAGTCGGCCCAACACCGGGCGCAAGGCCAGGCGGCCTCCACCATCACCCAAACCAGTTTCAGGCACCAGTACTGGACATTCGCGCAGATGGTCACCCAGCACACCATGGGTGGCTGCAATCTGCAAAGCGGCGACCTGCTGGGCAGCGGCACCATTTCCGGCCCCACGCCCGACCAGGCCGGTGCCATCATCGAGCTGACCAAGGGTGGCAAGGAACCGATCACCCTGAACAACGGCGAGACGCGCTCTTTCTTGCAAGACGGCGATGCGGTCATGCTGCGCGGCTGGTGCCAGCGCGAGGGCTTTGCGCGCATCGGGTTTGGCGAGAGCCGGGGTGAAGTGCTGCCCGCGAATGTATTGCCAGCGACAGGAGCCTGACATGTTGCCCGCACCCGCCCTTGAACACATGGGCGACCTGCACGTGCTGGTCTCTACCCCCATCGAAGCCGGCCAAGTCACCGGCCTGAACAGCCGTGGCCGACGCCGCATCATCCCCATCACCGGCGGCACTCTAACCGGCCCGCGCCTGCAGGGGCGCATCTTGCCCGGCGGCGCAGACTTTCAGCTGGTGGTGTCCGAAACCTCAGCCGACCTGGACGCGCGCTACATGATTGCGCTGGACGGCGAATACGCTGGCGAACACATCTTTGTGCAAAACCGCGCCCTGCGCCGGGGCAGCGCGGCCGACATTGCCAAGCTGGTGCGCGGCGAGCCGGTGGACCCGGCCTCGATCTACTTCCGCTGCGTGCCCACGTTTGAAGTGTCAACACCACGCTTGCAGTGGCTGATGGAAAGCGTTTTTGTGGGCACAGGAGCGCGCTTTCCAGACAATGTGCAGATCAGCATGTTCCGCCTGGCGTGATGCGGGTTGGCACAGTATGACTTGCGTTTGCATTTTGCTATGATTTATATAGCTAACTATGCACGTTCTATGTGGGCCAATGGTCATTTTTATTAATAACTGTCAGTGAACTACCCTCCGGGAATGAATGATGAGCATCTGGAAGCAACCCGTATCAATTGAGCACCTCACCGCCATCCATGTCGGTACCGCCGTGGAGCGCCTCGGCATGGAGTTCCTGGAAGTCGGCGATGACTTCATCAAGGCCCGCGTGCCGGTGGACGAACGCACCAAACAACCTTACGGGCTGCTGCATGGCGGCGTGAGCGTGGTGCTGGCCGAAACCCTGGGCTCGTGCGGTGCAGCATCTGCCGTGCCGCCGGGCTACCGCTGCGTGGGCCTGGACATCAACGCCAACCACATCAAGGGCGCCACCAGCGGCTGGGTGACGGGTATCACCCGGCCCATTCACACCGGGCGCACCAAGCAGGTCTGGCACATTGATTTGTTCAATGACGCAGGCGAGTTGACGTGTGTGTCGCGCATCACCATGGCGGTGCTGGCGCCTAAACTCTAGCTTGCAAGGCCAGCTCCGTCGATAAGCTGGGGACAAGTCGTATTTTGCACCCCGGCGGTCTGAAATAATGCTAACAGGGTCTTTCGTGCCCTGAGTCGAACAAGAAGAGAACATCTCTTCGAAACAGTAAGAGTGGCAGACGGTTGGCGAAACGCCGCACCGGATTACCACGGAAAAGGATGCAGGGGCTAAAATGGAT
>JANPAZ010000145.1:0-2397 GCA_031430225.1 Rhodoferax sp. | reverse complement strand
GATGGCCTTGATGGGTGACGACCGGGCCACCATGGTGGCGCACATCAGGCCCAGCAGCGCCAGCCAGAAATACTCGAACGTGGAGAACTGGAAGGCCATCTCGGCCAGCATTGGCGCCATCACAATCAGCGAAATGGTGCCAATGATGCCGCCAATGGCAGAAAACCACAGGCAAATGCCCAGCGCCAGTTCGGGCTGGCCTTTCATGGTCATTGCAAAGGCCTCGTCTGTGTACGCGGCTGACGCCGGTGTGCCCGGAATGCGCAACAGACAGCCGGGGATGTCGCCCGAAAAAATCGCCATGGCCGATGCCGCGATGATGGCCGAAATCGCTGCGATGGGCGACATGTAGAAGGTGACCGGCACCAACAGCGCAGTTGCCATCGTCGCTGACAACCCGGGTAGGGCCCCCACGACCAGGCCGTAGATGGACGCCAGCAAAATGGTCAGCATCACGTCCCACTGCAAGACCATTTGCAGGCCCGCCATCAGGTTATTCATCATCAGTCAGGCCCAGGGAAATTGAAGCAAACCACCGGGCAGGGGCACCCGCAGCAACTTGTAGAACACCAGATGCACAAAGGCAGGCGCTGCCAGGGCCAGCGCAACGGCCCACTTGGGCTTGGCGCCCTGCGTCAGGGCGAGCACGTAAATCATGACAGCGGCTGTGATCCAGAAGCCCAGCTTTTCAGACGCGAAGTAATAGAAAAATAGCGCCGCAGGCGGCGTGAGAACTTTCCAGCCGCCCTGCAAAAAGCCAGCGACCAGGCCACGTTCGGGCTCCAGCTGGGCGGCATCGGCCACCTCGCCGGTTTCGGACGTGACCACTTTTTCGTCTTCTTCAAAGGTGCGGCCAATGCCCATCATGATGAGCACGCCGCATATCAATAACGCGGCACCAACCACCATCGGAAAAACATCGGGGCCAACTTGCTGGCCGGGCACGGGAGGCAAGAGCGAACCGCCGTAATACGACAGCGCGCCCAGCACAACCAACATGAAGCCGGTAACGCGATCAGAAACTTTCATCGAGTGACAGTGCGAACCGACGGTGCCGTCAGCTCACGAGGCCGGCAGACTTCATGGCCGAACCCATCGCGGCATCCGAACTGGCCATGAAGCTGGTGAAACCAGCCGGGTCTGCCCATTTCACGCCAAACCCACGATTGGCCATGAAGTCGCGGAATTCCTTGGAATCGTTGGCTTTTTTGAGCGATGCCACGATCTTGGCCGCAATGTCGGCGGGCAGGCCTTTGGGCGCTGCAATGCCACGCCAGGCACCTACGGAATAGTCCACACCCATGCCTTCTTTGAGAGTGGGTACGCTGGCAAACACGGGGTTGCGCTCGGTCGACATGATGGCCAGTGACTTGGCTTTGCCCGCCTCCACAAGCGCTCGAGACTCGGGCAGTGAACACGTCACCAGGTCGAGCCCGTTGGCAGCCAAGTCTTGCATGGCAGGGCCCGCACCGTTGGATGGCACCCAGGCCACATGGTTAGGCTTGAGCCCCATGGCCTGCAGCCACCCAATCAGGGCCAGGTGCCAAATGCCACCCTGCCCCGTGCCAGACGCCTTGAACTTGCCCACAGGCGATGCCTTGATGGCGTCGGCCAGTGCCTTCACGTTGGCATAGGGTGAAGCAGAGTTGACCGTAACGCCCGGCGGGTCTTCGTTCATCAGGGCCAGCGGGGTGTAGCTGGTGGGGTTGAGCTCGGTGAGTTTTTGCCAGTGCATCATGGCGATCTCGACCGTGATCATGCCCAGCGTGTAGCCGTCGGCCGGTGCCGTGGCGATGGCCGAATGGCCCACCACACCCGAACCACCGGTGCGGTTGACCACGTTAAACGGCTGACCCAGGTCTTTTTCAAGCAGGCTGGCGATGATGCGCGCCGTGGCGTCTGTACCGCCGCCCGCGCCCCAAGGGCAAACCACGGTCACCGGCCGACTCGGCCAGTTGCTCTGCGCGTGCACCAAGCCTGGCACCAGCGCCGCAGCGCCCAATGCACCTGCCGCTGACAGCGCCTGACGGCGATTGCTCAATTTTGGGGTCATGATGTCTCCTGTTTGAAGTTAGAAAAACGATTCAGCCCTTGATGGCTGTCACCTGTGGAAAAGCAAATTCATTCTAAAGACACGGGGGGCTGCGCACGCAAGGTGGAATACCCTAAGGGGGGTACAGACCGGTGTCGCGTGCCGTGTGCTACGGCCGCGCGGTGACTGTGCAGCGGCCCGTCAACACGCGCCTACAGCACCCTTCACACTGAATTTGTATTCATTTAGCCCACTGGCCCACATAGAACGTCAATAGTTAGCTATTACTTATATAGCGTTCTGTTTTTGACTTTGCCTTTGGCTTTCAGCCCGCACAGAAGATCAACAAAGCGCTGGATCACCGG
>JANPAZ010000144.1:0-3379 GCA_031430225.1 Rhodoferax sp. | reverse complement strand
TGATCGCGTCCGGTGGCTGGACCCACTTTGTGATTGATGAAGCACTGGACCGGCAATTTCTGGCTGGACTGCAAAACGCCGATGAGACCGCTCTGGCCGCCGTGCCTGAAAACATGTTTTGGGGCAACACTGCCGAGATGAAAAACTGGTATCCGGTGGCAGCCGCCATGCACGACCAGGACCTCAAATTTCGGCTGGTGGACTATGTACCTTGCTATCGCACGGAAGCCGGCACGGGTAACGCCATGGGCTTTGCGCTATGGGAATAAAGTGGGAGTGATATGACAGAAACATCAAAAACGGTTGTGCAGCAAACTATCCCCCAGGACCCTGTTTTGCGTCTGGGCAGACTCGATGTGTGCGCCGTGTCAGATGCCATGGACAAACTGGGGCTGACCGGGTTTGCGGGCGGTCTGGACCAGCGTGCCAGCACCCGCCGCATTGCCGGCAGGGTCTTGACCATGCGACTCGTCGCCAAAGACCAGGCCCCTGCACAAACGGGTGCGCCGCGCCACCTGGGTACCACGGCCATAGAGGCCGCCAAGCCAGGCGACATCATCGTGGTGGAGCAACGCTCGGGCTTGGAGGCTGGCTGCTGGGGCGGCATTTTGTCGCTGGCCGCCAAGGTGCGCGGCGTCGCCGGCGTGATTTGCGACGGGCCTGTCCGCGATATTGATGAAGCCCGGCAATATGACTTCCCCGTCTATGCGCGCAGCCTCACAGCACGCACCGCGCGGGGGCGGGTGGCAGAGGCCGCCACCAACGGCCCGGTGACCGTTGGTGACGTGACGGTCAACGCCAGCGACTTCGCCATTGCCGATGCCAGTGGCGTTGTGTTTATTCGTGCGGCTGATATTGACCGACTTTTGGACGCTGCCGAGGCCATCGTCGCCCGCGAAGCTGCCATGGCCAAGGCCTTGCTCGCGGGCAAGCCGGTGTCACAAGTGATGGGCGCAGACTATGAATTCATGCTGACAGGAGACTCGCAATGAGTTCCGGCACAAAAGTTCACGCCACCATCACCCAACAGATTGAGCGCGTGGCAATCAGCCACGTCGAGGCCGCGAGGGCGATTCCCTGCTCGACCCTGCACGAGGCCGGTGGCCGCATCGGCGCCTTGCCGCATGCAATCAAACCCATCGAGCCGGGCTGGAAACTCTGTGGACCGGCCGTCACCGTGCACGGCCCGGGCGGTGACAACCTGTGGCTGCACCGCGCGATCTACGTGGCGCAGCCCGGTGATGTGCTGGTGGTGAATGTGAGTGGCGCGGTTGAATATGGCTATTGGGGTGACATCATGACCAGCGCCGCACGCCAGCAGCGCCTGGGTGGTCTGGTGATTGATGGCTGCGTGCGGGATGGCGCAGAACTGGCGCAGGCGGGCTTTCCAGTCTTCGCGAGAGGGCTTGCCATGCGCGGCACCGGCAAAGACTTCGGTGCCATTGGCTGGATCAACCGCGCCGTGCTGATGGGCGACATCATCGTCGCACCTGGTGACCTGGTGGCGGGTGATGGTGATGGTGTCGTCGTATTGCCGCGCGAATTGGCGGGCACCATCATTGCCGCTGCGGTGGTCCGTGAAGCCAAGGAAGCCGACGCACTGCGACGCATTGCGGCGGGCGAACGCACGGTCGATATCTACGGCCTGAACTGACGGAAGCGCCGCATATGTCAGGCTTTGCACAATACCCAGGCAGCGAGGTGCGTGCCAGACTAGACCATCCGGTCATCGACGCCGACGCCCATGTGCTGGAGTGCGAGTTCGCCATCAATGATTTTCTGGCGCAGGTGGGTGGCGCAGACATGGTGGAAAAGTCGCGCAGCCGGATGCGCGCGTCCCCCTACAAATTCAACACCCGCACCATCTGGTGGGGAACACCTTCGGGCAAGCACACCGGCGACCGCGCCATGGCCATGTTGCCGCGCCTGTTCAAGGCCCGCATGGCCGATGCAGGCATTGACTACGCGCACTGCTACACCACCAACGGGATTCCGGGTTTGTACATTCAGGATGATGAGTTACGACAGGCAACCTGTCGAGCCCTGAACACAATGTACGCAGACATGTTCTCCGGCGTGCGCGACTGTGTCTCGCCGGTGGCCGTCATACCCACCTTCACGCCGCAAGAGGCGCTGGTCGAGCTGGAACACGCCGTGGTGACACTGGGTCACAAAGCCATCATGATTGGCACCGAAATCCGTCGCCCGCACCCGGAAATCGTGCGCCAGGCGCCGCACCTTGCCCCGTTTTCCGAGACGACCCAATCCATTGCCATGGACTCGCCGTTTGACTACGACCCTTTCTGGAAGCGCTGCGTGGAGCTGGGTGTGGCACCGGTTTGCCACACCGCCGCGCGGGGCAGCGGCTACCGCTCCTCGCCCAACAACTATGTGTTCAACCACCTGGGCAGTTTTGCCACGGGAGCCGAGTTTTTCTGCCGGTCACTTTTTTTTGGCGGTGTGACGCAACGGTTCCCGACCCTCAATTTTGGCTTTCTGGAAGGCGGTGTGGCCTGGGCCATGACGCTGCTCAACGACATCGTGGAGCACTTCGAAAAACGCAACATTGACAACCTGCTAGAAAACCTGGACCCGGCCAAACTGGATGTGAGCCTGCTGGCCAGCCTATTCGAGCAATACGGAAACAGCTACCTCACTGGCGAGCGTCTGCGCGCCAACCCCCATCACCGCGCGGCCAAACCGGAGCGGCCCGAGCCGTTCGATGAGTTTGCCGACAGCGGCATGAAAGAGATCCGCGATCTTCGCAAACTGTTTTGCGACAACTTCTACTTTGGCTGCGAAGCCGATGACCGCATGATGAGCGTGGCCTTCAACCGGCGGCTGTCCCCAGTGGGGGCGAAGCTCAAGGCCATGTTTGGCTCCGATATCGGGCATTGGGATGTGATGGATGCCACCACCGTGCTGAGTGAGGCCTGGAGCCTGGTGGAAGGCCAGCTGCTCACCCCCGACGATTTTCGCTCGTTGGTGTTCACCAACCCTGCACAGATGCACCTGAAGATGAATCCGGACTACTTCAAGGGCACATCCATCGAAACCGAGGCTGCCACTCTGTTGCAGATGAAAACCCCATGACCCCAGATTCGGCAACGCAAATCACCCTATCGGTCAAGACGGTGGCCGAGGCTTACCTGGCCTTGCTCAAAGCCCGTGGTGTTGATCGTTTGTATGTCAACGCAGGCACGGACACACCGCCCATCATTGAGGCATACGCCCGCGCTGCGGAGTCTGGTCTGCAGTTTCCCCAACCCGTTATTTGCCCTCACGAAAATCTGGCAGTGGGCATGGCGCATGGCGACGCGTTGGTGACCGGCCGTGCGCAAGCCGTGATGCTGCATGTGAGCGTGGGCACCGCCAACGC
>JANPAZ010000143.1:0-3333 GCA_031430225.1 Rhodoferax sp. | reverse complement strand
TTCGCTGCACGGTGCCCAGGCGGCTCTCTGAGATGTGGGTAATGCTGGCGTTGATCACGCTTTGCAGATGGTGCAGGCGGCGAAGTTTTTCGTCGTGTGGGGTGTCGTCATGCAGGTTGGCAGCCGGTGTGCCGGGGCGGGGGCTGAAGATAAAGCTAAAAGAGTTGTCAAAACCGACGTCGTCAATCAGTTTCATCATCTTGCCAAAATCGTCGTCGGTTTCACCGGGGAAGCCTACGATGAAGTCACTGCTGATGGCCATGTCGGGGCGAATGGCGCGCAGCTTGCGAATGGTACTTTTGTATTCCATGGCGGTGTAGCCGCGTTTCATGGCCATGAGGATGCGGTCACTGCCATGTTGTACGGGCAGGTGCAGGTGGCTCACGAGCTTGGGGATTTTGTCGTATGCAGCAATCAGTGAAGGCGTGAACTCGTTGGGGTGGCTTGTGGTGTATCGGATGCGTTCTATACCGGGAATATCGGCCACGTACTCCAACAGCGTCGCAAAGTCGGCAGTTTGACTCGTTTCGGCATTCAATGTGCCTGAAGTCCCCGTCGATATTGAAGAGTCCGCTATCATTTTTGCACGGTACGCATTCACGTTCTGGCCTAGCAGCGTGACCTCTTTCACGCCCTGGTCGGCCAGGCCCGCCACTTCGATCAGCACGTCTTCAAACGGGCGGCTCACCTCTTCGCCGCGGGTGTAGGGCACCACGCAGTAGCTGCAATATTTGGAACAGCCTTCCATGATGCTCACAAAGGCGGTGGCACCTTCTACGCGCGCCGGGGGCAGGTGGTCAAACTTTTCGATCTCCGGGAAGCTGATGTCCACCTGCGAGCGGTCTTGCAGCGTGCGCTGACGCAGCAACTCGGGCAGGCGGTGCAGGGTTTGCGGCCCGAACACCACATCCACATACGGTGCGCGCTCGATGATGGCGGCACCTTCCTGACTGGCCACACAACCCCCCACACCAATCAGCACCCCTTTTTTCTTGAGGTGCTTGACGCGGCCCAGGTCAGAGAAGACTTTCTCCTGGGCCTTCTCGCGAACCGAGCAGGTGTTGAACAGAATCAGGTCGGCCTCGTCCACGTTTTGTGTGGTCTCGTAACCCTGCGCGGCATGCATCACATCGACCATCTTGTCCGAGTCGTACTCATTCATCTGGCAGCCGAAGGTTTTGATAAATACTTTTTTACTCATGCTTCCCGCCTATTGCTTGTACTTGGGCAACTGGTCAAACGGGGTTTTACCGTCGTCGACCTTGGGCTTGTCGGCATCTGATCCAAACACAAAGTTGGTTACCGGTTCAGAGCCCGCCCGCTTCTCCTGCGCCTCAAGGTCATTCAGAATCCACACGTCATGAATTTGTCCCTGCGGGTTACGGGTGTAATTAACGACCACCCGCGCACCAACCATCTGGCCCGACATCACCAGCATGTTGTTCAAGCCGCGAATTCGTGCGCCCGGCGACAGCCGTTCGGCGTTGCCATTGATCAGGATGTCTGGGGGAGTTACCACCTCAAGCGTGCCTCTGCGAGCCGCTGGGGGGAACTGGCGCGCTGTCATTTGTGCCGAGGCTGATAGGGGAAGAACTCCGGTGACAAGGGCTGACAGGGTAAGAGCGGCAGAAAAGAAAGGGAGCAGCAGGGAGCGCATGCAGCGGTTCATGGTGTTTGTCCAGAGGCTGAAAAAAGGTATTTTAGATCAATCACTTACGATCACTTTGAAACCGCGGACCATGCGTATTTGTAGCCGGCACAATGAACGCGCATTTTGGTGACAGGGCATTGTGCCGACTTGCCGTAGGCTTAATAACCTTGGCTACCGGTGCGTTCAGCGTTCACCATGGCCAGATTTGCCGGTGAATGATCACAAAAAATGGAGACCTGAATGACCAGCGTTTTAACTTTCCCCCGCACCGCATTCCGCGAGGACCACGAGGCCTACCGCGACACGGTGCGCCGCTTCATTGACCGCGAATGCAAGCCCAAACAGAATGAATGGGACAAAGCCGGCCGGGTGGACCGAGAAACCTGGCTCAAGGCGGGACGCGAAGGCCTGCTGTGCACGTCGCAGGCCGAAGAATGGGGTGGTGCCGGGGGTGATTTTGGCCATTGCGCCATTTTGATTGAAGAGGTGGCGCGTTCCGGCATTAGCGGCCCTGGCTTTTACCTGCACTCCGACATCATCGCCCCCTATATCGAACGCCTCGGCACCGAAGCGCAAAAGACGCGCTGGCTGGCTTCATGTGCACGCGGCGAGACCATTCTGGCCATTGCCATGAGTGAGCCCGGCGCGGGCAGTGACCTGAAGGCAATTCGAACCACGGCCATTCGCGATGGGGATGACTACTTGATCAACGGCTCCAAAACCTTTATCTCCAATGGGCTCAATTGCGACCTGGTGGTGCTGGTGGCCAAAACCCAGCCTGAATTGGGTGGCAGGGGTGTCTCGCTGATTCTGGTGGAGGCAGACCGGCCTGGCTTTCGCAAGGGCCGCAAGCTCGAAAAAATGGGGCAGGAAGCAGCTGACACCGCCGAGCTGTTTTTCGAGGATGTTCGGGTGCCGGTGTCCAACCGGCTGGGGGAAGAAGGCCAGGGTTTTGCCTACCTGATGAAGGAGCTGGCGCAGGAGCGCTTCATCATCGCCATTGGCGCGGCAGCCAAGATGGAGGCCATGCTGGATGAGACCATTCGCTACACCAAGGAGCGCATGGTGTTTGGCAAGCCGCTGTTTGATTTTCAGAACACGCGTTTCAAGCTGGCCGAGATCAAGACCCGCACCACCGCCGTGCGCATGATGGTGGACCAGTATCTCGCCGAGCACCTGCTTCGCAAGCTCACGCTGGAAGAGGCAGCCATTGCAAAACTGTATTGCACAGAAGAGTTGGGCAAGGCACTTGACGAGCTGTTGCAACTGTACGGCGGCTACGGCTACATGATGGAATACCAAATTTGCCGCGCCTATGTGGATTCACGCGTAAACCGTATTTACGGCGGCACCAGCGAGGTCATGAAGGAACTGATCTCTCGCAACCTTTAACGATCATCTGTCAGAAGGAGAATTTGGATGGGCAATATGGTGAAAGACAAAGTCGTTGTGGTCACAGGCTCGGGTGGCGGCATTGGCCGTGACATCGCGCTGGCCATGGTACGCGAGGGGGCCAAGGTGGTAGTGAATGACCTGGGCGCGTCGGTGTCGGGCGAAGGCAATGACACAGGCCCGGCGCAGGCCGTGGTCAACGAGATCAAGGCGTTGGGCGGCGAGGCGGTTGCCAATACTGACAGCGTTTCGGACGCAGCAGGCGCGGGCCGCATTATCCAGGCTGCACT
>JANPAZ010000142.1:0-23501 GCA_031430225.1 Rhodoferax sp. | reverse complement strand
CGCTTCACGCTTGATTAAAGCCCGTATTTACGCCACAGACTCGTGGACCCAGATGCAATTGCGCCCGCTTTGTTTGGCGAGGTACATGGATTCGTCCGCGCTTTTTGTCAGTGCATCAGCTTCATCGCCATCTTGCGGATACACCGATACACCAATACTGCATGAGATCGGCAAATCGTGTCCCTCAACATAGAACGGCGCGCGCAGAGCTTCCTGAACTTTGGTCGCCAGCCCGAGGACTGATTCTTCCTCGCTCAACTCTGGCATTAGCAGGACGAACTCGTCACCACCAATGCGCGCGACGGTATCTGCTTCACGAACCGCAGCCTTGAGTCGATCGGCGACTTGACGCAGCAACTGGTCTCCCACTGCGTGGCCATATTTGTCATTGACCGGCTTGAAGTGATCCAGGTCAAGAAAAATAATCGCAAAGCGTCCACCCTGGCGTTTCGCACGATTCAACTCGTGCTTCAAGCGGTCTGAAAACAGGGCGCGGTTGGGTAATTGGGTCAGAGCGTCATGCTGCGCCATGTGCCGCAACTCCTCTGTCATCCCCGCTGCAAGTCGCAATGCCCGGGCCCGCCCGTTCACCATGAGCCACGTCAACAAGGCGAGCAAGACGCTCAATCCAACTCCGGCCGCCGCAATGACAGACTGAGCCCCATACCCCGATCGGGCCTCAAAGTCTTCCTGAGTGCTTAACGTCAAGGTCCACGAACGGCCAGCAATGACCATGTACTCTTTGGCGGTTAACGCGGCTTGAAAAGAGGGTCGCCGAGAGCCTGATTTCTCGCCAGACTCATAAAGAAGAGATGCTGCGTCGGCAATGACGCCGTCGTAAATGGCAAGCGACAGTCCTGGCGCCTGAGTGCCATACAAACTTGCCATAAAGTCATTCATGTGAAAGGAAGCGTGAACCCATCCCGTCAGGTGCTCCCGCCTCTGGGCGAAGTTCTCGCGCGGCTGTCCCTTCGTGTAAATTGGCAGATACATGGAAAAGCCGGGACGAACATCGGAGTCTGGATCACCCGCCAGACGAACCCTGCCTGAAATAGCTGCCATGCCTGAGTCGCGCGCCTTCTCCAAGGCTGTGCGGTGCACCGGATCGGACCACAGATCAAAGCCAATCGGAGCACGATTGCGACCCACATACGGTTCGCGTTGAACGACAGGAGCATAAGTTTGCTCTTGGCCGTCGGGATGAATGGCATAGTCCGAAAAGCCAAGGCCCCGCATGGCAGCAATGTGTTCCTGCTTTCTGTTTGCCGACACGTACTCAGCAATTCCAACGAATTGAACGCCAAAAAAGTTGGCATCCAGCTGAAGCGTCTCCACGTAGTCATGCATGGCGCTTCGGTTGGCAATGTGCGTCGTAGCGTAAAGGGCTTGAAGTCCCCGCAACATTTGCTCGTACCCGGCAGCTCGCTGTTCAATTCGGCTGACCGTCTCACGAAGGGCAAAGTCGAACTGCGATCGCAAGGCGCGACCGTTTATCTGCCGTTCGTGGTCCCAGACAAACCACGTCGTGCACAGCGTCGAAAAAAGAACGAGCCACGGAAGGAATGGCTGGAGCAAGACCGCTGCCGTGTTGATTTTGCCTGAACTGGTCACAGCAATAACTAAAAAGAGACCAGCCTTGCCGCCAGCTCGGGTTTGAAATATTTCTCAAAGATGCGGCGCATTGTGCCGTCACTGCGCATGGCATCAATGATCGCCTTCCACGTCTCCTGCTCGGCTGCTGGCACTGCCTTCTTGGACATGATCAAGCCGTGCCGCACTGCAGGATCATTGAACTCGACGATGGTCGTCATTTCACGGATTTTTTTCTCCTCCAACGCCGGAAAATCAAACGGTTCAATGATCATGCCCTGAATCTGGTTGAGCATCAGTGTCTGGTACAGAGGCCCCAAACCACCTGCCTGCTTGAGCCGGTTGGCATCTTGCAGTTTGTCTACCAAACGGTTTGCAGATTCGCTATAGCGAAAGCTCCGGATGACGCCCAATTGAAACTTGTCGTTTCGCTCAAAGTCAGCAATGGCTTGGACGGCGGAGTCTTTGCGTACCAACAAATAGTATTTATTGCTGAAGTACCAGGCAAACCCGGCAAATTTGTCGCGTTCGGGATTGGTGATGCCAGAGAGGCTGAAATCCAGGGCGCCAGATTCAATGAGCTGCCAGATACGGGCGCGCGGCATCATGCTAATACTGACTTTGCAGCCACTACGACGGGCAATTTCGTCGGCTACATCCTTGTCAATTCCGGTGTCAGTTTCCGACGAATACAAAAGGCCATGGTCGTGTAGCGCTAACGTGTAGCTACGCGCGCAGTCAGGGGTGGCTGCGTAGGTAGACAGGCAAGTTGACAGTGCCAACACAAGAGAGACAACCAAGCGGAAATTCATGCGAGCTCCTTCACTTTCTGGGTGCGGGCTGCGCCGCTTTACGGCCATCTCCCATTCTGTTTACTTGGCCACAACGCGGACCATCTCCAGGCACTTGTTTGAGTAGCCCCACTCGTTGTCATACCAGGCGATAACCTTAATGAAGGTGCCATCCAGCGCAATGCTGGCATCGGCATCAAACACGCTGGTGCACGTCTCGCCACGGAAGTCGGTGGCAACCACTTTGTCTTCGGTGTAGCCCAGCACCCCTTTGAGGGCGCCTTCGCTTTGCGCCTTCATCTCGGCACAGATTTCCTTGAGCGTGGCTTCCTTGTTCAACTCACAGGTCAGGTCCACCACTGATACGTCTGACGTGGGAACACGAAACGACATGCCAGTGAGCTTCTTGTTCAACTCAGGGATGACAACACCGACGGCCTTGGCCGCACCGGTGCTGGAAGGGATGATGTTTTCCAGAATGCCACGGCCACCGCGCCAGTCTTTGTTAGACGGGCCATCCACGGTTTTCTGCGTAGCGGTTGCGGCGTGCACCGTCGTCATCAGGCCGCGCTTGATGCCCCACTTGTCATGCAGGACCTTGGCCACGGGGGCCAGGCAATTGGTGGTGCAACTGGCATTAGAGATGATGGCCTGACCCGCATAGGTCTTGTCGTTTACGCCAAAGACGAACATGGGGGTGTCATCTTTGCTGGGAGCAGAGAAGATGACTTTCTTCGCGCCCGCTGCCAGGTGCTTTTCACCCGAAGCTTTGTCCAGGAACAGGCCGGTGGCTTCAAGCACGATGTCGGCACCAATCTCGTTCCATTTAAGGACCGCGGGGTCACGTTCCTGCGTCAGGCGAATCTTCTTGCCGTTCACGATGAGGGTGTTGCCCTCAATAGCAATGCTGCCCTTGAAGCGGCCATGCACGCTGTCGTACTGGAGCATGTAAGCCAGGTAATCGGGCTCCAGCAGATCATTGATGCCCACGATCTCGATGTCCGAAAAGTTCTGCACGGCTGCGCGCAGCACATTGCGGCCAATGCGGCCGAATCCGTTGATACCTAGCTTGATTGCCATTTGCCATCTCCAAAAGTTAAAACAAAACCCGACCTACCACAGCATGCCCCAAAACCACGGGGCAGACCTAGCGTTTGATCAATACTTTCTGCACTGTTTCGGCCACATTCTCGGGCGTGAAGCCGAAATGCTTGAAAAGCACCGGTGCGGGAGCCGACTCGCCATAGGTGTCGATGCCGACCACTGCGGCGCAGCCGTACTTCCACCAGCCTTCCGTCACGCCCATTTCAACCGCAATGCGCGGGATGCCTGCTGGCAATACAGCACGCTTGTAGGCTTCCGACTGCCGGTCAAACGTGGTGTTGCTGGGCATGGAAATCACGCGCACCGCTATTTTTTTGGTAGCTAACAACTCTTGTGCTTTGAGGGCCAACTGCACTTCTGACCCGGTAGCGATGATGATCGCCTGGGTTTTCTTCCTGAGCCCGACTTCTGTGGGCTCAGACAAAACGTAAGCGCCCTTGCTGATGGCATCCAGGCCAAACGCATCGGTCGCTGCGTCGGGCCCGGCTTCGGATTCGCCCTTGGGCGCGTAATTGATGTTCTGACGGCTTAGAAGTAGCGCCGTCGGTTTGGTTTTGTTGCCCAGCGCGACTGTCCAAGCCACGGCCGTTTCAGCCGTGTCACCCGGACGCCAGACATCCAGATTCGGGATCAGGCGCAAGGACGCTGCATGTTCGATGGACTGGTGCGTGGGGCCGTCTTCACCCAGGCCAATGCTGTCGTGGGTAAACACGTGAATCACACGAATCTTCATCAGCGCCGCCATGCGGATGGCATTGCGGCTGTAGTCGCTGAAGGTCAGGAAGGTGCCGCCATAGGGAATGAACCCGCCATGCAGCGCAATGCCGTTCATGATGGCAGCCATGCCGAATTCGCGCACACCGTAGTTGATGTGGCGGCCACCGGTTTTGGAGCCATCGGTGTTCGTGGTTTGCACCACGTCGCCGGCCAGATCAAAGCGCAGGCTGGGCGTGGACTTGGTGTTGGTCAGGTTGGAACCGGTCAGGTCGGCCGAGCCACCCAGCAACTCTGGCAGCGCAGCGGTGAAGGACTCCAGTGCCAGTTGCGAGGCCTTGCGGGATGCAACGGTCTCTTTCTTGGTGTCAGCTGCGATCACGGCGTCTACTGCCGTTTGTACGAAGTTTTTGGGCAGCTCGCCCTTCATGCGGCGGGTCAGTTCTTTGGCCAATGCCGGGAAGGCTGTCTTGTAGGCGGCAAACTTTTCGTTCCACGATTTCTCAGCGGCCGATCCTGCGGTCTTCGCATCCCATTCCGCGTAGACCTCTTTGGGAACTGTGAAAGGCGCATGGGGCCAGCCCAGGGACTCGCGGGTGAGCTTGATTTCTTCGGCACCGAGCGGTTCGCCATGTGCTTTGGAGGTGTTGGCACGGTTAGGTGAGCCGTAACCAATGGCTGTCTTACAAATGATCAGGGTAGGGCGTTCGCCGTTGTTCTTGGCATCGGCAATGGCCTTGGCAACGACTTCAGCATCCTGCCCGTCAATGGGGCCAATCACATTCCAGCCATATGCTACAAATCGCAGAGCCGTGTTGTCAATGAACCAGGGCGCAACCTGGCCATCGATAGAAATGCCATTGTCGTCGTACAGCGCCACCAGCTTGTTGAGCTTCCACGCGCCGGCCAGCGCGGCGGCTTCGTGGCTGATGCCCTCCATCAGGCAACCATCGCCCAGGAACACATAGGTGTTGTGGTTGACGACTTCGTGCCCTTCACGGTTGAACTCTTTGGCCAGCAGCTTCTCGGCCAATGCCATACCCACCGCATTGGTGATGCCCTGGCCCAGAGGGCCGGTGGTGGTTTCAACGCCAGGGGTGATGCCAAATTCAGGGTGCCCTGCGGTCTTGCTGTGCAACTGGCGGAAGTTCTTGAGCTCACTCATCGGCAGCTTGTAGCCGGTGAGGTGCAACAACGCGTAAATCAGCATCGAGCCATGGCCGTTGGAAAGCACGAAGCGGTCACGGTCAAACCAGTGCGGGTTGGCCGGGTTGTGCTTGAGGTGCCGACCCCACAGCCCAACCGCCATGTCGGCCATGCCCATCGGCGCGCCTGGATGGCCCGAGTTGGCTTGTTGCACAGCGTCCATTGCCAACGCGCGAATCGCGTTGGCCATCATTTGAGTATTAGCCATCTGGGTTTCCGGGGGAAAAGATCGGGGATATAGGGGTTAGCCCCCTATTTTAGCGGGGCGTGATCACAGGCCCTCGGGTGAACTAAAGTACGTGGATGCAAGGACTCCATCTGACCGCTGACCTTCACCAGTGCCGTTGCGACGCGGGCTGGCTGACCAACGCCCAGCGCCTGGGTGAACGTTGTGTGCAGGCCGTGGAAGCCGCAGGTCTGACCTGCGTGGCGCAACTGTTTCACGCCTTCCCGTCCACTGATCTGGGCGCCTCAGGCGTGACGGCCACAGTCCTGCTCGCTGAGTCGCATTTGTGCGTCCACACATGGCCTGAACAGCAGGCAGTCACACTGGATGTCTATGTCTGCAATTTCGGGGGTGATCATTCGGCCAAGGCGCAGGCCCTGATGGACACACTGGTGGCGGTGTTCGAGCCGCTGAAGGTAACGTGCAATGCACTGCAGCGCGGCCAGATCGTATGACCCCCCTGTTTGGGGGATGGCGTAATCGGTTGTAACTTCTAGACTAAGTGCTCAATATTTCCCATTCTTCTGGAGTCACCATGCGTTCAAAAATTCTGCCCGCCCTGGCAACGATATCGGTAGCCGTCATCCTGGCAGCTTGCGGAGGAGGCGGGGGCAACGGCACCGTCGCCACGGCAACGCCAACTCCAACCACCCTGCCGCCACCCGCCGTTGTCAGCACCACGATCAGCGGATCGGCAGTCAAGGGGCCTGTCAATGGCGCCACTGTCACGGTCAAGAACGCGGCGACCGGAGCCGTGCTGGGTACCACGACGACCGGTACAGGTGGCACCTACACTCTCAATATTCCGTTTACAGGCGATGTAGTGGTTGAGGTCAATGGTGGCACCTATACCGACGAGGCCACCAATGCAAACACACCGCTGACGACGCCGCTCAAGGTGGTCCTCAACGCCAATGGCGGCAGCGTGACGGGTGTGGTGACACCGCTCACCACCATGGCCTACACCTACGCCTTTGGCACTACCACCACACCCACCGCAGCGGCCTTCAACACGTCAGCGACAAATATCGCCAACCAGTTCAAGCTGACGGGCGTGAACCTGGCTGGCATCGTGCCCACTGTGACGGGTACGCAAAACGACTATGGCAAAGTGCTGGCGGGTATTTCCAAATACTTGCAGTTCGAAAATGTCACCTTGCCCACCCTGGTGAACTCCACCTTCAATACGGCCCAATGGACAGCGTTTTCGGGCACCTACACCAATGCCTACAAGGCCGCCAACCCTGGCAGCACAGTGACTTTCAGTTTTGATGGCAGTGTATTTTCCGTGGCAGGAACCGGCGTCGGTGGCGGTACGGGCACCTGCGGCGTCAATCTGGCAGGCGTAGTGGCGGTTGCTGGCGTTACCGTGCCATTGAACCTGGATTACTGCTTCACCGGTGTTGCGGCGGGTTCGTGCAGCACCACCAACGGCGCCATTTCACAGGCGCTGACTGCCCAGCAGGCCAGCCTGCCAGCGGGATTTGCCAACCTGAAGTACACCACTTCAGCAACCTGTGTGGCTAACCCTGCCGTGACACTCAAGCTGCAGTAGACCCCGGCCCCTTTCTGATTAAAAAAGCCACCTTGAAGGCGGCTTTTTTTTCGACCCACCCTGGGGTCGAAGACTAGGCTTGGACTACCGGTGTCCCGAAATTCAGGTGCGCGGCTCACCCTGGTCATTGACGGTGATCGTGGCACCAGGCTGCGTGGTCATCTGGACGCGGTGCTCAAGTCCCCGAAACGAATAGACGACGTCCCAATAGGCTGGCGCTGCCTGGCTTGTGGTCGCCTCACAGCGCTGGACGCTTTGAGTTTGCGCTTGTTGTCCGCTGGCGTCACGTCCGACATTGGACCCAATCACGCCACCGGCGATCGCGCCGCCTGCCGTCGCAATGTCCTTGCCAATACCGCCTCCCACCTGATGCCCCAGAATGCCGCCGATGATGGCGCCCACGACAGCTCCACCGACGTTGGGATTGCCCCGGTTCTGCGTTACCGGTTCCTGCTCCAACCAGCAACGTTGCTGAGCCGGACCGACCACGGCACGAACAGACGTGATGTTGACCTCATACAACCGGTCTTCATTGCGACGGCGGTTATCGTAAACCGGCAGCGCCGGAGGCGCATAACGGTTGTCGTCCACCTCAACGTCCCTGCGAACCATTCGCACCGATGAGATACTGTTGTTCATGCCCATCGCGGCCAGTGAGGTGTAGCGGCCTGGTCGCAAAATCACGCAGCGCCCGCGAAATCCCGCATCCGAGCAGGCTTCCCAACGGCCTCCCAGCACAACCACCGATGTGGCGCGATCGTTAAAGCCCGAGCGCGCAAAGTCGTCCAGCTGGGCATCCGCAGCAAATGAACGTCCCGTAAATCCTTCCTGCTCATAAAAAATCACCTGCGGTGGCGGCGCTGGGGGCAAGTCACGCTGTGCCACAGGGCCGGGGTCGCGGTTGACAGCACGTGCAGAGGAGAGACGATCCGCCATGCCGACCGTGGCCAGTGACGGGTAACGACCCGGCCGCAACGTGATGCAGCGGCCATTGAAGCGGCTGTCTTCACACAGCTCCCACTGGTCGCCAAACACCACCGCGGACGCTGCGCGATCATTGAAGCCGGAGCGCGCAAAGTCCTCCAGCGGACTGACGACCGTCAGGGAGCGACCTTCGAATCCTGCACGGTCGTAAACAACGATTTGCGACGTCATCGGTGCCGGTGCGTAACGGCGATCGTCAACACGCTGGTCACGCTCTAAAGCGCGCACTGAGGCAATTCGCCCACTCAGTCCCATTGACGTCAACGAGCCGTATTGGCCAGGACGCAGCACGACACAACGTCCACCAAACCGGACATCTTCACAGGCTTCCCATCGTTCGTCTTGCACGATCACGGACGATGCTCGCTCGTTAAACCCAAAGCGCTGCAAATCACCAACCTGTCGCTCCGTCGTGAATGACCGGCCCTGGTAGTTTTCATTTTCGTAGAAAGTCACCTGCGCTAATGCATGGCCTGCCACGGTCACTGCGGCCACCGCCAACGCGGTCTTCAATCCTGTTTTCATCTTCAACTCCTATCCATTTGAATGATGTCATCGTAGGCCGCGATCTGGAGTCCATCTGTGCGATTGCGTACATATCAAATCAACGGGGCTGCAAGGTCGAGGCACCGATAATCTCGGGATGAGTTCAAAAGGCACCGTCAATGTCCCCGCCATGATGCTGGCCGCTGGCCGGGGGGAACGCATGCGCCCCCTGACCGACGCCACACCGAAACCACTGTTGCAGGTTCATGGCAAACCGCTCCTGCAATGGCAGCTGGAAGCGATGGCGCACAGCGGAGTGACCCGTGCCGTGATCAACACCGCATGGCTGGGTGAACAGATATCAAACGCGTTTGGTGCAGAATTTGGCAGTAGGCCCTCAAAAAACGGGGACTTTCAGCTATCGAATTCAGAGCACCCTGCACGGCCCATCACCATCACCTATTCGCATGAAGGCCTGGACTTCGGAGGTGCACTGGAGACCGCTGGGGGCATTGTGCGGGCCTTGCCTGACCTTTGCAGCGGGCAGGATGGCCTGTTCTGGGTGCTGGCGGGTGACGTCTTCGCGCCCGAATTCGCGTTCTCGCGAGCCGCTGTGGCTCGATTCAGGGCCAGCGGCAAGCTCGCCCACATCTGGCTGGTGCCCAACCCCGAACACAACCTCAAAGGTGACTTCGGACTGTCACCGCAGGGGCTGGCGCTGAACTCGGCTGAAACCCGATTCACCTACAGCACCATCGGCCTGTACCGCAGCGCCTTGTTTGCCCCGCCCTTTTGCAGCATTCCCCCCGGCAACCCGCACGGTACCAAGGCACCGCTTGCACCCCTACTGCGCTCCGCCATGGACCGGGGTCTGATCAGCGCCGAACTGTATGAAGGGGCTTGGACGGACGTGGGCACACCTGAGCGGCTACAGTGGTTAAATCGAACCACTTTACCCGCCACACTCTGCCAGAACTGAGAGCACGCACCATGAACCCATCCCTCTACGCCCAGCGCCGCGCCACACTCGCAGCCCAGCTTGGCCCCGCTGGGGTCGCCATCATTCCTACCGCGCTGGAGCAGCCACGCAACCGCGACAGCGATTTTTTGTTTCGCCACGACAGCTATTTTTATTACCTCACCGGCTTCACCGAGCCTAAGGCCTGGCTGGTGATCACGGGCGACGGGAAATCGACCCTGTTTTGTCAACCCAAAGACCTGGAACGCGAAATCTGGGATGGCATCCGGCTCGGCCCTGATGCTGCTCCTGCCGCGCTAGGCGTGGACGCTGCGTTTTCTGTCGCCGACATTGATGCCCAGATTCCGAAGCTGCTGGACAACCGCAGCGTGGTCTGGTACCCATTTGCCACGCACAAAGGGCTCGAGACACGGGTCGATGGCTGGCTGGGCAGCCTGCGCGCCCGCGTGCGCTTTGGGGCCATGTGCCCAGAGCAGCAGCGTGACCTGTGCGGCCTGCTCGACGAGATGCGCCTGATCAAAGATGCCAGCGAGCAAGACACCATGCGCCGCGCCGCGCAGATCAGCGCCAAGGCCCATATCCGCGCCATGCAGCTGTCCGCCCGAATGCTGCGCGAAGGTAAGGACGTGCGCGAATTCCATCTGGATGCCGAACTGCTGCATGAGTTCCGCCTGCAAGGCTCGCAGTACCCCGCCTACGGCTCCATCGTGGCCGCCGGTGCCAACGCCTGTGTGCTGCACTACCGTGCCGACACCGCGCCCGTGCGCAATGGCGAGCTTGTGCTGATCGATGCGGGCTGCGAGCTCGACGGCTACGCGTCGGACATCACCCGCACTTTCCCCGCCAATGGCAAATACACCGGACCACAGCGCGCCCTGTACGACCTGGTACTGGCCTCGCAGGAAGCCGCCGTGGCGGCTACGCACGCCGGTGCCCGTTTCACGGACCCACACGAAGCCAGTGTGAAAGTACTGGCCCAAGGCATGCTGGACACCGGCCTGCTCGACAAAAACAAGGTGGGCAGTCTGGACGACGTGATTGAGAACCGCAGCTACTTCCAGTTCTACATGCACCGCACAGGCCACTGGCTGGGCATGGACGTACACGACTGCGGCGGTTACCTGGAGCCCTCAGAGCTCGGCAAAACCAGCGAACGCAAAGACGCGTTGACTGGCGAAACCATCATCAACCGGCCAGCGCGCATCCTGCGTGCGGGCATGGTGCTGACTATCGAACCTGGCATTTACGTGCGCCCTGCACCGGGCGTGCCGGAGAAGTTTCACAACATTGGCATTCGCATAGAGGACGACGCCATCGTGACTACAGAAGGCTGTGAGCTCATCAGCCGTGGCGTGCCCGTGAAGGCAGATGAGATTGAGGCACTGATGCGGGCGTGAGCCATGCGCCGTTAAAGTTTTGATGGAAGCATTACTGGTCTCTACCGGCGTCGTCGCCCTGGCCGAAATCGGCGACAAGACACAACTCCTGGCCTTTATCCTGGCGGCGCGCTTCAAGAAGCCCGTGCCCATCATCCTGGGCATCTTCTGCGCGACCGTCGTCAACCATGGTTTGGCCGGTGCATTGGGGGCGTGGATCACCTCAGTCGTCACGCCAGAGGTGTTGCGCTGGGTACTGGGGGCGTCTTTCCTGGGCATGGCTATCTGGACGCTGATTCCCGACAAAATCGAAGAAGAAGAAACACAGGTTGCCAAACGGTTTGGCGTCTTCGGTGCCACGCTGATCACGTTCTTTCTGGCCGAGATGGGCGACAAAACGCAGATTGCCACCATCGCCATGGCAGCCCACTACGCCAACCCATTGCTGGTGGTGATTGGCACCACACTGGGGATGTTGATTGCCGATGTGCCCGCCGTGTTTGTGGGTGACCGCCTGGGTGCAAAAATTCCCATGAAGCTGGTGCATTCCATCGCCGCAGCTATTTTTGCCGCGCTCGGTATTGCCACGTTGTTGGGCGCCGGCAAGGGATTTGGTTTTTAGGTTTCCTCACCCGTTCATGCAATTTGTAAAGAAGTGTGCGCCAGTCAACTCGCAGATCAGGCCTGCGTTGAAGGTACAAGCCCGAACGCAATCAGGCTTGCTCAAGGTGGTCGGAGCTATCGCGACTACTGCCTTTATTGAAAGATGACCATGAACAACTTTAAGACCCTGATCGCTACCGCATTGCTTTCCACTTTTGCTGCGGTGTCCTTCGCGCAAGCTCCCGCTGCGCCTAAAGCCCCTGCAGCACCGGCCGCTGTTACTGCCGCTGCGGCCACACCGGCACCCACAGCAGCAGCGAGCACAACGCCAAAGAAAAAAGCAGCCAGCAAAAAGCGCGCTGCAAAGAAAGCGCAAAAGGCCAGTGCAGTCAAGGCCGCCGCACCCGGCACTGCAGCTGCCAAGTAAGCTAAACCCACATAAAGGGGGCCGGTTTTTCCGGCCCCCTTTTTTTATCTTGGTAGCAAGGCATCTTCTACACACGCCCCAAGCGCGATCTGGGAAACGCAGTTTGAAGGAAACGCCCGTGCAATCTCGTGTGCCTCCGGCGCTCAGTGCTGACACGGCCGATGTGCTGCCGCAAGAATTGCAAGTGAATGCCCAGGGCCTTAAGGCGCTTCGCCCGGCTGGCATTGTCTGATCAGCGTAAAGTGTGAAGAGCGTGTGAAAGTTGGACTTCACGATAGAGTTGTTACGACATAATCCTTTGGATGACGCGATTGGATCTGTCTGCGCAATGGTATTGGGAACAAGACGAATCACTGCGGTTCGTCAAGGTTGAGGCCGTTGAGCGCCGCAACAGCCGCATCGGCGAAACCCTCGTAGGCAAACAATGGCGCCAGATCCCGGCGGCCAATCAGGGCGAGCCACAATGGCGCCATCACTTCGAACTCCTGAGCGAGCACGAACCGTTTTTCAACTTCGAGATTGAGGTGTCCCCGACACAAGGCCAACCTGTGTGGTTGAGCCTCAGCGGCGTGCCCGTGCACGATGTGCATGGCAAGTTCAATGGCTACCGCGGCGTAGGCCGGGACATCACCAGCCAGAAAGCAACCCAGGCCACGTTTACCAGCCTGGCCCTGATTGACCGGCTCACGGGCCTGAGCAATCGCCGCCTGCTGCTGGAGCGACTGAACTTTGTCCGCCTCAGCGGGGCGAGAACCCGTGAATTTGGCGCACTGATCTTTGTCGATATTGACAACTTCAAAAGCTTCAACGAAGCCGTTGGACATGACGTGGCCGACATCCTTCTGGTGGAAGTGGGTGCGCGGCTGTCGGCTTGCATGCGCGACTGCGACACGGTAGCCCGCATGGGTGGCGACGTATTTGTGATCTTGGCCACCGACATGGGCATGTCCACCGAACGGGCGTCGCAGAAAACGCAAAAGATTGTCAACAAAATCGTGGCCGCGATGGACGCTCCATTTACACCGGCCATGGACATTGCGCTGACCGTCTCGCCCCAGGCGCCACGCTTTACCGCCAGCATGGGCATCTGCCTTTTTCAGGGCACTGACACGTCGGTTGAAGACACCATGAAGCGCGCGGAGATGGCGTTGCGCCAGGCCAAGCAGACTGGGCGCCAGGGCATCCGCTACTTTGACCCGCTGGTGGAGGCGCAGGTCAGGCAGCGCACGCAAGTGGAGACCGAGCTCCATGTCGCACTGGCCAGCGATCAGTTGCGTCTGTACTACCAGCCCATTGTGGACCTGCAGGCAAAAATCATTGGCTATGAAGCACTGGTTCGCTGGCAGCACCCCGGCCTCGGGCTGGTGGCACCCGGCAGGTTCATTGACATTGCCGAGCAATGCGGCCTGATCGTGCCCATGGGCGAGTGGATCATCCGGCAGGCCTGCGAACAGCTGGTCGCTTTTCAATCGAGCCCATCCACAAACGCCGTGACGATTGCCGTAAACCTGAGCGCCCGCCAACTCGCGCAGGCCGACATCGCCGACGTCATTGCCAAAATCGTCAGAACCAGTGGCGCACCGGCCAACCGGCTCAAACTGGAGATCACGGAAAGCATGCTGCTAACTGACATCGACAACACCATTGAAAAGCTCGCTGCCCTTAGTGCGCTGGGCATCAGGTTTTCGCTGGACGACTTTGGCACCGGTTACTCATCGCTGAGCTACCTGAAGAAATTACCGTTGAGCCAGCTCAAGGTCGATCAGTCTTTCGTCAAAGGTCTGCTTACCGATCCGGTCGATGCTGCCATCGTTAGAACCATCATCCAGCTGGCCAAAAGTCTGGGCATGTCAGTCATTGCAGAAGGCGTTGAGCTTGAAGGACAACGCAAGGCGCTGTCGGACATGGGTTGCCGCGAATTTCAGGGCTACCTGTTTGGCAAGCCGGCACCCCTTGGCTTTCAGGCAGACGGCTCATGACCCTTCAAGCCTTGTCGTCCGAAGCCATCGCCCGATTGCCCACGCCCAAAGGGGTGGCGCTAGCACTGCTCAAGGCATGCCGCAGTGAAGATGTAAACCTGCAGCAGATTGCTGACCTGGTTCGGACAGACCCCGCATTGAGCGGCCGCTTGCTGGCCCTTGCAAACTCGGCGGCTTCAGGGGGACGAAATATCGTTTCGATTGATGAAGCCGTGTCCCGAACCGGGCTGGTGGCAGTCAGCCAGATTGCCCTGGCTTTTTCACTGATTGACCAGCACTCAAGCGGCTTCTGCACCAACTTCAACTACGCCGGTTTCTGGAGCCAGTCATTGTTGATGGCAGCTGCGTCCCGGGAGCTGGGTGCCTCAGCCCAGTTGGGTTCGCCCGGCGAGTTGTTCACTTTGGGTCTCTTTGCACAAGTGGGTCAGCTGGCCCTGGCCACGACCTACCCCGTGGAATACTCCGAACTACTGGCACAGGGCGTCACCCGCACCGAGTTGCTGCAGCGCGAAAAAGTCATCGCAGGACTCGACCACCTGGCGCTCTCTGTGGCGTTGATGGCGCAGTGGGGTGTGCCGCCCGAATACTCTCAGCCCTTCGGTTTTCACGACGTGCTGCCTGTGCCCGGCGCGAGTTCCGACCCAAATCTGCAACGCCGGTACGAGTTGGCTCATGCCGCGTGGAACGTCGCCCTGGCATTGGCGAATGAAGGGGTTGATGCGGTGCTTGAAGCGCCCGCGTGTTTGGAAGCCACCGCCTGGCTCGGGCTTGATGCCGAGCAGCTGTGGATACATATCACCGAAATCGAATCGGTCTGGCGCCTTTGGCTGGCACTGATCTCGCGCAACAGTTAATCAAGACAGCAACAGTCCGCGTCACGGTCGCGTCATGGGCAGTTGCTAAGGTGTGCCGATTGCAGATCCGTTCCAACCTGTTTGAGGAAATTCATGTTCAACCCACTTACCCGGATGTCGATAGCGACGCTGTTGTCTGCCAGTTGCGTCGCTGCGCTGGCACAAAGCCCTGCAGCCATCACCAACATCCAACTTGGCCCCCGGCCTTTCTTTCTGGTGGGGGAAATGGCTGACAGCCCGCTCAAGGCCAAACTGCAAAGCTGCTCCAACGGACCCTTCCAGAAAACAGCGTTCTCGATCGGCCACCGTGGTGCGGCCATGATGTTCCCGGAGCACACCAGGGAGTCCTACGAAGCTGCTGCCCGCATGGGCGCGGGCATTGTGGAGTGCGACGTGACCTTCACCAAAGACAAGGAGCTGGTGTGCCGCCACGCGCAGAACGACCTGCACACCACCACCAATATTTTGGCCACACCGCTGGCAGCCAAGTGCACCAAGCCATTCACGCCCTTCAACCCGGCCACCAACGCCCCGGCAACTGCTGAATGCCGCACCAGTGACATCACGCTGGCTGAGTTCAAAACCCTGCGCGGCAAGATGGATGCGTCCAACCCTAAAGCCACCACGGTGGCGGACTACCTGGGCGGCACCGCCAACTGGCGCACCGACCTGTACAGCGGCCCCACCAGCGGTACCCTGTTGACCCACAAAGAGAGCATTGCCCTGTTTCAAAAGCTCGGCGTGAAGATGACGCCCGAGCTGAAATCGGCCAGCGTAACCATGCCCTTTGAGGGCTTCAGCCAGGCCCACTACGCACAGAAAATGATCGATGAACTCAAGGCCGCCAACGTGTCACCGGCTGATGTTTTTGCCCAGTCTTTCAACAAGGACGACGTTTTGTACTGGGTGAAGAATGAGCCCGCGTTTGGCAGGCAGGCCGTCTTTCTGGATAGCGCCGACAAGGCCGGCGATCTGCCGGGTCTGGACACCCTCAAGAGCTACAAGGCCGACGGCATCCAGATCGTGGCCCCACCATTATTTGCATTACTGGACGCCAAAGGCGGCAAGGTTGTGCCGTCAGACTATGCAAAGAACGCCAAGGCTGCAGGCCTGGGGCTCATCACCTGGACGCTGGAGCGTTCTGGCCGGCTGGCGGATGGCAAGAGTGGGTGGTATTACCAGACCTTTTCCCCGGCCATCCAGCGTGAAGGCGACATGATGGTAGTGCTGGACGTGCTGGCCAAAGAGGTTGGCATCCTGGGTATTTTTTCCGACTGGCCCGCCACGGTGACTTACTACGCCAACTGCATGGGGCTCAAGTAACAGGAGTAGCCGCGCGGATTGCTGGCGTTTTGGCTGTCATGTGGCGGCCCAGTGCCCTAACGTAAACGCCTCTTCAAATACCGAGTAACCCGCCCAGTCGCTGTGGGCGAATGACAGCGGGCCAGACCGAATTGTCATTTGCTCTTGGTTTGATAGCAAACTATGCCCGTTCTTTGTGGGCCAGTGGTCAGATTGATCCTTAACTTCGGGCACGGGCACCGCCATGGCGTGGCCGTAGCGTGTGAGCTCGATTCGGGTGGTCTTGGAGGGCAGGTCGGGGTGGGCGCTGGCCAGATCCGCCAGGATCACATCGCGCCACTGTGCCCACGACGTGTCCATCAAAAATTTTCGGCCGTTTGTCACATCGCCCAGCGCTCGGTAATGGGTGAGCACCGTCGCGCCCGGCACAGGCAGCAGGCTCTGGTGGGTGGCATCCACATAGCCCAGACCCCCCCCGGTTTGCGCGGCGGCCTGGTTGCCGTAGATCACGTTGTCCCAACTGGGGGCCGGGCCGGGGCGGTCGTTTAGTGCTGCCTTGATGTGGATATTGGCCACCAGCCAGGGCGCATAGCGCGTGCGTGCCGCCCTCTGGCGCAGCAACTCTGGCGGGTTCTCCACCACGCGGGCGGCCACAAAAATGGGCAGGGCGACGACAGCCCGTTGCGCCAGCCAGCGGTGGGTGGTTTGCGTAGCGGGGTGGAAAGCGTCAACTTCAACGCCCTGGCCCACCGCGGCGATGCGCAACACAACCCAGCCGGTCTTCAAACGCTCTTTCAAAGGTGAGGCCAGACGCCGGGTGAGCCAGGCGTTGCCCTCGGGCCAGGTCAGTAGCCCTTCGCGCTCAGCGCCCTCGCCACCCGGCGCGTGAAAGCCGTGGCGGCTGGCAAAGTAGTGGATGCCTGCCCAGGCCGATACGGTGGCAATACCAGCGCCGTAGTCATCGCGGCAGCAGTAGTCCAGGTACCAGCGCAGATGCGCGTCATTCAAGCCGTTTTGGTCCAGATATGCTACAAATGTCATAGCTGAAAGCGCACGTTTTACCTGGGAAAACGGGCCTTTTGATATGGGAATGCACCAGCGCTCGGCTTTGCGGGCCTGCTCGACCAGCGCGGCAAACGTCTGGTATTGCGCCAAGGTGTCACGCCCTACGTCATGCACCGGCAGCAGGCCATCCTGCCATTCGCCGTTGAAGAACAACCGCTCCTGCGGGCTGTGGCAAAGATGGCGTTCGTCATACACCCACCGGCCCGCCACACGCTGACGCAGGCCAAACTCTTCGAGCAGGTCTTGCACCTCATGGGCATCATCGCCCGGCAAAGGCAGGTAGTGCGCACCCAGCGGGCAAGTAATGCCGCCCACCACGCCACCACGGCTGTTACCACCGACATCGTCTTCCAGTTCCAATAATACAAAGTCCTCCATGCCCTTGAGCCGCAGGGCGCGCGCCGCCGCCAGGCCCGCCACACCCCCCCCCGCGATCACCACGCGCGTTTTGTGAACGACAGAGGGCGCGGGCCAGGCCTTGCCGTCACGCAACAGGTGGCCGCGCTCATGCTGGATACCAGTGAAACCGCCTTCAACAACGTGAGGCTTGTCGCAGCCCAGCAGGGGCGCAGCCGCGCTGGCGATGAAGTGGCGCCGCCTCATGGTTTGGGCCCAACAACGCCCCCGGCCTGCGCAGTAGCCGTGTCAGTGCGCAACAACTTTGCCCCACTCGGTCTCATACGTTGTCACCAGCACCTGATTGGACAACCGGTTCACCTCGGCCGGCACCCGGGCCATGTCCACTGAGAAATCGAACAGCAGTGGCAGGGTTTGCAGGTTCAAAAATCGCAGGCCGTCAGGCAATGCAGACGGCATGCGCCACGGGCGGCGGCTGGCAATGATGTAGCCCCACTCGCCAAAACTGGGCACGTTGGCATGGTACGGCGTGGCGGTCAGACCGACTGATTCAATGGTCTGCGCCACCGTCCAGAAACTCTGGCGCGCCACCAGGGGCGAGGTAGTCTGGATCACGGCATAACCGCTGGCCGACAGTCGCCGGTCGAGCAGGGCATAAAACGAATTGGTGTAGAGCTTGCCGATGCTGAAGTTGGTGGGGTCGGGGAAATCGACCACGATCACGTCAAAGGTGTCACTGCTGCTTTCAAGCCACTGAAAGGCATCGGTGTTGACAACCTTGACCTTGGGCGATTTCAACGACGCGCCATTGAGTTTGACCAGCGTGGGCTGCTCTGAAAACAGCCTTGTCATGGCCGGATCAAGCTCCACCAGCGTGATGGATTCAACGCCAGGGTATTTGAGGATCTCGCGCACCGCCATGCCGTCACCGCCACCCAGCACAGCCACTTTCTTGGGACCGCCTGCAGAAAATGCCGCCATGGCCGGATGCACCAGCGCCTCGTGGTAACGGTATTCATCGCGTTCGGCAAACTGCAGGTTGCCGTTCAGAAACAGGCGGTGGCCCAACTTGCCCTGCGTGACCACGATGCGCTGGTAGGGCGACTGCGCCGTAAACACAATGCGGTCCTGGTAAAACTTGTCTTCAGCCAGTGTGGTGATCTGGTCTGCACCCACAAACGCGGCCAGCAGCAATGTCAACGTGGCACCGCAGGCCAGCGCATGTGCCGCAAACTGGCGCAGTTCATGACGGAACAGCCACAGCGCCCACACAGCCACCGCTGCGTTCAACAAACCAAACAGCAACCCGGTGCGGATCAGCCCGAACTGCGGTACCAGCAGCAGGGGAAACGCCACCGATACGGCCAGCGCCCCCAGGTAGTCAAACGTGAGGACCTGCGACACCAGGTCTTTCAGCGCCACATTGCGTTTGAGGATCCGCATGACCAGCGGAATCTCCAGCCCCACCAGCGCGCCAACCAGGAACACCAGGCAATAGAGCAGGAAGCGGAACGAGCCCGGCGCATAGGCGCTGGCTATAAAAAGAGTCGCTGGCAGTGCCCCGCCAACCAAGGCTACAAGCAGTTCTATCCGCAAAAAGTGCGCCGGTAGTTGCCGCTCGAAAAAGCGGGAGAGGTACGACCCCACACCCATGGCGAAGAGATACGCCCCAATGACCGTGGAAAACTGGAGGATCGAATCCCCCAGCACATAAGATGCCAGCGCGCCCGCCGCAAGCTCATAAACCAGGCCGCACGCCGCGACCACAAACACCGAAGCGAGAAGGGCAATCTCTACCGGGCGAGGACCCGGCCCCGCGGCACTCACTGTCAATGAATCGCCGCCGCCACGATAACGCAGATGCCCAGCGACATCGCGGCAACCACCATCCCCAATGCCACGTTCTGCTTCTCAACAATTTCTTCCCACAGGTTGTAGGGCGTGATCTTGTCGATGATCACAAAACTGACCCAGAAAACAAGGACGCCAATCAGTGCGTACAGGATGGAGCCGAACATTGCGGCGGGTTTGAGCCATTCAAGTCCCATGATGATCTCCTTTGAAAAGAATAATTGGTAAAGTCATTTATGGCCCCCGCCTCCAGAAGAGCCCCCAAAAGATCCCCCTGATGTACGGGTGCCGCTGGAGCTGGAGCTGGACGAGCAGTTCTGCGTCGCCGGGTCACAACTGGGGCTGGAGCACCGACTCACCAGAAACAGGAAGAACAAGACGACGAGAAGTATCACGATGATGGTCAGACAGCCTTTTCCTGACAGGCTGCCCACGGGTGTCGCATCAGCGCGCTTGAGCAGGTCTTTCTTGTCTTCGAGCTTGAAGGCCTTGGCGACGGCTTCGCTGTCTATCTGCCCCCCAACGGACCAGGTCACCTCGTTGGGCGATTGCTCCATCGACAGCATGCTCTTGCCGTTGGCGAAGTCGCGGTTCTGGGTTTTTTGGCCGCGCGTTACCTGCCAGTAAAACTCGCCAGCCACGTAGGTGGTCTCGGCGCTGTAGTTCTCCTTGAGCTGATAGCGCGTGCCCAGATACGTGGCCGACTTGCCACCTTCGGCCATCACCGGAGCGCCGGTCGTGGGCTTGACGACGCTCCAGCCGTCGGTGGCGTCCACCAGAAAATTGAAACCGCGCTTTCGGTTGTACAGCAGGTATTCGTCCCAGCCAAACTGCTCGTCGGGGTCGGTCGGGTCGGTGCCCATACGGTGCTGGAAACCCACCACCTGCCACTGCACGCCCTGCAATGGCCCGACCGAGCCCATCTTGATAACCGGCTGCACGGGCTCACCCTGAATGGCAGACTTCAGTTCGCCGCCGATGCCGCTGGTCAGATCAATGATGCTGTGGCAGGAAGCGCAGGTGATGCTCTTGCTGTTGTCCAGGGTGACAGCAACCTGGGCCCCACAAAAGGGGCAGTCAAACTGGCGGCCCTTCTCGGCTTTGGTCGACTCCTCGCGCAAGCCTGAAAGCTGCAGGTCTTCCAGCAAAACGGCGGAACCCACGGACAGCGTGGGCGGTGTCGAGCTGAAATCGATACTGAGCACTTCGCCACCAGAGTCGGCCTTGACCCCTGGGGCCTTGTCTACCGCGCTACCAATGATGCTGCTCCTGGCAGCAGGTTGCACCGCACCTTCGCCGCGCAGCTCCACCATGGCAAACGGCTTACCGAGTTGCGGCAGGCGCGGCAATTCCCCCTGCGCCGAGATCAACGTAACCTGCTGGTTGGACGCGACGCTGAAAGGTGTGCCATTCAGGCGCGTTCTGGAACCCACCTTGAACACCGACGGCTCGGGAATATCAGGGCGCGATTCGAGCGGCGTCGTGAAAACATACGCGCCGTTGTCTTCGCTCAGATAGGCCGATGTGCCGTCCACCAGCACCGCATGCCATTCGGTCCAGGTGCCTTCTCCGTATTTGTATTGAAGTCGTCCTACGAGCGTGAAGGATTTTTTGTCGGCGCCGCGGGTCCAGACGCCGCTGGCCTGCAACTGCAAGGGGCTGTGGTCATCAAACAGCTCGGCCATCTTGCCGATGCGCGCGAGTGTCTCGCCATTGCGCACCACCGTGCTTTGGCAAAAGCCGCACACAGCATGGGTGGACTGCGCGCTGAGGAAGTTGACCGGCGCTCCGCAGCCCGGGCAGGGTGCCTGGTAACTGCGTTGGGAGGATTCAGTGGCCATGGGGCAAAGTTGTCATTGCGAGACTGCAGGCCGTGGCAAGCCACCGCCTACGGACAAAGCAATGGATTGCCACACTACGCTCGCAATGACGAAATGCCGGCCTTAAATGAGCTTCTTCAGCAGCTCGGCCTTCTTGGCGTCAAACTCTTCCTGCGTGAGGATGCCCTTGCCTTTGAGGTCACCCAGCTTCTCCAGCGTGGCCATCACGTCTTCCGCTTTCACGCCCACGGCCTGCGCGGCAGGAGCGGGCGCTGCAGCATTGCCGCCCTGCAGACCCGCCGCCAGATTTTGAGCCAGCACTTGGCCTAACGCCACACCCGCACCCAAGCCCATGGCATCGCCCGCAATGCCACTGCCCCCGCCGCCTTCGGCAAATTTGGGAATGGCCTGCGCCGTCTGGTACTGCATGAACTTGCCCATGTCGTTGCCGACCATGCCCATGCCGATTTTCTGGTCCAGAATTTTTTGCAGCTCTTCGGGCAGCGAGACGTTTTGCACCGTCATGCCTTCCAGCTTCAGGCCGATCTTGGCAAATTCGGGCGCCAATTGGGTGGTCAGAGCCTGCGCGAACGTGAGCTGGTTGGACGCCAGGTCCAGAAACGGAATGCCGCTGCTGGCAATCGCGTTGCTGATGTTTTGCAGCACCAGGCCGCGCAACTGGCCGTCCAGGTCGGCTACGCCATAGCTGGCCCGCGTCCCCGAAATCTCGGTATGAAACAGCTTGGGGTCGGCCAGGCGGAAGTTGTAGTTGCCAAAGGCACGCAGGCGTACCGCGCCAAAGTCCTTGTCGCGGATAGTGATGGGCTGCGGCGTACCCCACTTCTGGTCGACTTGCTGGCGGGTGCTGAAGAAGTAAACATCGCTCTTGAACGGGGACTCGAACAGCTTGTCCCAGTTCTTCAGGTAAGTCAGTACCGGCAGGGTCTGCGTAGAGAGCTTGTGGGTTCCGGGGCCAAACACATCGGCCACCTTGCCTTCGTTCACAAACAGCGCCACCTGCGATTCGCGCACAGTGAGCGAGGCACCATTTTGAATCTCCATGTCGGCCATCGGAAAGCGCCACGCCAGGGTGCCGTCCGACTCCTCCGTCCACTGGATGATGTCGATGAACTGTTTCTTGATAAAGTCCATGAGTGCCATGTGCTGCTCCTGTCTGGTTAACAACGGAAACTGATGATACCCGCGATACCCGCGCTTGCCCACTCCTTCAAACTACCTGATTTTTGTCTGACTCCTGATGAAATACATTGCGTTGCCCTTGCCCCGAATTGAGCTGGGCAAACCCCTGCCGGTCAACGTGTGGGACGCACATGGCACCCTGCTGATCCGCAAGGGCCAGACCATCATGGATCCGCATCACAAAGAGGTGCTGCAACAACACGGCGCGTGCGCCACAGAGCCGGATTTCAAGGCCTGGCAGCGCGCCTATGACCGCCAGATCTATGCCCTGTTCCGCAACGGCGCGAGCATTGGCGAGATTTCCAGGTCGCTGATGCCGACCGAAATTCTTGACATTGACTATGTGGTGGGCTTTGACGTGAAGGGCGGCTGGCTCGACCTGCACGAGGTACTCAATGGCCTGCTTTACCAGGGAGCGGCAGCGCGCAATGCACTGGAGCGCCTGGAGGGCATCAACACACGCGCTACCAGCCTGGTGCACGCCAATACCGATGACTGCCTGTTCACTTTGTTCCAGCTGCTGCCCGACCGCTCAGTGCCCTACAGCGCCAAGCATGCGCTGCTGTCAGCCACCCTGTGCGAGCTGACGGCGCGCAAGCTGCAGGTGCCGGACTTTGTAAGGCCCGTTCTGTTTCAGGCGGCGCTGATGATGAACATTGCCATGGCCAAAGAGCAAGACGAAATGGCCCGTCAGACCATTCCACTCACCGCAGAACAGAAAGCACTCATCCAGACGCATCCACAGCGCAGCGTGGCGGTGCTGCGCGGGTTTGGCATGGTTAATGAGGACCTGCTGGACATGGTGGGCGGCCACCGCGCGGACGACCAGTTCAGTGGACAGGCCAGGAACCTGGAGTGCTGCCAAATCCTGAGCATGGCAGACCAGTTCATTGCAAAAATGGCCGCGCGCGCCACCCGACCTGGGCTGTCAGCCATCAGCGCCGCCAAATCCATGTTTACAGAGACGGCCCCGGGCATGATGCGCATTGGTTCGGCCATGACCACAGCGGTGGGTTTTTATCCGCCAGGGAC
>JANPAZ010000141.1:0-1679 GCA_031430225.1 Rhodoferax sp. | reverse complement strand
CGTCCACAGGAACTGGGCGGGACACCACCGAGTTGACTTTGGCAATTGCGTAACCCTGAGCGCCAAGATCCACACCAACCCACGCGGGCAAGGTCGACGTATCGGCCCGCAAGGCGGCCTCCAGCACGGGTTGCGGCACGTTTTGCGGCTGGTCGCGCGACACAACAACTGCGGCAGGCATCACGGCCGTGGCCGGTGCAGCCTTCCAGGCAGCAAGTTTTTCAACGCCCTCCTTCTTTGCAAGTTCAAGCCCCCGCTGTGCAATGACTTTCTCACGCACGCTGGTACGCACATCCGCCAATGGCAATGTACGGGCTGCGGTGTACTGCGTGACGCGCGCCGAAGCCAGTTGGCTGGGCCCGGTCTCTACGGCTTCCGTGTTGCGCTTTTTCTCAACCGAGTCGGCTCCAAAAATAGCCGCCAGAAATTTCGGATTGGCCAACACCCCAGCCGAAGCTGGATTGGGTAGGCGCGCCAAATTGGTCACCGTACGGACCTCAAGTTTGAGCTTGTCGGCAACCGGCTTGAGACTGTCTGACTGCTCATACACGCCGTTGGTGAAGGCTTCTGCGGATTCAGCAAATTTCACTTTGGCCTGCTGCGCTTTCAAATCCGATTCGATACTTGCACGCAGCTCTTCAAACGTCTTCTGCTTGGGGGCCTTGACGTCCGTCAGCTTGATGATGTGAAAGCCGAAGTCAGACTCCACCACATCACTGATATCACCTTTTTTCATCGCAAAGGCCGCGTCTTCAAACGGCTTGACCATGGCCCCCCGTGCAAAGAAGTCGAGGTCGCCCCCGGCAGCGGCAGAACCCGTGTCCTGTGAATTCTTCTTGGCTTCATCGGCAAAGCTGTCAGGTGCCTTGCGCACAACGGCCAGCAACTCTTGCGCACGGGCCCGGGCTTTGTCACGCTCTGCCGCCGGAGCACCCTTGGCAGCATTGATCAAAATGTGACTGGCACGCCGCTCTTCGTTTCCGCTAAGGCGGGCAATGTTCTGGTCGTAATAGGACTTCAGGTCGGCTTCATTGATGGTGATGGTCCTTTTGATGGATTCAACGTCCAACACCACATACTCAATGCTTGCAGACTCCGGCGCCTTGAACAGAGCCTGGTTGTCTTTGTAAAAGGCTTCGATCTCACCGTCAGTTGGTGACACCTTCGCGGCGAAGTCAACCGGAGCAAGCCGCACAAATTGAATGTCCCGTTTTTCAAAAAAAGCATTCAACGCCACAGCCGCCTGCGCGGCGGATGCAAACCCGGTTGCGGTAATGCCTGCATCCACCTGGCCAACAGAAAGATCTCTGCGCACCCGCGCTTCAAAGCCCTCGGGGGTCAGGCCCTGGCTTGCGGCAAGCTGGCGGTAGCTGTCCATGTTGATCGTGCCATCCGGACGCCGCAGTGACGCAATCGTGGGGTTTTGCTGCAACTCGCGTGCAAGGCGTGCGTCGCTGGTTTGCAATTTCAGTTGGTCAGCAGCCTCTGCCATGACCCGATCCCGCACCAGACGCTCCAGGGTGGCGTACCGAGCCTCTGGCGAGTCCAGCAGTTTTGCGTCAATATTTGGCATCGATGCCCGAATGCGGTCCACCTCGGCTTTGTGCGCGGCATCCCATTCACCTTGTGCAATATCGTGCCCGGCCACCTTGGCCACGGCCTGACCTTTGTCCTGGAAC
>JANPAZ010000140.1:0-2551 GCA_031430225.1 Rhodoferax sp. | reverse complement strand
CGATTGAAAATCAGGAAGCCCATCATGGTGCGTGTGTAGTCCACGTCCAGGTCATCAGGCCGGTTGCTCGACATGCGGCTTTGCAACTGGTCGAGCTTGAAATACAAGGCCTTTATGCCATCGGCGGTGAAGACAAAGGGCGCGATGGAATCGGTCACCGCATCTCATCCCTGGCCAGGTTTTCGATCATGGCCAGCAGTACACGGCGGGTGGTCTTGATGTCATGGTCGGCTATTCCCTCAACACTGATGTCGTTGGTATCCACGGCCAAGGGCACCAGGACAGACTTGAGGGCCCGCCCTTCATCACTGAGATGGACATACACATTTTTTTTGTTGGTCGGCAACTGGCTGCGCACGATGTAGCCCATGGCTTCCATGGCCTTCATGGCCGAATACGTGGTGGGCTCCATCACCCCCGCGCGTTCGCTGAGCTCCCTTTGAGTCAGTCCATCCGTCTCCCACAGAATTCTCAAAAATGCCCAATGGCCAAACGGGATGCCATGCTGTGCCAGACGGATTTGCAGGGCCTTGTGAAACGCCCGTGACGCATCTCGAATCAGATGCGCCAGTCGGTCGTTAGGCACTGCTTCGCGCCAGTGGTGGAGGATGTTCTGTGTGTCGTTTTTCATGCCATCCATGTGGTTAGGGTTTGTGACTGACCTGCCATGCGGGTACGCAATCCTGGCCTGAGCGAGATGACTCAAGAATGGCCAGGCACACGGCTGTGGTGGCGCGTGCCCACTCACCGCTGTGCAGCGGAGTCACGTCGTCCAGCACGGCAGAATAGATCTCATCAATGACTTCCTTGCGGGGAATGCTGGATGCGGGTAGCGGTTCAAATGATTTTTGGTCATCTGAGTAGATCACGATGCCCGATGGCGTGGGCCTTAAATCCGCCTTTTCGCAGCTGATGATCAGGGGGCCGAAGTGCGAGTGGGCTGCGGGTGGAATTGTGTGGGCCGCAGGCTTGTACAGATCTCCTCCATAGTTCCGCTCAGCCTTTAATCGGCTCTCATCCGCTGGCGACGCAATGCCTTGCAGCCGCTTGCGCGCGGCACCGTAATCATCCGGGTTTTTCGCTTGACCCATCTCGCCTGTGTGATCCATCCAGGCGTCCGAGTCGAAGTGGCCGTAGCCGCTGTAGGTTGCCGATGCGAACGCGCCACCTTCAAAGCCCAGCAAGGCGCTGTACGCCCCTTCGGTGGGTCGCGCGGCATCCCAGGCTCCGGTATGGGCGCGCACGCTTTTCACCATGCCCCCACCCAGCAGGCGCACGATGTCAATCTGATGAGCCGCCTGACTGTGAATGACGCCGCCACCTGCATGGGTGTCAAGTTCCTCGGGGCGCCGCGGGCGGTAGAGAAAATCCGTAAAGTTCAAAGCCGTGATCATCCTGACGGCCCCAAACCTGCCGCTGTCGATGAGGTGGCGGGCATGTCTTATGGGGGTGTTGAAGCTGTGGCTGTGGCCCACCACCAGGTGGACTCCGGCCCGCCGGGTGACCTCCAGCATATGGGCGCACTCGTCTAGTGTGAGCGCCATGGGTTTTTCGACCAGAACATGCTTGCCGTGTGAGGCTGCAATGCTGACGTGTTCTGCGTGGAACTGGTGGGGAGAAGCCACATAGACCGCTTGCACGTCCGGCATGGCACACAGTGCCTCCACGGATTCGTGGCTGGGTACACCAAAGTCCATTTCGAATTGATGCCTTGCGGCTGAAATCGGATCTGCGGCCCCCACCAGCTCGACCCGATCATCACTCAAAAAAGTAGGCAGCATGAGCGTAAATGCGCGACCCAAACCGACGACACCCAGGCGCAAAGGCTGCCCGTTCACAGGTCCAACTCCAGTACCGCAGATTTCGCGCGTGACACGCAAACCATGATGTTGTCGGTTTTCTCGCTATCGCTTAAAACCATATCGCGGTGTTCGGCCTCTCCCGAGAGCAATCGCGTGCGGCACGAGCCACAGGTGCCGCTTTCGCATGAGCTCGTCACGCGATGGCCGCAGGCGCGCAGAGCCTCAAGAATGGATTGTCCAGCCGATACCTGCACGAGGGTGCCGCTTTGCCGCAACCGCACCGCAAATGGTGTTTTGGGGGGGAACGTGCTGGTGTCTACACCAAAACTCTCAAAATGAATGGAGACCGATGGCCAATGGCCCGACATGTCTGCAACGGCATCCATCAGTCCGCGCGGACCGCAGCAAAACACATGGGTCCCACCCTGGCCATTGTCTGGCGTCTCAAGCAGCGGCCAGAAGTCAAAGGCCAAATTGGCGTCGCCGTGGTCATGGTGAAAGTGCACATGGTCTGCAAATTCAGGTGCGCTCAGCTCTGGCAGAAAGGCCGTGCTTGCCAAGTCGCGGGTGCAATAGATAAGATTGAACCGGTAGTCGCCTTGGGTATTGCCTTGGGTATTGCTTTGGGTATTGCCCTGGCCTTTGAGGTACCGCATCATCGACAGGATCGGGGTGATGCCGATACCCCCTGCGATGAAGATGAAGCGGGTTGCGCGGGGTGGCAGCTCAAAGTGATTGCGCGGTGTACT
>JANPAZ010000139.1:0-2760 GCA_031430225.1 Rhodoferax sp. | reverse complement strand
AAATGCCACGGCTTGACTTGATGCCCTGCCTTGGCTTGACGCCTGGCCTATAGCAACGGTGGAAGCGCTTTGGCCAAAAAGTCATACACCGCGCGTATGCGCTGGCTGGTACGAATCTCGCGGTGCACTGTGAGCCACATGGGCAAGGAGGGCAACTCCATGCCGGGTAACACCCGCTGCACATCCGGGTCACTTTGCCCGAGATAGTTCGCAACGAATCCGATGCCCAGGCCTGCCCGCAGCGCTTGCCAGTGCACGATGAGGTCGTCGCTGCGCAGCGCAAAGGCCTCTCTTGCGATTGCCTGGTCATAGGCTCGAAAGCCGCGCACGATGTCGTCTATCTTGTCGTAGCCAATCAACTCGTGTTTGAAGAGGTCAGTGGGTTGCCTGGGCGCGCCCCGCCGTGCGATATACGTTTTTGAAGCGTAGGCCCCCAGGGTGACCAGGCCCAGCCTTTTGGCCACGAGCGATGCCTGGTCCGGGCGCACCATGCGCAGGGCAATGTCGGCCTCGCGGCGCAGCAGGTTGCTCACCGCGTTGCTGGCTTCCAGCTCCACCTGAATGTCGGGTATCGCGCGGCGCATATCGGCCAGCACAGACGGCATCAGGTAGCACGCCACCGGCTGGCTAGCGGTAATGCGCACCGTACCTCCCACCCGCGCCTGGGTGCCCGAAACGCTGCGCGCCAGTTGCAGTGCACCGGCTTCCATGGCACGTGCCGCGTCGGCAAGTTGCAGCGCATTGGCGGTGGGCACCAGCCCGCGCCCGGTACGCTCAAACAATACAAGGCCCAGTTGCGACTCCAGCTCGGCAATGTGTCGTCCAACCGTGGGCTGGCTCGTGTTTAGCGCGCGTGCTGCACCCAGCAGGCTTCCCGCTTCCAGGGCGGCGAGGAACGAGCGGATCAGGCTCCAGTCAAATGTGTTATTCATAAATGAATATCTGGCTATCAAATTTATGCAATTGTGTATCAGGCTGATTTTTTTCACAATTCATGTCATCAACTCACTCACTGGAGATCGCCCATGCCATCAACGCCATCCACCGTTTTAATTTTGGGTGCCCGCGGGCGCTTCGGCCTGGCCACTGCACGAGCCTTTGCCGACGCAGGCTGGCGCGTGCTGGCGCAAACCCGACCAGGTGCGCTCGTACCGCAAGAGGCTGCCACCGATGCCCGCCTGGAATGGCTGGGTATTGACTTGCACCATGCGCGGGCGCTCACGCAAGCCGCAAAGAATGCCACCGTGGTGGTGCATGCCTTGAACCCCGCCTACACCCACAAAGCATGGCATGCCCAGGTCTTGCCGATGATGGATCACGCGATTGAAATAGCCCGCGGCTTACAGGCCACGCTGATGATGCCGGGCAATATTTATAACTTTGGCACGGGCATGCCCGCCATGCTGTGTGAAGACACGCCGCAGTTGGCGAAAACCGTGAAGGGCCAGATCCGTATTGGCATGGAAGCGC
This sequence comes from Rhodoferax sp., assembly GCA_031430225.1. Taxonomy (GTDB): domain Bacteria; phylum Pseudomonadota; class Gammaproteobacteria; order Burkholderiales; family Burkholderiaceae_C; genus JANYCG01. The sequence continues at coordinate 1,290 of JANPAZ010000139.1, read as the reverse complement.
GGCTGCAGCGCTCAGGCGTGCATGGTGTGGTCATTCGGGCGGGGGATTTTTTTGGCAGCGGCCGGGGCACCTGGTTTGACGCCATCATCATGAAAAATGCGCAAAAGGGCGTTTTCACCTACCCCGGTCATCGCGAAGTGTCTACGGCCTGGGCCTATCTGCCTGATCTGGCGCGCACCTTCGTGGCCGTGGCGCAAAAGCGTGCACAGTTGCAGCGTTTTGACGTTTTCCACTTTGCAGGACACGCCGTCACCGGGCAGCAATGGCTGGATGCGCTGGCGCCACTTGCCCGCACGCAAGGCTGGGTCAAGCCTGATGCGCACGTGAAATTCACCCGGCTGCCATGGGCTGTGATTCGTTTGGGGGCATGGGTCAACCCCACCTGGGCTGCGCTGACCGAGATGCGCTACCTGTGGGACACGCCGCACGCGCTGGCCAATGACAAGCTCACCGCACTGATAGGCCCTGAGCCGCACACCGCGTTGGCGCAGGCGCTGCGTACCGCACTGGCTGATATGGGCATGATCAACCCGGTGGCCTCAGCCACATTGCCGGGTGTTGCAGCCTATGCTGCGGCGCAGCGCTAAAAAGGGAGGCATCATGGACCGCAGAAATTTCATACGTTTGGTGGGCGGTGGCGTGGTGGCATCGGCCCTGGCAAGCCAGACAGGGTGTTCCGATGCTTTTCCCGCCGAAGCTTTGGCGGCCTGGGCTGGCCCGGGCAATGAGCCTGACGTGCGCCGTTGGGCGCTGGGCTACGCCATCCTCGCACCCAACTCGCACAACCGCCAGCCCTGGCTGGTGGACTTGTCGGAGCCCAATGCCATCACCCTTCATGTCGACAGGGAGCGCATGCTGCCCATGACTGACCCCTGGTTTCGCCAGATTGTGGTGAGCCAGGGCACGTTTCTGGAGTCACTGGTGCTGGCACTGCGCGAGCGCGGCCTGCAGCCTGACGTGCAGTTGTTTCCGCAGGGCGAATTCAAACCCCGCGAGGTGGACGACCGGCCCGTGGCCCGCGTGAGCTGGCCTGTCGGTGCCGCCCCGGCCCACCCAGCTCCCGTGACAACCGCATTGGTCAAAGACCCGTTGTTCGCGCAACTGTTGCGCCGATACACTGCCAAGGTGGACTACGACACCACGCGCACGGTAGCCCCCGCCACACTGGAGGTCTTGCGGTCTGCGTTGACCGATTCCGGTATTGCATGGGGCGGCACGGTAGACGCGCTCAAACTGGAGCCCCTGCGCACGCTGTGTTGGGAGTCAGCGCGCGTCGAGTTATTGACGCCG
>JANPAZ010000138.1:0-3714 GCA_031430225.1 Rhodoferax sp. | reverse complement strand
ATGCCCTTCAGGCTGCCATCACGTGCATAGTCACGAATCCAGTCGTCAGTGACATCACAGGGGTGCACTTCGCAAAACACATGGGCTTCGCGCACGCGCCGCGCAATCAGTTGGGTGACCTGGGAACCGAAATCGAGGATGAGAATTTTTTGGTGCATCACTCAGCGCGGTAGTTAGGGGCTTCTTTGGTGATCTGTACGTCGTGGACGTGGCTTTCGCGAATTCCCGCTGCAGTAATTTCGACGAACTCGGCCTTGTCCTGCATATCGGCAATCGTGGCACAGCCGCAATAGCCCATACTGGCCCGAACGCCACCGGCCATCTGGTAGACGATGGACACCATGGAGCCTTTGTACGGCACGCGGCCTTCGATGCCTTCGGGGACCAGCTTGTCGGCATTGGGGTTGCCGGTGGTGGACTCCTGAAAGTAGCGGTCTGCACTGCCCTGTTGCATGGCACCGATGCTGCCCATGCCACGGTAGCTTTTGTAGCTGCGGCCCTGAAACAAAATCACTTCACCCGGGGCCTCTTCGGTGCCCGCAAACATGCCGCCCATCATCACGGTGCTGGCGCCGGCTGCAATCGCCTTGGCAATGTCCCCGCTGTAACGGATGCCGCCATCGCCAATCAGGGGAACCCCGGTACCTTTGAGGGCTGTGGCCACGCTGTCGATCGCCATGATTTGGGGCACACCCACACCGGCCACGATGCGGGTGGTGCAAATACTGCCGGGGCCAATGCCAACCTTGACCGCATCGGCACCCGCCTCCACCAGGGCCAGTGCTGCGGCGCCGGTGGCGATATTCCCGCCAACCACGTCCACCTGTGGGTAGTTTCTTTTGACCCAGCGCACGCGCTCGATCACGCCGTGGCTATGCCCGTGAGCCGTGTCGACCACGATGGCGTCCACGCCTGCGCGCACCAGCGCCTCGACGCGCTCTTCTGTGCCCTCGCCCACGCCCACTGCGGCCCCCACACGCAACTTGCCAAGGGCATCACGTGCCGCATTGGGGAAGCTGGTTTGTTTGGTGATGTCCTTGACGGTTATCAGGCCTTTGAGCTCAAACGCATCGTTGACAACCAGCAGCCGTTCCAGCTTGAACTTGTTCAGCAGCGCCTTGGCCTCCAGCAGGGTTGTGCCATCAGGCACCGTCACAAGCTTGTCGCGCGGCGTCATGATCTGGCTCACCGGGATGTCGTAGCGGGTTTCAAAACGCAGGTCGCGCCCCGTCACAATGCCGACGACCTTGCCACCGTCACACACCGGGAAACCGGAAACACCCAATTGGTCCGACAAATCAATCACCTGGCGAACCGTGTGGTGGGGGGTGATGACGACCGGGTCGCGCAAAACACCCGACTCATACCGCTTGACTTTGGCAACCTGGGCGGCCTGCTCTTGCGCCGTGAGGTTTTTGTGCACGATGCCGATACCCCCCTCCTGCGCGATGGCGATGGCCAGGCGGGCTTCCGTGACGGTGTCCATGGCAGCAGATACCAGGGGCAGGTTCAGGGCAATGTTGCGGGAAAAACGGGTAGCGAGGGAAGTGTCCTTGGGCAGGACCTGGGAGTACGCTGGCACCAACAACACGTCGTCGAAGGTGAGCGCTTTGCCGAGGAGGCGCATGTCAAAGCTCCAAATGACAGATTGTACCCGTGCCAAAAGTGTGTCTTACTGGCGCGACGGCGGCTTCGGCTGGCGATGAACGGCCGAATTGGTCCGCCAAATGGGGTCAGTTGGCTGGTCACTAGGGCCGCGTCGGCGCTAAACTCGCCCCATGAGCATGTTTCACTCCATTTTTCGGACCCTTGCGCCGATGGCGCTTGGCCTGGTGTGCCTGAGCGCTTCGGCGCAATGGCAATGGCTGGACAAAGACGGACGCAAGGTTTTCAGCGACAGGGCGCCGCCATCGGATGTGCCTGACAAGAGTATTCTCAAGCGCCCAGGCAACGCGACCCGTGCCGCAGCGCCCGCCGTTGCGAATGCCGACGGGACGATTTCACCCGCTGCTGCCGCCTCGGCCCCCGAAGGGGCGGCCAGCGCGCCAAAACTCTCAGGTGTGGACAAAGAACTCGTCGACAAGAAAAAACTTGCCGAAAAGCAGGCGGCCGATGCTGAAGCGACCAAACGCAAGACCGAGGAAGAGCGCGTTACCAAGGCCAAGGCCGAGAATTGCGCCAGTGCCAAGCAAAGCAAGGCCACGCTGGACTCTGGCGTGCGCATTGGCCGAGTGAACGCCAAGGGCGAGCGCGAATACCTGGATGACGCCGGACGTGCGGCCGAAACGAAACGCGCACAGGGCGTGATCGACACCAGCTGTAAATAAGACCGAGGGCCTTTGCCCGTCTGGCTCAGTACCCGGCTTTCGCGCCCGCACGCCGCCGTGCAAACAGACCGGCGGTCTTCGCCCCTTGCTTCACAAATCTCTCGCGTCTTGCCACTTTGGGGTCGACCAGAAGCGGCCGGTACAGCTCTACCCGGTCGCGCTCCTGCAAGCGCTGATCCAGGGGTGCATTGCGGCCCCACACACCGACCTTCAGCGCGGGTCCATTGAGCTCAGGAAATTCGGCGAACAGGCCGCTGCTGTGTAGCGCTGTGTTAACCGTACTGCCCAGCGCAAGCACAAGTTCAACCTCACGAACTTCCCGGGCGATTGGTGAAAACACCACTGTAATGTGAAGGCTCATGGTGGCGTCAGGTCTTATAAACCTGCTCGGCACGCTTGACGAATGCATCGACAAGATTGCCGGCGATCCGGTCAAACACTGGCCCGACGAGTCGGGCCAGCGTGGCATTGTCAAACCCGTAGTTGAGGTTGAATTCCACGCGGCACGCGCGCTGCGTGCCATCACCGAGGGGTACAAAGTCCCACTGCCCATCAAGCCGCGAAAACGGCCCGTTGATGAGCTGCATGACCACCTGACTGCCCTCCGTATGGTCGTTGCGGGTGGTGAAAGTCTGGCGGATGCCACTGAAGGCAATACCAACCTCGGCTGTCATGCCCGCTGCATCGGTCGCCAACACGCTGGCATGGTCACACCAAGGAAGAAATTTCGGATAGTCGGCCACCGCTGTCACCAGGGCATACATTTCTTGCGGGCTGTACCAGATCAGGACGGACTTGTGAACGGTTTTCATAGAATGGGGGCAACCGCTTCGATTGTAGACAAGCCTCTACACAACGATCTGCACCACGCTTGTGTGGACCGATTGCAACCCCATCTTCTCTCCATGGCCAAAAAACCTGATACTGCTGCTCCCAAAAATACCCGCATCGCCGACAACAAAAAGGCCGCCTACAACTATTTTTTTGAAGAACGGCTGGAGGCCGGTCTGGTGCTTGAAGGTTGGGAAGTTAAATCCTTGCGAGAAGGCAAAGTGCAACTCACGGATGGCTATGTGGTGATCCGGGAAGGAGAGATGTACCTGATAGGGCTACAAATCACGCCCCTTGGGACAGCGTCCACCCATATCAGCCCGGACAAAATCCGCACTAGGAAGCTATTGCTGCATAAAGAAGAAATCAAACGTCTGAGTGTCAAGGTTGAGCAAAAAGGTTACACCCTGGTACCGTTGAACCTGCACTGGAAGGGCGGGAAAATCAAGTGCGAGATCGCGCTGGCCAAAGGCAAGGCCGAGCATGACAAGCGCGACACCATCAAAGACCGTGAAGGCAAGCGCGAGGTGGACCGGGCGATGAAGAGCCGAAACCG
>JANPAZ010000137.1:0-3081 GCA_031430225.1 Rhodoferax sp. | reverse complement strand
AGACAGGCCTTCTTTGACGTGTGCGGCAATCGCAGCACTGGATGCATTGGCGTTCGGGCCCTCGTCCCACTGAATGGGCAACTGGTCGAGCGCATTCTTGGCACGCCACCAGGTGTCGGCCACCACAGCGACCGCGGTGGTACCCACTTTCACCACGGCTTTCACCCCGCGCAGCGGCTTGACCTTGCTGTCGTCAAAGCTGGCGAGCTTGCCGCCATACACCGGGCAGTCCTTGATGGCGGCGCATAGCATGCCATCCATGCGGATATCTGCGCCATACACCAGACTGCCATTGAGTTTTTCAGCGGTGTCCAGCCTTTTCGCCGTCTTGCCAGCAATCTTCCAGTCTTTGGGGTCTTTGAGCTTGATGCTTTTAAGGTCTGGCGGTGCCAGCCGGGCCGCCGCCGCAGCCACCTTGCCATAGCTGGTCTTGCGGCCGGTTGCGACGTGGCTGATGATGCCGTTGGCCACTGTGACTTCACTGGCAGGCACGCTCCACTCGGCGGCCGCAGCCTGTAGCAGCATGATGCGTGCAGCGGCCCCACCCCGGCGCACATAATCTTCGGAGGTGCGAATGCCACGGCTGCCCCCGGTGCTCATCTCGCCCCAGGCGCGCTTGCGGGCGTGACTTTGACCGGGCGTGGGAGACTCAGTGGTGACCTTGGCCCAGTCGCACTCCAGCTCTTCGGTGACCAGCTGGGCCAGACCGGTTCGCGTCCCCTGACCCATTTCTGACCGGGCAATGCGGATGACGTAGGTGTCGTCTGGTTTGATGACGACCCAAACGTTAACTTCGGCGTCGCCAGCAGCAATCGATTGCGCAGCAGCATCCTGGCGGCCCAAGGCCAGGTTCAGCCCCAGTGCCAGACCGCCTTGCGCAATGGCAGTCGACCCAATGATGAAAGTGCGGCGTGAGAGTTGTGTCATGTTTTGTGTCATGTCGTTCCTCCTCAGGCCTGCAATTGTTTGATGAGCTCGTAGTCGGCCCCCGCATCGGCCGTGCGCGTACCAGCCGCCACATGGATGGCAGCACGAATGCGCTGGTACGTGCCGCAACGGCAAATGTTGGACATCACGTCGTCAATGTCCTTGTCGGTCGGCTTGGGGGTACTTTTTAGCAACGCCGCCGCGGCCATGATCTGGCCAGACTGGCAGTAGCCGCACTGTGGCACGTCCAGCTCGGCCCAAGCTCTCTGAACAGGATGCGATGAGTTGGCCGACAAACCTTCAATGGTCGTGATGGCCTGCCCCGCCACTGCCGATCCAGGGATCGAGCATGACCGCACCGCTTGCCCTTGCAGGTGCACCGTGCAGGCACCGCACTGCGCGATGCCACAGCCATATTTGGTGCCGGTCAGGCCGATAACTTCGCGCAGCACCCACAACAGGGGCATTTCGGGTTCGGCATCGACCGTGAGGGTTTTGCCGTTGACGTTGAGCTGGTACATGGTGACTCCTGTTTGTTCCTCTCAGTATTTGAGCGGAAAAACACGAAATCTGCCACCTCATGTGCGAGGCATCGGCCTAGGAGTTACCCACCCCTAGCCACCCCTCACCCAAGCTTGCAACTAAAAGTTTTCGGTATCGACTTCGCTGGTGCCTTGCGGGTTGTAGCGTGGGCCGACCACATTCTTCTCGTTGATCATGGCTTCAAGCCGGGCCATGGCGTCGGCCGAGAGCGTCACGCCCGCCGCGCCCAAGTCGTCTTTCAGGTGCTCCACGGTGGTCGTGCCCGGGATAGGGATGATGTGCGGCGCTTTATGCAGCAGCCAGGCCAGCGCGAGCTGAGCCGGTGTGCAACCAAGCTCTTGCGCCAACGCGTGATAGGCCGGCAACAGCTTGACGTTAGCGGCGAAATTGTCGGGTGCAAATCTCGGCATGCCACGGCGAATGTCTTTGGCATCAAGTTGGGCCAGATCTATCTGGCCACCGCACAGGAAACCACGGGCCACCGGGCTGAAGGCCACGAAGGCCACGCCAAGTTCGCGGCAGGCATCCAGCACGGCAATCTCGGGGTTGCGCGTCCACAGCGAATACTCGGTCTGCACAGCGGCAATCGGGTGCACCGCATTGGCTTTGTGCAACGTGGCCGCAGAGACCTCGCTCAAGCCGATGCTGCGGATATTGCCCTTGCGCACCAGGTCGCTCAATGCGCCCACGCTGTCTTCAATCGGCACCTTTTTGTCCCAGCGGTGCAGGTAGTACAGATCGATCACATCCGTCTGCAGACGGCGCAGGCTGTCTTCACAGGTCTTCTTGATGGTGTCGGGGCGGCCGTCTATCACCCGCACCAGTTTGCCGTCGCCATTGACGTCCACGCCCTGCATGCCGCATTTGCTGGCCAATGTGAACTTGCTGCGGTGCGGCTTCATGACTCGGCCCACCAGCGTCTCGTTGGCGCCAAAGCCGTAGAGCGCTGCCGTGTCAAACAAGGTGACCCCGGCGTCCAGCGCAGTCAACAGCACGCGTTCACCCTGCTCTGCCGATGGCGGCACGCCATAGGCGTGACTCAGGTTCATACAGCCCAGGCCGATGGCCGAGACGTCAAAGGAGCCGATTTTTCGTGTTTGCATGGTTCTTATGAATAAAAAGTGCCACACGCCCACATAGAACGTGCATAGTTAGCTATAAATACTATAGCAAATTCCTTGCTGCAAATCAGCCAGCATTCAACTGCTGCTCCAGATCGTGCAGCACCTGATAACAGTTCAGCACCTGCGCCACGCTGCTGTTGGGCTCGCGCCCTTCGCGGATGGCGGCGAAGAATTCGCGGTCTTGCAGCTCGATGCCGTTCATGCTCACGTCAACTTGGCTCACGTCGATTTTTTCATCTTTGCCGTTGAACAGGTCGTCGTAACGCGCCAGGTACGTGGCTGTGTCGCCGATATAGCGGAAAAAGGTACCCAGCGGGCCATCGTTGTTGAAGCTCAGGCTCAAGGTGCAAATGGCACCGTTCGCGGCCTTGAGCTGAATGCTCATGTCCATCGCAATGCCTAAAGCGGGATGAATCGGGCCCTGCACGGCATTGGCGCGCACGATCGGGCTGCCGCACTGGTAGGCGAACAGGTCCACCGTGTGGGC
>JANPAZ010000136.1:0-7739 GCA_031430225.1 Rhodoferax sp. | reverse complement strand
CCACACGTCGCCTTCAAACGCCATCTTGCCGTTGATCTTGAACTGGTGCATATAAAGCTGCTCACCCAGCAGGTCTTCCACCGGTTCGATCATGCGCGGGTGACGCGCCAGCCTGGCGAAGGGCTCGCTGTACATGTGGGCGGCAAAGTTGGTGCGCACAGCATCTTTGCCTTTTTCGCGCACGTTGTAGTCTTCGCGGCGGTCATACAACGCGGGCACGGCATCAACGAGTGTGGCAGTTTCTTCGGTTGTGAAATGGCCAGGGAAAAACAGGTAACCGTCGCGGTCAAATTGTGCTCGTTGTTCGGGGGTGAGTTTCATGATGTGTCTCCTTGGATTTAAGTTCGGATGTTGGTCTGGTTTGGCGCTTGAGTCTGGCCATTCAGGGCACTCGTTAACAGGTCGGCCAGGTTGCGGGCCGCGTCCTCGCCGTGTTGGCGAATCAGGGTTTCGGCCAGGTCTTCATTCCCGAGAGAAATGGCATCGGCAATGGCAGCGTGTTCGTCCCAGATGGATTCACGCATGGTCGAGACCTGCAAAACGGCCCCCATGGCACGGCGAATGTGTTGCCAGTGCAGTTGGGCACTCTGCGCAATTAACGGGTTGCCTGAGGCTGCGTAGATGGCAGCATGAAACGCTTCGTCAGCCGCCATCATGGCTTTCACATCAGTGCCGCGTGTGGCCTTGCGCCCCTGGCTGATCAAGCGTGGGTCGATGATGCTGCGCACGCGTGCTGCCAGCCGTGCGGCCAGCGCATCCAGCGCGCTGCGAACCTGGTAAATCTGCGCCAGCCCGGTGACGTCCAGTGGTGCCACCAGCACGCCGCGGCCCGGTGCGTCCAGCACAAAGCCATCTTTTTTCAGCAGGCGCAGGGCTTGCAACACGGGCTGGCGCGATACCGCCAGTTGCGCGGCAATATCCTCCTGCATGATGCGCGCGCCGGGCGCCATGGAGCCATCACTGATGGCATCCAGCAGACTGCGGTAGACCTGATCGACCAGATCAGGCGTTGATTCGATTTTGATGAGATGCGATGCCATACCTTTAACTCTGTATACAGAATACATCATGACTGCACACAGGGCGATACGGGTTTACCCTGGCATCGAGACAACCCCGCATGGCGGGTGGCGGCGGGTGTGGCAGTGACTGTTGCCCGGTGCAGCCCGCCGTTGAATCCGTGGCGCGGTGATAAGTACTTTTGATCAGCGAAAGCGAGCGAATCACCCACACACACAAAATGCCGGTCTGGATGCACCCGACCCGCCCCGCCACCAAGCCCGACTACGACAACGAAGAAAAGTCCAAATATGAAATATGGCGGGTCCTGGGCTGGCCGATGGAAAGCAGCGTGGCCATGACCCCGAAGGCGGACCGATGTTCATCCGCGAGGGCATCCGCTCGATTGAAGATCTGGAGGCCGATGACGCCCGCAAGATTTACTTCGGCAATGCGTTCAAATTGCTGGGGATGTAGATGCATCCCGATTCGCAAAGCGGATCAAGCTGGCATTTTCAATATCTCCCCCGCAGCCGGTCGCATACCTAAAGTCCAACGTGAGTCAACATTGACGGTCGTGCCTTGTCGCGTCTTGGTGCGCCGCCCATTTGCGCCGTTGAACTCAAGTGGAAGTCGACGCCTTGTACTTGCAAAAATCAGGAGACAGGCATATGAAAAAAGTCTAGGTAGCAGGATTCGCCCTATCGGCGGTTGCTGCGTTTGTCATTGGCTGTGGTGGCGGTGCGGACACGCTCGACGTATCGCAAGGCACGGTTATTCAAAACGTGACGGTGGTCAATACGCACGACGGCTCACCATCCATTGCAGGCGTGAAGGCTTCAGACGGAATGTCAGGCAAATATGACGGTCTTGGAACCATTCAGAAATACTCGGTCAGCAAGGTGGTAGCCAACCGCCCGGCTTAACACTCTTCTCTCGATGTCGCGACCCTTGCGCACCAGAATATCGGGTGCATCGCTATGGCGGACACGCTCGACGTCTTGCTCGATGATGGGGCCTTCGTCCAGATCGGCAGTCACATAGTGCGATGTTGCACCGATGATCTTCACACCGCGCTCATGAGCCTGGTGATAGGGTTTGGCCCCCTTGAAGCCCGGCAGGAAGCTGTGGTGAATATTGATGCAGCGACCTGATAAAAATCGGGCTAGATCGTCTGACAGAATTTGCATGTATCGAGCGAGCACCACCAACTCGGCATTTGTCTGCGAGATAACGCCCTTGATCTGCTGTTCCTGATCTGTCTTGGTCTCTTTGGAGACCGGCAAATAGTAAAACGGTATGCCGGTGGCCACAATGAGTGGGGTCTGCTGGGGATGATTGGAAACAATGCCGACCACCTCCATGTTCAACTCACCGGTGTGCATTTTGTGCAGCAAATCTCGCAAGCAGTGATCCAATTGCGACACCAGAATAAGCACTTTTTTCTTCTCGTTGGCGGGTCTGATTTTCCACGCCATATTGAACGCTTTTGCAATGTCACCCATGCCGTTTTTGAGCGCTGCATTGGGATCTTCATCTCCGCCGATGTCAAAGGCAACCCGCATGAAAAACTCACCCGTATCCATGTCATTGAACTGCTGGGCTTCCGTAATGTTCCCGCCGTGTTCAAACAGCTTCGTGGAAACGGCTGACACAATGCCTGCCTGGTCGGCGCATTGCAGCGTGATGATGTGTGATGATTTCATGCGATCAGACCAAGACGCCATGGTCAACAAGGGAGTCAAGCCACTCCGCCGTTTTTGCAAGTGAACCGAACGTGAAAAAATGCGCCCCCTCAATTTTGAGCATGGGAGACTGTTCCTGCGCCACGGCGACCTCACGCAGAAGTGCCTCTGGGGTCTCACCCGCGAGTATGTTTCTGGCCATGCCGTCGCGCTCCTGCAATGCCCTGAGAGATGGGCCGACGCCGCAGAGCAAAGCGAACTTGACAAGCGCTGCCTTCGATGCGGGCCCGGCGACACCCACGCGATAGGGCACAGTGACACCGGCGGCACGAAGCGCTTTGGCCCACGCGATGATAGGTTTGGGGTCAAAGCAAAACTGACTCACCAGGGTGATATCCATGCCTTGAGACATCGCCAAAGCCAGCTTTTCAGTCCTGGCCAACTCCAGCCTCTCGTTGCTAATTCTTTGGTGACCTTCCGGGTAGCAAGACAGGTAGAGCTTCTTCACACCATACTTTTCAAAGAGTCCGGTTTCAAGCAATTGCAGGCTGTCGTTGTAGATACCCAGGGGCTTGTCGCGATCGCCGCCGAGCACCAAGGCGGAGTCAACCCCCGCATGTTGTACAAGACCTCTCAGCAATGATTCGAGTTCGGCCCTGTCAGCAATGTTTCTCGCCACAATATGAGGAACTGGTACCAGTCCGGACCCTTTCAAATCAATGGCAGCTTCAATTTGCTTCATGGCCTTGTGTTTTGGCAAACTTGCAATGAAGACTTCTGTGCCAGCCTTGAAGAGCCTGCCGGCCGCTTCAATGGAGGCCTTGTCAATCGACACGATCTCCACTGAAAAATTACCGAGCAAATTCAATAGCGGGTCGCTAAACTGAGTAGGGGTTGCCATTGAATTCATGATGTGAGCGGCACAAGAAAATGTGTTTTCGTGTTGGCAGGATGCACCACTCCCTTGGGCATGCTGCACATGCCATGCCAAGGTGGTGTCCGGTTGATGCCTGCGAAGCCTCGCAGGCGCGTCTTGTTGGGTGACGGTCCTTAGTCAGGCTCGATCTTCGAGTCCGTCACAACCTTTTGCCAGCGCACCATGTCACTCTTGATCAGTGCGCCCAGTTGTGCGGGGGTGCTGGTACGGATCGCGAGACCCTGTTTGCCAAGTGCTGACTTGATATCGTCCATGTTGATCACATCGATGAAGTCGCGATTGATGCGGGCAATCACATCTGTCGGCGTTTTTGCAGGCGCAATCACTGCGTACCAGGCGTCCACACTGTCCATCACATCGATCCCCTGCTCCTTGAAAGTCGGTACGCTGGGTGCCAGCGCATTTCGCACCTGCCCGGTCGTAGCGAGCTCGTTCACCTTACCCGATTCGGCGAAGGGTCGCAACGAATGGACAGTGGCAAACATCATCTGAACCTGACCACCGGCCAGATCCGTCAGCGCGCCGCCAATGCCTTTGTAAGGGATATGAGTGATATCCAGCCCGTATTGAAGCTTGAGCAGCTCCATGGCGAGATGCTGCGGCGTGCCGTTGCCGGGCGAGGCATAGTTAATCTTTCCGTTGCTCTTTTTGATGAGTGCCATCATGGAAGCCATGTCCTTCGCGGGTACGCTGGGGTGTACGGCAAAGGCATAACCGGCCTCAGCCAGTTTGGCCACGGGGGCAAAGTCGGCGACAGCATCAAACGGCAATTTTTTGTAAAGCGCCGGGGTCATGGTGAACGAATTGATGGCCATCAACAGTGTGTGTCCATCTGGTGCGGCGGCGGCAACTTGGGCTGCTCCAATATTGCCGCTAGCCCCTGGCTTGTTGTCGATGACCACCGGCTGGCCCCAACGCGCAGCGAGTTTGGGCAGCATCAGCCGGGCGATGATATCGCTGCCGCTGCTCGGGTTAAAGGGTACGACCAGGGTGACCGTTTTGCTCGGAAACGGCGCACTGGGTTGTGCGTGTGCCGTACCGATGACGCCAACCAGAGACGCGACGGTGGCAATCAGAATTGAATTGAGGATTTTCACGGGATACCTTCGTTGAAAACTGGTGTCAAACCATGGTGGATGCGGCGGGTTGGCCGATGCCTGAGCGTTTCATCTGGCGCACGGCAGCTGCGTAGGGTGCCGGTGCAACGGTAGCACGAACCTCCATCTGACGGTGCCGCTCGACCTGCGCTTTGCGAGTTCCGCCGTCGGGTTCGCCCCAGGTGACGCTAACGAGAGTGCCAGGCGCGGCATAGGCTTCATCCACTACCGCCAGCGACAGCATTTCTGCTTCATTGCCGCTGTAGCCGCAAAAGCCCGACATCCCGATTCGTTCTCCGCTGACGTTGTGTACTGCGTCAGCTTGAGGAAAGCCATAGGACGCAACCGGCATTTCCATGTACTTGTACGGGGTACCCGGTTCGAACATCGACGCTTGGATCTTTGCAACGTCTTCCTTGTTCCAGACGAGCGTTACTTTGCGTCGGTGTGGTTTGTCCACCATGGCTTCCAGTGCCGCCCGACCCACGAAGTCATGGTCGAATTTCAGCAAGTGATTGACACCCAAGTCCCACGGGGTGAGGTAGTAGTCCTCAATTCTGTTCGACACAAAACTGCCGCTCAGCTGGGCTTTTGCCGCCCAGGACGTCGCCGGCAGCCATTCGCGAAAAGCGCGCATGCCCGGGTCTGTATAAAGTGCAGAAAGGGGATAGGCCAGCCACCCCCCCTCGCTGGGCGTGCTGAAGTAGGCGAGCCGACCGCCCTGGACCAGGCCGTGCTGCTTGCCCGCTTCCAGTAGCGCTGCGCGCACTTTGGGTCCGTCGGCATACGGGCCCGAAAGCTCAACCCCTTTGTGTCCGGCCATGCCATGGCGTAGCGCCAATACCTCGCAACCGGCAATGCGCACTTTCGCCGTGCGAAAGAAGGGAATGTCCGGTGACTCTCCGTCCACGACCGATTGAAAGATGGCCTCAGCATTGGGCCCATCCATACCGTATCGAAATTTCGTGCGGCTGGTGGTGTTTTCGGAAGTTTGGTAGTCCCGCTCGACGCTGACGTCATAGCCGCCGGTTAGCGCATTGAAATGCACCCAGTCTTGCAGATGCATGCCGCTGATCAGCTCAAAATTGTTCTCACCCAGGTAGTACACGACCGACTCACCGATCACGTGCCCCTGGTGATTGCATCCGATAAATTGCTTTGCTCGGCCTGGCCCGAAGTTGGCAAAGCTGTTGATCCCCAAATAGTTGAGCAACTTGAGCGCATCGGGGCCCTTCAGGAACAACTCCGGCATGTGATGAGACTGGTCAAACAACACGGCGGTTTCACGCCACGCATGCTGTTCGTCGCGCCAATTGGTGTATTCCGCAGGCACAGGCGACGGGCCAGGACGGTTGCGGTTGTGTGGCGCTACGGTGTCGTTGCGGAAGTGGGTGACGAGCTGGGGATGCTCATCGATCAGGTCCTGCAGCGACTTGACCTTGTCAGTTGTTGCCATGAGTCTTGCTACCTTATGCATGCGTTGGTGGTTGGATGGACGCATCCTAGGTTCAGCCCGTATCTTCTGAAAGATGCCGAAAAAGCGCGACTGATATCGAAAATGAATCGGTTCCTCTAAAAGAGCCCCTGCGCAGCCCGGGTAAAGCAACCCGGCGGGACCCTAGCCCACCAGGTTGTCCATATGCAAGCTGGCGCGACGAATCATGTCGCAAAAGTACTCTGCGGCTGGTGTCAAAGGCAGCCCGGTGCGCTGCACGATGCAAATCGGATGCCCGCGCAAGGATTCAGCCACGTTGATGCGTTGCAACGAGTCGCGGAACAGCGGCACTTGAGACCACTGCACCGGCAGCAGGATCAACAGGTCGGAATGCGCGATGCTGAAGAAAAATGTCAGTGCTGAATGCCCCTGGACCACAATTTTGGGCGGCGGCAAGCCATGTTGCTCAAACACCAGAGACAGCTCATCTTCGCCCCTGTGCGTTACCGAGGTCGTCACCCATTCGGCCCCGGCCAATTCTTCGAGCGAGGTTGCATCAGCCAAAGGGTGGCCTTTGCGGCCCAGCACGATTCGGCTGTTGTCAAACAGTTTTTCGAATGTCAGCTCGCTGGACAGCTCACCATGGATGGGTCCCACGTACAGATCGATCGTGCCGCCTCTCAACTCACTTTCGACCCGCGGAAGGGTGGCATCGATCACCTCCAGCTGAACGTCCGGAAAGCGTTGGTGAAATGGCTTGAGCGCGTTGGGCAGCAGCGCCATGTGCGCGACGGTGGAGAGACACATGCGGATGTGGCCGTTGGTTTGACCGCGCATCTGGTCCAGTTCTTCCTGTGCACGGCGGAACTCGCTGCGTACGGCCTTTGCACGGCGGAGGAAGACTTCTCCCATCGGAGTGAGGGCGACCCCTTTTGCGCGACGCTCGAACAGCACGACGCCAAGCTCTTTCTCCAGCTCCTGGATGCTACGGGTCATTGCCGGCTGGCCTAAACCCAGTTGTCGGGCAGCTGCTCGCAGACTTCCGCGTTCGGCGACCGCCAGGAAGTCCCGCAGCGAATTGATCTTCATTGAGAAAGGACGTGATTCAGGTCTAGCACAGCCTGCCATGATATCGCTGGCTCCACCATCTGGCTCAGCAAACCGCTTGGGGAATGCGGTTGGTTGCCCTGCGGCACCTGAGTCATATCAATCAAACACCAACGGCGACTCTGGTCAACCATAGGCCAAACGCCAAAAGCGCCGGTTTGTCTTCCCCGCGCTCCGGTGTCACCAGATAGTACGAGCGCTCGCCCTTGAGGGGCTTGTTGCACGCCACCACCAGGTCGCCGCGCGCCAGCTCCGCCTCTATCAGCAAACGCGGCACCAGCGCCACGCCCAGGCCGTGGGTCGCCGCTGCGGCCGTCATGGAAAACAGCTCGTAGCGTGGGCCAGACAACGCCTGGGGTGCCGCTATGCCCTGCGCATCAAACCACTGCCGCCAGCCATCAGGGCGGGTGCTTTGCTGTAGCAAGGGCAGGGCAGAGATCATCTCGGGGTTCAGTGGTGATCGCTTCTTCAAGTCCTTG
>JANPAZ010000135.1:0-4085 GCA_031430225.1 Rhodoferax sp. | reverse complement strand
ACGAAGTGTTTCAAACCGTATGTGCGCAAACGCACACACGCACACACAAGACACTGACCGGCCCAAGCGCCCTCAGGGTTGAGTTGACGAAGTATTCAGTGTCAAATCGGGGTCAGGCCCACGTAGAAATTGAGTAGTTAGCTATTAAATATGTAGCGCCGCGAGGGCGCCGACGACAGCGCCAACCGTTGCCACGCCAAACATGGCGTACTCCACCCACTTCTTTTTGGTCAGCAGGGCAATGGCAGCCAACGCGATGGCGACTTGCAACACGGTGGTGGCTTGGGCCCAGCGGTGGTGCTGGTGCATCTGCTCGTCGCTTTTTTTATCCCACTGGGTGGCCTCGGCCTCCATCCTGTCAGCCACGACCTTGATTTCGTTCTTCTCTTTTTCGTAGCGTTCTATCTTGCTTTGGTAATTCGCCTTTTTATCGTCTGCTGCCAGGTCACGTGAAAGCTCGGCCAAAGATTGCTTTGTGCTTTTGCTCTGGAAATAATTCCACTGGTTTGAGGCTTCTGTCTTTTTAATGGCGGCATTGTTCTTGTACAGGCCAGCGTTCGCCTGCGTGGCGCCCCCCATGTACGCAAAAATGGCGCCCACCGTCGCGACCATGGCCGTGAACATGGCAATCTGATTGATCATGCCGCCTGAGGCATGATCACCGTGCCCGCCCTGTGCGGCGTGCTCCAACTCGTGGTCGTGGGGGCCATGGACGTGAAAACTTGCTCCTGACATATCAAACTCCTGTTGTGCCGCCAGATGTCTGGCGATAAGTTGCAAAAGAAAATTTCAAACCGGTGGAAGACACCTGCGGCTCGCCAGGTGTTTTTGTCCACTGCGGGCCGAATTGTGGCGCAAAAGCGTCCCCTACAAAGTCACCATCAATCTCGGTGACAACGGCGGTCGTTGCCAGTGGCAAGGCCAGGGCGTAAATTTCGGCCCCGCCAATCACCCACGCGTCACGACCGGCTGGGCAAAGGCCTGCAGCTTGCTCGAAAGAAGCTGCGGGGACGGCACCGTCGGCGCGCCAGTCGCTTTGGCGCGTCACCACAATGTTCAGTCTCCCGGGCAGGGGCCGGAATTTGGGCGGCAATGAATCCCAGGTCTTGCGCCCCATGATGACCGGGCAGCCCATGGTGGTGCGCTTGAAATGTGCCATGTCTTCTGGCAAATGCCAGGGCATGGTGCCCTTGTTGCCGATCACGCCATTGGCGGCGCGTGCAAGAATCAGGTGGAGTGTGGCCATGCAAATCCGAATGCGAATGTGGTTGGGTGTACGAGTGTGCGAACGCTAAATGGCGACCGGTGCCTTGATGGCCGGATGACACTCATAGCCCAGCATCTCGAAGTCTTCAAACTCGTAATCAAAGATGGAAGCCGGACGGCGTTTGATGTTGAGTGTGGGGTAGGCGAAGGGCGCGCGGCTCAGTTGCAGCTCTACCTGTTCGTGGTGGTTGCTGTAAATGTGACAGTCGCCACCGGTCCAGATGAAATCGCCCACCGCCAGATCGCACTGCTGGGCCACCATGTGGGTGAGCAGTGCGTAGCTGGCGATATTAAAGGGCACACCCAGGAATATGTCTGCGCTGCGTTGGTAAAGCTGGCAGGACAGCTTTCCGTCGGCCACATAAAACTGGAAAAACGCGTGGCACGGCATCAGCGCCATCTTGTTCAGCTCGGCCACGTTCCAGGCGCTGACGATGATGCGGCGTGAATCGGGGTTGGTCTTGAGGGTCTGAATGACCTCGGCAATCTGGTCAATGTGCCCGCCATCGGGGGTAGGCCAGCTGCGCCACTGCACGCCATAAACCGGCCCGAGGTCTCCGTCTGGCTTCGCCCATTCATCCCAGATGGTGACGCCACGCTCTTTGAGCCAGTTGTTGTTGGACGAGCCCGTCAAAAACCAGAGCAGCTCCTGAATGATGGCTTTCAGAAACACTTTCTTGGTCGTGACCAGCGGAAAGCCTTCGCTCAGGTCGTAGCGCAGCTGGTGGCCAAAAATGCTCCTGGTGCCGGTGCCCGTGCGGTCGGTCTTGGTTGCGCCCGTGGTGTATACGTGGCGCATGAGGTCTTCGTATTGGGAGCGGATGGGGTGGGAGGGCTGGTTTTGCATAGTCAGTATTCACCAAGCAGCGCGTCCAGCGCCGCCTGAATCTCAAATTTGCTGGATCGCAGATTGGTCACAGGTTGACCCAGGCCGCGCTTGGGAAATGTTGCCACCATGGGCGTGTCAACGACCACATCTTGGCCAGCAACATTGACTACCGGGTGAATTTGGCCAATCCGAAGGGGCATGAGGGTAACCGTGCGCAAGGGTACCGCCACGAAGGTGTCCAGCATGTCAAGGAATGTATTTTGAAGGTCAAGCACGTAGGGCGTGTGATTGCGCTCGGACCGGTCAGGGTTGGCGTATACATCGTAATGTGCCACGGTCTATTCCTTGCGGCCGTCGCCAAGGCCTTTTCCAAACGTGCGGTATTGCGCGCCCCAAATGCCATCCTTGGCGACCCTTTCGTTGTAGGCCTTGAAGGCTTCTTGGTTGTCGTCCCTCCACTTCTCCCAGTACCGGCGCTTCACCTCCTCGGACAGCAGGGCATCAACAGTTTGGGAAATATTCATGCCCAAGTCTCTGGCAACTTCAAGCACTTTGGCATTGAGTGAAAGATTGGTGGCTTTTTTGGGCGAGTTGTCGAACTGGAGCATGGCCAAACCTTGCAGTGGTGTGCTTGAATTATATGCGCATGATTTGTGCGCGGAAATGATGCCCGCTTCGATGATGGCCACTGCGGCGAGGGACTTAACTTCGCTGCCTTTGCGCCGTGAAACGTCCCGGTCTCGCCTAAACCCCTAAATCCGCACCACGCGCCCCGGGTTCATCAGATTGGTGGGGTCCAGCGCACGTTTAACGGCGCGCATCATGTTCAGTTCGACGGGGGACTTGTGTTTTACGAGTTTGTCCACCTTCATGCTTCCCACACCGTGTTCAGCCGAAATGGAACCACCAAAGGCCTGAACTGAGTCAAACACGATGGTGTTGACTTCCTCCTCGCGATCTCGTAGAAAGGCCATCGCATCGCCACCCGCAGGCGCCTGTACGTTGTAATGCAGGTTGCCGTCGCCCAGATGCCCGAAGTTGACCAGCCGCACACCAGGGATGGCTTGCAGCAACAGTGCGTCGGTCACCCGTACAAACTCTGGTGTGCGCGACACGGGGATGGACACATCGTGCTTGATATTGGGGCCTTCCAGCGGTTGCGCCAGCGGAATGCTCTCGCGGATGTGCCACAGCGCCTTGGCCTGAGCAATGTTCCCGGCCACCACGGCATCGGTCACGCAGCCCTGTTCCATGGCGATCTCCAGAAGATTCTCAAACTGCGCCCGCGCATGGGCTTCAGATTCGTGGTCAGAGTTTTCGAGCAGGACGCACCAGGGTGTTTGCTGAAACAGCGGCACGCGCTGCTGCGGGAAATGCTGGTCTACCAGGCTCAGCGCAAACTGCCCCATGACTTCAAAGCCTGTCAGTCCCGCACCCAGATGCTGGTGTGCCAGGCCCAACAATGTCACGGCATGGTCCAGTGATGGCACGGCCGCCCAGGCGGTGAGCTGCGCGGCCGGCAAAGGGTACAGCTTCATGGTGGCAGCAGTGATGATGCCCAGCGTGCCTTCAGACCCTATGAACAGGTCTTGCAGGTCGTAACCCGTGTTGTCTTTGCGCAGACCGCTCAAGCCATGCCAGATATCACCTTGCGCCGTCACCACTTCCAGCCCCAGGCATAGGTCGCGTGTGTTTCCAAAGCGCACCACCTGGGTGCCGCCCGCATTGGTGCCCAGGTTGCCGCCTATCGTGCAACTGCCCTCAGCCGCCAGACTCAAGGGGAAGAGAAATCCTTCGGCGTGCGCGGCTTCCTGCAGGCTTTGCAAGATGCAGCCTGCGTCCATGGTCATGGTGAGGTTGGCGGCATCGACAGCGCGCACGGTGTTCATGCGTTGCAGGCTCAGCACGATCTGGCGGCCTGTTTCGTCTGGAATGGATCCAATCACCAGGCCCGTGTTGCCCCCCTGCGGCACGATGCTGATGCCCAGGG
>JANPAZ010000134.1:0-1575 GCA_031430225.1 Rhodoferax sp. | reverse complement strand
CAACCCATTGAGCAGGTTACGGCATTCCTTGTCAGCGTCGATCTTCTCCATCTGCTTCTGGATCTTGCTCACTTTCACCTGGTGGTAGTGCAGCGCATGCAACGTGGCGCCCGTGGGGCTGGGCACCCAGGCGGTGTTGGCGCCGGCCATTGGGTGGGCAATCTTCTGCTCCATCATGGCTTTCATCAGGTCCGGCATGGCCCACATGCCCTTGCCGATTTGTGCCTTGCCGCGCAGGCCACAAGCCAGGCCGACCAGTACATTGGTCTTCTCATAAGCCTGGATCCAGGCACTTGTCTTCATGTCGCCCTTGCGGATCATGGGGCCGGCGTGCATGGCGGTGTGCATCTCGTCGCCGGTGCGGTCCAGGAAGCCGGTGTTGATAAAGGCCACGCGGCTCTTGGCAGCCGCAATGCAGGCCTTCATGTTGACGCTGGTGCGGCGTTCTTCGTCCATGATGCCGAGCTTGACGGTGCTGTCTTTGAGGCCCAGCACCTTCTCGACGCGGCTGAAGAGTTCAGCGGCGAAGGCCACTTCGGCCGGGCCGTGCATTTTGGGTTTGACGATGTAGACGCTGCCTTTGCGCGAATTGCGAATCGCGTCTTTCTTCGTGCGCTTGAGATCATGGATGGCAATGGCTGTGGTCACCACGGCATCCAGAATGCCCTCGGGGATTTCCTGGGTGCTGCCGTCTGCTGCGGTGTAGAGCACGGCCGGGTTGGTCATCAGATGGCCCACGTTGCGCACAAACATGAGCGAGCGGCCGTGCAGCGTGACCGGCTTTCCCTTTGGGGAGGTGTACACGCGATCGGGGTTCAGCCCGCGCGTGAAGGTGCGAACTTGGTCACCTGTGCCCTTGCTCACGCTCTCGGTCAGCGTGCCTTGCAGAATGCCCAGCCAGTTGGCATACCCCAGCACCTTGTCGTCGGCGTCTACGCACGCCACCGAGTCTTCCAGGTCAAGAATGGTCGACAGCGCAGCCTCGACCACCAGGTCGCTCACGCCGGCCGCGTCCGTCTTGCCAATGGCGGTGCTGCGGTCGATCTGGATGTCCAGGTGCAGGCCGTTGTGCTGCAGCAGCACGGCAGAGGGCGCCGACAGCTTGCCCTGGTAGCCAATGAATTGCTTGGCGTCCGCCAGGCCGCTACTCTTGCCGCCCTTGAGCGCCACCACCAGCTTGCCACCCCTGACGCTGTAACCCACAGAGTCAATGTGCGAGCCCTTGGCCAGCGGCGCAGTGCGGTCCAGCACATAGCGTGCGTACTCAATGACTTTGGCGCCGCGCACCGGGTTGTAGCCCTTGCCCTTTTCAGCGCCGCCGTCTTCGGAGATCACGTCGGTGCCGTAGAGCGCGTCGTACAGGCTGCCCCAGCGCGCGTTGGCCGCGTTGAGCGCATAGCGTGCGTTGAGGATGGGCACCACCAGCTGCGGGCCGGCTTGCTTGGCCAGCTCGTCGTCCACGTTGGAAGTGGTGGTCTTGACGTTCTTGGGCACGGGCACGAGATAGCCGATCTTTTCCAGAAACGCCTTGTAGGCTTTCATGTCCGAGACCGGACCAGGGTTGGCCTTGTGCCA
>JANPAZ010000133.1:0-4790 GCA_031430225.1 Rhodoferax sp. | reverse complement strand
CCAGGGGTGCCGTCACTCGGGTGTCCACGCTTTGAGCGTCCCTTCGTCCAGCACCTTGATCTGGTTTTCGACGGCCTCAAGCCGTTCACGGCAAAAGGCCAGCAACTGGGCACCACGTTGGTAACCCGACAGCAGTTGTTCCAGCGGCATGTCGCCGGACTCGAGCCGGGCCACCAGGGTTTCGAGCTCGGCAAGCGCGCTCTCGTAACTGGCCGGGGTGACCGATATGGCTGTTTTTGCGGGGGCGGCGGCGGCCTTGGGCATGGAGGCTGTGGCAATTGCGAAGTGGAGTAAGGCGCGATTTTAGGCCTCTGGCGTCGTACTTTGCCGGTCGGCACCCCTAAAAGCGCCTCCAAACCACTGTCATGAGACCTCGCAGGTACAATCCTCCACTCTTCTCCGGCATCGCCGGTTCCTTTTTTTTGCGCCAGTCCACGGAGTCGTTTCCGGGATAAAGCGCTTACCCTGCCCCTTCATAGGGGGAGTCTCTAGGTCAGGTCTCCCATGTCTGATTTAAGTCTTCAACTGCAGCAGGCCGCAAGCCAACTACCAGTTTCAAGCTATTTCGATGAAGCGCTCTACCAGCGCGAAGCCAGCCGCATTTTTGCGGGTGGGCCGCGCTATGTCGGGCACAAATTGAGCGTGCCCAACGTGGGCGACTACTCTGCCCTTCCGCAGGAGGCGGGCGGACGCGCACTGGTGCGCACGCCCACCGGCGTGGAGTTGATCTCCAACGTCTGCCGCCATCGCCAGGCCATGATGCTGCAGGGCCGTGGCTCGCTCAACACCGCCCAAAGCGGCAGCGCAGGGGGCAACGTCGTGTGCCCGCTGCACCGATGGACGTACAGCGCCAACAGCGCGGGTGGCACGCAAAAGGCGGGCACGCTGATTGGCGCGCCCCATTTTGCCCAGGACCCCTGCCTGAACCTGAACAACTACCCGTTGCAGGAATGGAACGGGCTGCTGTTTGAAAACAACCCGGGCAGCCGCAACGTGGCCGCCGATCTGGCACGAATGGGCCCCCTGGCGGATCTGGATTTTTCAGGCCATGTGCTGGACCGCGTGGAAATGCACGAGTGTCAATACAACTGGAAGACTTTTATCGAGGTCTACCTGGAGGACTACCACGTGGGCCCCTTCCACCCCGGTTTGGGCAGTTTTGTGAGCTGCGAAGAACTGCGCTGGGAATTCAAGGACCACTATTCGGTGCAGACGGTGGGCGTGGCCAACCGGCTGGGCAAGGCCGATGCGTCTGGCGGCTCTCCCGTGTACGAGCGCTGGCAAAAGGCCCTGCTGGGCTACCGCAATGGCGTGCCGCCCAAATACGGCGCGATCTGGCTCGCCTACTACCCGCACATCATGGTGGAGTGGTACCCGCACGTGCTCACTGTGTCGACCCTGTACCCCATGGGGCCGCAAAAGACCATGAACATGGTGGAGTTCTACTACCCCGAAGAGATTGCCGCGTTCGAGCGTGAGTTTGTCGAAGCGCAGCAGGCCGCCTACATGGAAACCTGCATTGAAGACGACGAAATCGGCCTTCGCATGGATGCGGGCCGCAAGGCGCTGATGGTGCGCGGTGACAACGAGGTCGGCCCCTACCAGAGCCCCATGGAAGATGGCATGCAGCACTTTCACGAGTGGTACCGCCGCGAGATGAAATAGAGGCAATCCCGCATGCAGGCTTTGTGGATGGTGCTGGCGTCGTTTCTGTTTGCCACGATGGGGGTTGGAGTCAAGATAGCGGCGGGCAGCTTCAATGTGGCCGAGCTTGTCTTCTACCGTGGCGTGATAGGTGTGGTCTTCATGGCCGTGATCATGCGCGCCCAGGGAACCCCCCTTCGCACACCAGTACCCGGCATGCACGCATGGCGCACGGCGATGGGCACCCTGTCGCTCGGCGCCTGGTTTTACGCCATTGCGTGGCTACCGCTGGCCACCGCGATGACTTTGAACTACATGAGTGGCGTGTGGATTGCGGCTTTCATCGTGGGTGGCGGCATTCTGTATGGCCAGGCACAGCGCCAGGGGCCGCTGCTGGCTACCGTGCTCGCTGGATTTGCAGGTGTGGTCATGACCCTGCGCCCCACACTGGACCAGAATCAGCTGTTTGCCGGCGTCATCGGTTTGCTCTCCGGTATTGGCGCCGCACTGGCCTACATGCAGGTCACCGCCTTGGGGCGCATAGGCGAGCCCACCGGTCGCACCGTGTTTTATTTTGCGCTGGGTTCGGTCGTGGCTGGCGCGGCAGGCATGCTGGTCAGCGGGGTGACACCCTGGTCCCAGGTCACCTGGCAGGCTGCGGCTTGGCTGCTGCCCATTGGCCTGCTGGCTTCCGTCGGCCAGTGGTGCATGACCCGCGCCTACACCCGGGGTGCCACGCTGGTGGTGGCCAACCTGCAGTACTCGGGCATTGTGTTTGCCGCCATCTACAGCCTGGCGCTATTTGGCGACAACATTCCGTTGATAGGCTGGCTGGGCATTGCCGTCATTGTGGCCAGCGGCATTGCCTCCACCGTGCTGCGCGAGCACGCCATGCCCGACACACCGGCTGAAGAGCATTGAGCGGCGAAATACCGGGGTTGGCAGCTGGCATGCGGATGTTCTCAGTGTGTGCACCGGGCGTGCTGCCAATGACCATAGCCGCACAAGTTAGCCCTATTGCAGACCTTATTGCGCTGGATCACATCCAGGGTCCCCAACATCCCTCCACGCTAGGGCCGCCAGCAGCGGCATGGCTACAATCAATGAATAAATTGGCAAATGGCCCTCGTATCCATTAAATAGTTAGCTATTCTTTATATAGCATCCCGACAAACCAGGCGCTGCAACATCTTCACAACAGGACCGACCCATGAACTACACCACCCTGATTTCCGTCGACCAGTTCAAGCAGTTGCAAACCAGCGGCCAGCCGTACATGGTTTTTGACTGCAGCTTCGACTTGATGAAAGCCGGTGCGGGGCAAACCATGTACCTTGAAAGCCACCTTCCCGGTGCGGTATACGCCAACCTGGACACCGCTCTGAGCCACATGCCCGGCGCGGCGCAACCTGGCGTACCCACGGATACACCCGCGAGTGGCGGGCGCCACCCGCTGCCCTCGCGTGAGGAGTTTGCGGCATGGCTTGCCGGCGTCGGTTTTACCAACACCATGCAGGCCGTCGTCTACGACCGCCAGGGTGCCAATTACTGCGGGCGTCTTTGGTGGATGCTTAAGTGGGCAGGCCATGAGAACGTGGCGGCACTGGATGGCGGCATGCAGGCTTGGGTCGCATCAGGTGGCGCAGTTGCCTCTGGCACCGAGACTGCGCGCGCGCCCGCTCTATTCACACTTTCATCGGCAAAGGCGGTGCTGGCAACCACGGCCAGCGTGGCAGACAACCTGGGCCGCCCGGTCCAGACGTTGATTGATGCGCGCGGCGCACCGCGCTATCGCGGCGAGGTTGAACCACTGGACCCAGTGGCCGGGCACATCCCCGGCGCGCTGAACCGCCCGTTCCCCCAGAACATCGGTGAGGACGGCCGCTTCAAACCCGCCGCACAACTGAGGGCCGAGTTTGAAACCCTGTTGGCCGGGCGCGACCCTGCCACCGTGGTGCACCACTGCGGCAGCGGCGTGAGTGCCGTGCCCAACATCATCGCCATGGAAGTAGCGGGCCTGGGCCGCAGCGCGCTGTATGCGGGCAGCTGGAGCGAGTGGTGCAGCGATGCGTCGCGGCCGTTTGCGCAGGGATGAGATTCCGGGCGTTTCGCTGGCTGGCAGGATGCGGGTTGATTGCATTTGCTGCGTTCAGTTCGAGTTCAGCCTATGCGGCCGTTCCCTTTGAAGACACCCTGGCGCAACGCACGCTGGCCTGTACCGCCTGCCACGGCCAGCAGGGCCGCGCCGGGCCGGACGGCTACTACCCGCGCATTGCCGGCAAGCCAGCCGGCTATCTCTACAACCAGTTGTTGAACCTGCGCGACGGGAGACGCCATTACCCACTGATGACGGGCTTGCTGGACCCTCTCTCTGACAGCTACCTGCTGGAGATCGCGCAGTACTTCTCGAAACTTGACGTGCCCTACCCTGCACCCGCCGCGACAACGGCACAGCCCACCGACTTGCAGCGCGGCGAGACGCTGGCCACCCGTGGTGACGCCGCCAAAAAAATCCCAGCCTGTGTTCAATGCCACGGCAAGGCGCTAACTGGCGTGGCACCCCACATTCCGGGGCTACTGGGTCTGCCACGCGACTACATCAACGCGCAATTGGGTGGCTGGCAAACCGGCCAGCGCGCCGCCCACGCACCGGACTGCATGGCGCAAATTGCAAAGCAAATGAGCGCACAGGACGTGACTGCTGTCGCAGCATGGCTGTCGTCGCAGCCGTTGCCCGCAGACACGCACCCGGCAACGGCTTGGCCCATGGCACAAGCTGCTGACGTCAAGATGAGTTGCGGCAGTGCCCCGGTTTTTGCCGCAAATTCTTCGGGTGCAACACCCTTCAAATCTCCCACTTCAGCGGCAGCGCCCACACCCGCAGCCCCACCTGGCCCTTTGTCCGCACCAGTCCCAGCGGTTCCCGCTGCGAACAGCGCCCAGGTCGCGCGTGGCGCCTACCTTGCGCGCGCAGGCAACTGCATGGGCTGCCACACCACGCGCGGTGGCGTGCCGTGGGCGGGAGGGCGTGGCATCGACACGCCTTTCGGCACCGTGTTTTCCAGCAATCTCACACCCGATGCGGCCACAGGGCTTGGCAACTGGTCGGCAGAAGACTTCTGGGGCGCGCTCCACCACGGCCGCTC
>JANPAZ010000132.1:0-10496 GCA_031430225.1 Rhodoferax sp. | reverse complement strand
CGGGCATCTGGCAAGGACTCGGTAGAGTTCCGCCGGGCGCTGATGCAAAACCACCCCAAGCATCTGGCCGTGCTCAATGCTGCGGCTGAAAAAGGCAACTGGGGCAAGCCCCTGCCAGCCGGTGTGCACCGGGGCATTGCGCAGTTCATGGGGTATGGCAGCTATTCGGCCGCGGTGGCCGAGGTGAGTGTGAGCAAAGACGGCGCCGTCAAGGTACACCGCATGGTGCTGGCCCTGAACTGCGGCCATGCCGTCAACCCGGGGCAGATTGCCGCACAGGTGGAGGGCTCTGTCGCCTATGGGCTGAGCGCGACCTTCTTTGGCGAGATGACGGTGGAAAAGGGCCGCATCCAGCAACTTAACTTTGACACATACCGCATCCTGAAGCTATCTGAAATGCCGAAGGTGGAGACGGTGATTGTGCCCACGTATGACTTCTGGGGCGGGGTGGGCGAGCCCACGATTTGCGTGGTGGCACCGGCGGTGATGAATGCTATTCATGCGGCAACGGGCAAGCCGGTGCGCAGTTTGCCGTTGAAGAATCTTGGGTTTACGTTTGCTTGATGTGCGTGGTGGTCCAGTCGCGGCGGCAGGACCAGGCGCTGCGATTTTCAGGTGAAAGCACGGTCACCTGACCCAACCACCACAACCTGCGGCGGTTGGACACCGAGTGAAGGTGGTGTTCAACAGTTGACCTGTGCCGCCCATGGAGGGCGCAGCCCGAGCGCAGTGTTAATCCGTGTAGTCATTGCATTGAATGAAGGCCAATCATATTGCCTTCGGTATCCACAACCATCGCAATAAAGCCGTGCTCGCCGATAGACATCTTGCCCTTAAAGATTTCGCCTCCGTGGGCTTCAGAACGAGCCGCCTCAACGGCACAATCCTCACAGGAAAAATAGACCAAAGTACTGCCGCCGGATGGACAACCGGTCATCTTTACCAGTGCACCCGATGCCCCAGGGCCTTCCATTGACATCGGAAATGCCCACATCTCCATGTCAGCGAAGCCCTGGGGGTCAGGGTTCTTCAATTCTTCCAATGCGCCCTGGAACACAGCTTCGTAAAACGCCTTCGCTCGGGGCATATCCTGAACATAGATTTCAAACCAACCAACTGGATTGCTTTTCATGGTCTTTCTCCTTTTGAAGATCAATGGTGAAGGGATTAACGTTCAGGCGAAACGCGCAGCAACGGCAAGACGCGCGGGCCCGACGGCAGAAAATATACACCGCACCTCCAGCCCGGGCCTGGTGGCCTGCCGGTGGCGCTCGGCCTGAGCGAGAGGCTGCTAGGCCTCACCTCGCGCCCCGTGCCGACTGCGGCAGTCCAAAGAGCTTGTCGAAGGCCCAGGTGAAGCCAATGGCATAGGCGAAGAAGAACGCCAGAAGACCGAGGTTGGCTAGAAAGGCGGTGAGGAATGTTGTGTCAAGCCACAGCGCCATGACGGGCACGAGTATGAGCGTGAGCCCGCCTTCGAAGCCGGATCCATGCACCATTCGCCGAGTGAAACTCCTTCCCTTCACCACTTGCCTGGATTCCCAACGCTCGAAAATGGCATTGAAAATGTAGTTCCAACACAGGGCGATGGTGGATAGCACGACCGCCAATAGGAAGGCTGAACTTGCAGGCTTATTAAATGCAAACCCAAGAACCGGACCGACAAACGCTATCGCTCCAACCTCATACAGCACTGCTTGAAGTACGCGGCGGGCTCTTGGTGTCATGAGTCAGTAGGGAATGAAAGGATGGTCGTGGTTCGTGGCCTGATTTGTGAGGCCCAACGGCTGAACTCACCGGCGCGACGCTCGTGGGCGCGTCCGTTGGAGTGAATTGTTGGGGAAATAGGCAATGACATTAGCGCGAACCCAGATGCTTGTTCATGAATTGATCGAGCATGTTGGCAACGTCAGGGCCTGCTCCGAAATACATGTGATAACCCGAACGACAGGGGTTGTTGCTGTCGGGTGAGCGCGTGCCCGAATTGATGAGAACCAGTTCCGCGGCCGTGTTGCCCGCTTCGCGCAGCTTGTCATAGATTCTTTTGGCGTAGCCCGGTGTATTTCCAACGCACTCGTCATTCTCATGATGCAGCACCAAAACAGGCAGTTTAGTGGTCTCGTAGTTGAACGAGGTACCGTTCTGGCCGCCGCTCCATATCAGCCCCGCGATAAGGCTCTCGGCCCTTTTGTCCTGAAGTCGTTTGTAAAACTCCGTGACGCTGATGCTACCCATGCTATGCCCCATTAGCCACACCGGTTTACCAAATTTCTCCTTGTAATGGCGAACCACATCTTCCACGCGCGAGAGGTGATCAGCGCTTTGCCGTGCACCAGACCAATGGCTTTGGGTGGGCAAGTCTGCCGGACTGTCAAATATGACGATATTGAAATGCCCAGAGGTGAGCGTGGGGTCGGTCAAGCGCCTGAGCATGACGTTGAAATAGTAAGAGGAAAAATAGCCGCTACTGGCTGTCCAATTGGGCTTGACACCAATTCGACCCTCGCCGCCGGGAATGAAAACCATCGTTGCCTTGGACTCGGCCGCTTCAAAGAGAAACGTCATCGTGGGGTCGGACGATGCGAAGAAACCCTTGTAAGTCGGGTTGACTGGAATGGCTTGCGCATAGGCGGTGCCGGTGGTCAGGATGGCTGCAAGCGAAAGGCAGAAAAAAGCCACCGCAGTTCCAAGAATGATTTTTGTCATAGTCACCGCTCTTTTCTGTGCCCAACTTGATAGAGATCGGTGGAGATCCTGGAATTCCAGAATATCCGACGGGATACACGCGACTTCGGCTCGCTGATTCCAATGACACGGCCGGCGGCGTGGCCCATGCCGTCGCGGTTTGCAGCCGTTTACACAAGAAGCTGACGTCATTTCCATCCCTTTAAACCGAGTCACCCATCCTGGCGAAATGTGGTGCACATTGAGTTTCCACTTTCGAGGTTTCATTGGGTCAAAACTATGGCCCACCGGCTGCTGTCTGCACCGCCACTCCGTCACGACTTAGACTTTCAAAAGCCCAACCACGCTACCCGTCCGGCGCGGTGATAGTGCTATGTGACCGGGCTTTGGAATGGAAGGTGCGCGGTAGCTGCCACCGTGAACCTCCAAAAATCGCCAAGTGAAAGCTTGACCGATTTTCCGCACTCGCGCGTGATTCCACTCCAAAACCGCAGCACATTGCGCTGTCGCCGTGCCGGACCGTCACTAGCCTATGCAATTGCAGGAGGCATCGCCAACTCAGCGCCGTATTGAAGGCCCGTCCAGCGCCATGCCATTGGCGCGCACTTTCAGATAAAGCTCCAGATCGCGCAACGCAGGGTCTCCCGGCGGCGGAATGACTGCCTGCACGCCCGAGTAACAGGCACGCAGACGCCGGTCGACAGAGCCCAGCTTTTGCCAGCTCATGCGGTGTATCGGAAAGCCAGTTGGGTTGCCAGGGCTGATCACATCGGCGCGCATTTGCTTGCCCACGTTTTGGTCATGGCAGTGTACGCAGGCCACGTTCATTCGAGCGACGCCGCGGCGCTGTGTTTGCGGTGGAGGCCGCTTGCAAACGTCAGACTAACGATCAAAGCACCCCATGTCTGTGCGCAAACTCAAGTGACGGGTTGGCCAATCTCAAAATTGGCCAATTGCTCCAAGGCCCGCAGCATTGCAGAATGATCCCAGTCCTTGCCGCCATGGGCCACGCAAGCGTTAAATAGCTCTTGTGCGGTTGAGGTATTGGGCAAAGAGACACCTATCGCACGCGCGCTTGAAAGAGCCAGGTTTAAGTCTTTCTGGTGCAGTTCGATGCGAAAACCTGGATCAAAGGTGCGCCTGATCATGCGCTCCCCGTGCACTTCCAGAATCCTCGAAGCGGCAAATCCGCCCATCAGCGCTAGACGCACCCGTGCCGGGTCTGCCCCGGCTTTGGCGGCAAATAAGAGCGCCTCCGCCACGGCCTCAATGTTGAGCGCTACCATGATCTGGTTCGCTACTTTGGCGGTTTGACCGTCGCCATTGCCGCCGACTAAAGTGATGTTTTTGCCCATCAATTCAAACAAGGGCTTAATTCGAAAAAAAACATCTTCATCGCCTCCCACCATGATCGACAAAATGGCATTTTTAGCCCCCACTTCGCCGCCAGAGACCGGCGCGTCAAGGTAGTCGCAGCCCAGTGCATTAATTCTTTTGGCAAACTCTTTGGTGGCAATGGGTGAGATAGAGCTCATGTCCACCACCGTCTTGCCTTTTGAAAGCCCGGCTGAAAGGCCATCCGCACCAAACAAGACCTCTTCCACGTTGGGTGTGTCCGGCACCATGATGAAGATCACATCGGCAAGCTCAGCTACGCTACGCCAATTGGCGCACACTTTTGCAGCATGGTCGGAAATGAAGTCCGGGACACGGCGAAGCGCACTGACGTGCAATTGATGGCCCGCGCGAATCAGGTGTTCTGCCATGGGCGAACCCATGGTTCCAAGGCCGATGAATCCGATGTTTTGAGATTGTGATGTCATTGCATTTGAATAAGAAGTCCAGCCGATACGGGACATGTGGCCCGGGCCAGAGCGGGTTCGTCAAGCAAGTTGTTCACGCCAACCGAGTCCAGCCACAGTGCCGCTAGCAGGTTTGTATTCGCAACCTATCCAACCCGCATAGCCAATGGTGTCAAGGTGATTGAAAAGCCACCGGTAGTTGATCTCACCCGTGCCAGGCTCGTTGCGCCCAGGGTTGTCCGCGATTTGAATGTGGCCAATGCGGTCCAGGTGCTTGCTCAGGGTGGCGCCCAACTCGCCTTCCATGCGCTGGGCATGGTAAAAATCGTACTGAACAAAGGCGTTGGGGGCAGCCACTTCATTTAGCAACTCAAGGGTCTGCCCGGTGCGGTTCACGTAAAAACCGGGGATATCGAAAGTGTTGATGGGTTCAACCAGCAGGTTTAGACCCTCTGCTTCAAGCGCTTTGGCCGCGTAGCGAAGATTGCTCACCAAGGTCTGTCGCACCAATTCGGCATCAAATCCAACAGGTGTTTTACCCGCTAAGCAATTGAGCTGGCGCACGCCCAGGCCAGTGGCATACCGAATTCCGTTGGCCACGCCCGCGCGAAACTCATCCACACGATCTGGCAAGCAGGCAATTCCGCGTTCACCCGCTGCCCAGTCGCCTGCGGGCAAGTTGTGCAGCACCAGATCGAGGTCATTGGTCTGGAGCCGTTGCCGGATATCTTCCAGCGCAAAATCATAGGGTAACAAAAACTCAACGGCCTTGAAATTGGCTTTGGAAGCTGCGGCGAACCGATCTAGAAAAGGCAGTTCGGTAAACAGCATTGTCAGGTTCGCGGCGAAGTTTGGCATGGCTTTCGTCTTTGATGTTTGACTGCAGCGCTCACTCAATCGGGCTTAAGGCCCTGTGTCTTCACTGCCGTTTTGTAGATTTCAAACTCGTCCGCTACCTGCTTTTGATATTCCGCTGATGAGTTACCCACAATAATGCCACCCGTGGCTTCAATACGCTGCCTCACAGAAGGGTCAGCCAAGGCGGTGTTGATGGCGGCGTTTAACTTGTCGGCTACGTCCTTGGGTGTCCCCTTGGGGGCAGAGACACCCAGGAATGACATGCGGTTGACGGCCGGCAACCCGACTTCGCTGAAGGTGGGCACATTGGGCAGTTGAGCCAGACGCTTTGGGGCGGCGACCACAATGGGTACCAGGCGTTTGTCCAGTATGAATGGCAGGGAAGTAGGCAGGTTGTCTGCCACGATAGCCACCTGACCGGCCACAGTATCATTCAGCGCAGGACCTGAACCGCGGTAGGGAATGTGGGTAACGAAGACCTTTGCTTCGCTCTTGTACACCTCAGCCATGAGGTGGCCCACGGTGCCTTGCCCCGCAGTTGCGTAACTGTGTTTGCCGGGTTCTTTTCTCAGAATATTCTCGAAGCTTTTGTAGTCCATGGCTGGAAACGAGGGATGCACCGCGATTACATTGGGGGTAGCCGCCACATTCACAATGTGAACAAAATCGGTGTTGGGGTCATACGGCGTTTTTGGGTTGATAGCAGGATTGGCAGCCATGGTCGAGACGGATGACATCAGCAGCGTGTAGCCATCCGGCGCTGCCTTGGCTACCTCAGCCGCGCCAATGGCACCGCCAGCGCCCGCCTTATTTTCAACAACCACGGTTTGGCCTAATACCGCCCCCATTCTTGACGAAATAACCCGCGCCAGCAGATCGGTTGTACCGCCCGGTGCGAATGGCACCACCAGCCGCACCGGCTGTTTGCTGGGGTAGACCTGTGCAAAGCCAAAACCCGGCAGAAGGGCAACGAAAATGCCAAGTGCTATTGAGCGGGTGTGAAGATGAGTCATCAGCGTCTCCAATGTGTTGTGAAACTGCTTTAAAACGATAGCTGTGCATCATGGCCCAGGGCAGATTTGCGCGGAAGTAGCGCCTATGGAATTTTGGTTATTCCCAAAAGGAATATTGCATTTGCGGAGAACCCGTGGCCTACTTTGAAGATGACCAGTTTTCAAGCGATGAAGCTCTTTGTCCGCGTTGTGGATTTGGGCTCATTTAGCAAAGCGGCTGTCGATCTTGGCATCGGCCAGCCTTCGGCTACCAAGCTGATCGCACAGCTTGAAAAGCAGCTGGGTTCCCGCCTGCTTCATCGCAGCACGCATGGGGTGTCACCCACTGAAGTGGGCTTGCTGTATTACAACAAGTGCATATTGATTACGCACCATGTAGAAGAGGCCGAGTCTTTGGCCGCGCTCATGCAGTCGCAGGTGCAGGGCAGTTTTCGCATCAGTACCACCATGGATTTTGGTCGCCGCGTGCTGGCACCCTTGGTGTTGCGATTTCTTCAAGTCAATCCCAAAGTACAGATCGAGTTGCTGTTTGATGATCATCTGGTGAACATGGTGGAGCAAGGCATTGATGTCGCCATTCGAATGGGCCGGCTTGTGGATTCGACTTTGGGCGCGCGCTATTTGGGGCGCAACCCTTGGTCGGTAGTGGCCTCGCCAGACTATTTGGCGCGTCGCGGCAGACCCTTGACTCCGGGAGATTTGGTATCTCACGATGCACTCATCATCAGCACCGTGCAAAACGACTCGCGCTGGCATTTCCTGGATGCCAAAGGCCAGGATTTGGTGGTGCACCTTAAAGGCCCCATGCGATCGAACAACAAGTCTGCGCTGATGACGGCGGCATGTGCCGGCTTGGGCATCGCGGCCTTGCCCACCTACGTGGTGCACGAGTCTGTCGAGAGTGGTGCGTTGGTCACGCTGTTAGCCGACTGGGCGCTGCCCCGGCAAGAAATTCACGCCGTTTACCCATCGCCTACGATGGTGCCTGCCAAGGTGAGTGGATTTGTGCAATGGCTGCACGCGCAACTGAGCGAGACTTGGTGGACGGCCCGTTTTTGACGGGCATTCGCCTTCTTTTGAATCTTGTGGCTTGAACCTGGCTTAGCCTATGGCTAGGTTCTTCCACTTGAAAACCGCAGCATATCGCGCGGTCGCCGTGCCTGCCTACCACCAGCATATCCAGCTGACTTGCCAAAACATCAACAGCTCAACGCCTGATAGACGGCCCGTCCAGTGCCATGCCATTGGCGCGCACTTTCAGATAAAGCTCCAGGTCGCGCAACACCGGGTCTCCCGGCGGCGGAATGAGCGCCTGCACGCCTGAATAACAGGCTCGCAGGCGACGGTCCACAGAGCCCATCTTTTGCCAGCTCATGCGATAAATTGGGAAGCCTGTGGGATTGCCGGGGCTGATGACGTCGGCGCGCATTTGCTTGCCCACGTTCTGGTCATGGCAGTGCACGCACGCCAGGTTCATGCGGCCCATTCGCCGCGCAAAAAGCTGCGTACCGCTTTCAAGACGGGCCTGCCACTGCGCGGCGTGTTCTGGCGGAGCCTTGACATTGATGGGCAGGCCTTTGGCGGCGTTGTGCAGCAGGGCGCTTAAGGCCAGCACGTCATCGTCCTCCACCTTCGCCGGGGCGTGGCCGCTGCGCCCTTTGCGGGTCATGCAGGCCACAATTTGGTCCTCCAGGTTGATCAGATTCTGGCCATTGGCGGTCAACCGGGGAAAGCTGGGCGCCGACGCTTTGAGGGCATCCGCCGTGCCGTGGCAGCTAAGGCAGCTGGGCCCCGTGCTGCTGTCAGCCCACGCCGCCGCACCTCGATCAAGCCAGAGTGCTACGGGGCTGTTGGCCGCATCGGCTTGCAGCTTGAGCAATCCGGGCGAGAGAAATGCATTGCCGCTGAGCTTGGTGTCTGTTGGCCACGGTTGGGCATGCACCGCCGCCGCGAATACAAGGCAGGCGAGCAAAAGGCCCGCTACCCGGCCTTTCATTTTTCGAGCAGCAGCAACTGTTGCGCCCGGCCGCGGTTGCCGGTGTCGTCCAGCCACTCGACCGCGACGGTGCCGCCCTCGGCAGGCACGGTCAGCGGAAACGCCAGGTACGGGTTGGCAGTGAGGCCGGTGCCGGGTTCCATATCCAGGATCAACCTGCCATTGAGCAGCACGCGCACCTGCGTGATGATGTTGCGGGCAACGCGTTGCCCCGAGTCATCTACCCGAAAGCCGCTCTCCATCGGGTGCCCGGCAATCCAGCGCGCTTCAATGGTGTTGCCGGGGCGAATGGCACCGGAAAAACTCAACCGTGAGGGAATTAGTGTGGCCATTTTTTAGTGTCAAATGTGCGGCCTCCTTGGGGGGCAGGGAACCACACGCAGTGGGAGACCGTGGGGGTCATATTAGCTCGCGTCCAGGCAGGCCGAAGACGTGATGATGGTGGGCGCGCTGGCTCCCCGGCGGCTGCCATCGGTCAGGGTGGCGACCACCCAGGCGTCCTGGCTGGCGGCAAGGCGCAACCGGGTGGTGAAGGTATAGCGTGCTTGGGGCTCGGCCAGCCGCAGCCGTGCCGCGCGGGTGTTGGGATTGTCTGGCAGGTAGACATCGATCATGCTGATTTTCAGGCCCGCCGGGGCAATGATTTCGGCTGAAATTGGCACCGACGAGCCCGAGTCCGCCAGGCGCGGGAAGTCCAGCGTGATGCCGTCGGCCTTGAGGTTCATCGCCAGCAGATCAGCGCCGGTGATGTTGACACCTGTCCCCACATTTTGGGCCAGGGCGCTGACACCCAGCAGCGGCGTTACGGCCAGTGCCAGACAAGTGCGGCGTCGGAGGGTGTGGTTGTGCATGTTGGGCTCAGCGAAGGGTTTGAAGGGCTGCGACCACGTTGGTGATTTCGTCCAGGGTCAGCGCAGATTGAGTCCGGTTGGGCAAATGGGTTCCCTGCGTTGTGCCAAAGGGCGGCATCAAGGTGTCGGGCTTGATCTGGCGTGCATCAGTCACCCACTGACGCAGCACATCGGCTGGGTAGCGCGAGCCCACGCCGTTTAGAGCGGGGCCAAAAGTGCTTTGCACGCCGGGCTGCCCGGCCAGTGCGTGGCAAGCCAGGCAATTGCCGCGAGCACCATCGGCCATGATGCGAAAACCTGGCTCTGCCATGCCCTGGGCCGACGCACTTGCACCCCAAAAACTGCACGCTATGGTGACCGCAGCGCGCATCCGCAAACGCGGCTCAGGCCGCAGGGTCGCTGCAAAAATCGCATGGAGCCGCATCAAATCCACACCTCGGTTGGTCTATTGGCCGCCATTGTGGCATCGGCCCGGTATTTGTGCAGACGCGTGGTTTTAGCCCCGCTGCCAAGCGTCGCCAGTGCCCAGCCCTGCGGGTGCCGCCAGTCGCTCACGCGCTGCGGCATCACCGGCCAGGTGGGCATGCCACCAGTCTGTGGTGATGGCCGCAACCAAGGCGTGGTGCGCGCCCTGCAGGTCACGCGTTGGCTGGATGCGTGGCACGATTTCTACGGCGCGCCCGGTCTGCCCGGCAAAGGTCATGTGATCAGCGTCGTGCAGCACCAGATGCGCCTTTTGGCCCGCGGGCAGGGCCGCAAAAACCGCCATGCGGCGATCCGGCGTGGCACCCGTGCCAGCCACATCGGAATCCAGCGTGCCAGTGATCGACAGCAAGGGGCGGGTCAGGCGCGCAAAGGCCAGCTGCGCGTCACCCACTACGGGCAGGGATGGCGAAAACGCGATGAAAGCTGCAAGGCGCGGCTCGTTGATGCCCTCGAACCCCGGGTACCTTTGACCCGCCATGCCAAGCGTGGTGTGGGCGCCAAAAGAATGCCCGCTCATGCCAAAACGTTCGGGGCGCACGTCACGCCAGGCGGGCCGCCCAGACTGGTGTCGCCGCACAATCTCGTCAAGTACAAAGCTCACATCTTGCAACCGAGTTAGCAGTTGTGCGGGTGATGCGGCGCGGCGCAAGGCGGTTTTGTCACTGAAGGTGTCTGTTACGTTGCGCACGGCGGCCAGGTCGCTGCCGGGGTGTTGTAGATGTACCACCACAATGCCCGCGTTGACCCAGGCTTTGCCCCAGACTTCGCCACCGTCTGTGGTGCCGCCCAGCCCGTGCGAGAAAAG
>JANPAZ010000131.1:0-1861 GCA_031430225.1 Rhodoferax sp. | reverse complement strand
ATGATCGAAGAAACCCATTGGCATCCGGTTGCCTTGTCTGAGGCCTTAGCAGGCAAGCCAATGGCTGTAACCTTGCTGGGACACGCGCTCGTACTGTGGCGAGACGATACAGGCATGCCTCACGCTTGGGCAGATCAATGCCCGCATCGAGGAGCCCAATTGTCATTGGGGCAGGTGGTTGATGGGCGGCTGGAGTGCCCCTACCATGGCTGGCAGTTTGGGGCGTCGGGGCAATGCCTGCATGTGCCCGCCTTGCCCCAATTTGTGCCACCGGCTGCACATTGCGCGCGGACCCACCAGGCCTGCGAGATGTATGGTCTGGTGTGGGTCCAGATTACGCCGGCCATTGGCACGGTGTCTGACGCGGGTCATGGGGTACCCGCGTTTGCAGCAGAGGCTGACGCCCGCCTTCGCAAGCTCAATTGCGGCCCGTATGACGTGGCAACCAGCGCGCCGCGCATCGTGGAGAACTTTCTGGACATGGCCCATTTCGGTTTTGTGCACGAGGGCTGGCTGGGCATGCGCAAGGTACCTGGCAATGCGACGCAAAGTGCCACGGTCATTGACGACTACCGCGTTGATGTCACGCCGCACGGCCTGCTGGCCACGCAATGCCGCGCCTGGCAGCCGCAGTCGAACGTTCATTCCGCAGCGCCAGCCCAGGTGGAGTACACCTATGAGGTTAACGCGCCCTACGCGGCCATCCTGACCAAGGTGCCGGACCCCCGTAGCCTGGACTCGGCGGTGGCCGATGTCGGTTACCGGGAGTCGATTGCCTTGTTCATCTGCCCGCTCGGGCCCGAAACCAGCCGGGTCTGGTTTCGTCTGGCCGTGGCAGATTTTGAGTCAACGCAAGACAAGCTGCGCGAGTTCCAGCACACTATCTTCATGCAAGACAAACCGGTGCTTGAATCGCAAACGCCAAAGCGCCTCCCGCTGGATGTGCGGGCAGAGCTGCATACAGCCGCCGACAAGGCGTCAACAGCCTATCGCAGGCATTTGAAGCATCTCGGCATTACTTTTGGAGTGTGTTGATGAGCCTCTCAAAAACCCTTGTGAAACCGGTCGCGCCAGACCGTCTGCCCGAGTTGTTGCGGCGTATGCCCAAGGCCGAGCTGCATATGCATATTGAAGGCTCGCTGGAGCCCGAGCTGATCTTCGCCCTGGCGCAACGCAACGGGGTGCAATTTGCGTACCCCGACGTGGAGTCATTGCGCCGCGCGTATGTGTTTGACAACCTGCAAAGCTTTCTGGATATCTACCACCAGGGCACCATGGTGCTCAAAACCGAGCAGGACTTCTACGACATGACGCACGCCTACCTGAAGCGTGCGGCGGCGGACAACGTATTGCACGCCGAAATATTTTTCGACACACAGACCCATACCGGGCACAGGCTGGACTCTGGTGTGGTCATCAATGGCCTGCACCGTGCATGCGCTGATGCCCAGGTGCAATTCGGCATGACTGCTTCGCTCATTCTGTGTTTTCTGCGTCACCTCAGTGAAGAAGAAGCCTTTGAAGCGCTCGAGCAGGCGATGCCGTACCGCGACAAAATTGTGGGCATTGGCCTGGCATCGAGCGAGATGGGGCACCCGCCCGAAAAGTTTGCAAAGGTGTTTGCCCGTTGCCGTGGGTTGGGCTTTCGCATGGTAGCCCACGCCGGGGAGGAGGGGCCACCTGCCTATATCTGGAGCGCGCTGGATGTGCTGAAGGTGGAGCGGATTGACCATGGCGTGCAGGCCATCAAAGATACCGCGTTGATGCAGCGCCTGGCCAAAGACAAAATCCCGCTGACGGTGTGCCCGCTGTCCAACCTGAAACTGTGTGTGTTCCCCGACCTGAAGCACCACAACATCGG
>JANPAZ010000130.1:0-4052 GCA_031430225.1 Rhodoferax sp. | reverse complement strand
CGATTTCACGACCTGGTCGCATGCGGCACTGGCGGAGCAGGGCATCTGGATGGCCATGAAGGGCAAACACCCGGATGATGAGCTGGCCGCACTGCCGCAGAGCGTGGAAGTGTTTCACGTGGAACAGCTGAGCGTGCCGGGGCTGGATGCCGAGCGATGCATTGTGTGGATGCGGGTTCGTCGGGTCTGAGTTGTCTTCCTCGGTTCGGGTGTGGGATGGGGCGGGGTATGCCTTTTGCTTCGTGTCCCCCGGCAACGCACGGCTTAACGCCGTGCCTTGCCTATTGGCACAAAGTGAGCGCATCCGCTATCGCGGATGCGTGAGCCTCCTCCTAGATCTTCGCAAAAGACATACCCCGCCCCATCCATTGGGCCGGTGTCGTGCGGCGTCAAAAAGACAAAAACCAGTAGCAGTGCGCTCGCGGGTGGTCGCCAAAGTGAGGTCAAGGAGGAGGCCGTAGGCCGGGGGACACGAACGGCGGTGACTGCCCGCGAGCGCACTGCGGTTCAGGGATACTCTGGTTTGCGCACTCAAAACGACCTGCATCTTGCTCACGAGCCTCATCACGTAAACTCAATCGCAAGTTCCCCCGGAGAAAACCATGTTTGGCATCACTGACTACGGCGCATTTGTCGCTGCCATCATCATCTTTTTGCTGATTCCCGGCCCGGGCAATCTGGCGCTGATCACGTCCACGAGCAAGGGCGGTATCAAGGGTGGTTTTGGTGCGATCTTTGGTGTCGTTGTGGGTGACCAAATCCTGATGTGGATGGCGGTCGCCGGTGTTGCCGCCATTCTTGCCGCCTATCCGACTGCTTTTAGTGCTGTGCAGTGGCTGGGCGCGGCCTACCTGGCCTGGCTCGGCTTCAAGATGCTGTTGGCCAAACCCGGCGACGCGCCCGTGCTCAACATCAAGCCGCACCACTATTTTCGCCAAGCCTTGATGATCACGCTGTTGAACCCTAAGGCCATCGTTTTCTATATGGCTTTTTTCCCGTTGTTTGTAGACCCGGCACATCACCAGGGCTTGATGACTTTTGGCGTCATGGCCGTAACGATTGCAACGCTGGCCTTTGCCTATGGGCTGACGGCCGTGCTGCTGACTCACTTTCTGGCCGAGCGCCTTCGCGCCAGCCCCATGGTGTCACGTGGGCTTGAAAAGTTGGCGGGGCTATTTCTGATTGGCTTTGGCCTCAAACTGGCGCTCTCCAAGTGATGCGCTTCCAAGCGCATTGGATGGGCAAGTCTGCTTCTTTCACACCGCAGCCCAATCAATCCAACAGGTAAGTCCGACATGGCCAAGATTTTCTGCATCGCCAACCAAAAGGGCGGCGTCGGCAAGACCACCACCACCGTCAACCTGGCGGCCGGTCTGGCCAAAGTGGGCCAGCGCGTCCTGATGGTGGACCTGGACCCTCAAGGCAATGCCACCATGGGTTCGGGTGTGGACAAGCGTAAGCTGGAGTTCACCATTTACGATGTGTTGCTGGAATCGTCAACGGTGGCCGAGGCGCGTGTCAAGAGCGACAAACTGATCGAAGGCGGCTGCAGCTACGACATTCTCGGTGCCAACCGGGAGCTGGCGGGTGCGGAGGTGGAGCTGGTCGAAGTTGAGCGACGCGAAAAACGCCTGAAGACAGCCCTGGCGGATGTTGCCCAAGAGTACGACTTCATCCTGATCGACTGCCCGCCCAGCCTGTCCATGCTCACCCTCAATGGGCTGTGCTGTGCTCACGGTGTGATTGTGCCCATGCAGTGCGAATACTTTGCGCTGGAAGGCCTGACGGATCTGGTCAACACCATCAAGCAAGTGCACGCCAATCTCAACAAGGACCTGGCCATCATCGGCTTGCTGCGGGTCATGTTCGACCCGCGCATCACCCTGCAACAGCAGGTCAGCGACCAGCTCAAGTCTCATTTTGGCGACAAGGTGTTCAATACGGTGATCCCGCGTAACGTGCGCCTGGCGGAAGCGCCCAGCTACGGTCTGCCCGGCGTCGTGTTCGACCCGTCCAGCAAAGGCGCGCAGGCGTTTGTGGCCTTTGCCCAGGAAATGGTGCAGCGCATCGATACCATGTAGTTGTCTGGGGCTTGATAGTGAAATCGCCCATAGGCCCACACAGAATGTGCATAGTTAGCTACAAAAATTATAGCAATTGAAAACCGGCAAAGTCCTCATCCTGCCCGGCTGGCAGAATTCCGGCCCCGCACACTGGCAAAGCCTGTGGGAGGCTGAGTACGGCTATGTCCGTGTGGCGCAGCATGACTGGGACCGCCCATTGCGCGGCGACTGGATCGCGCGTCTGGAAGACGTGGTGCTTGACGTCAGTGCGCAAACACCGCATGAGCCAATCACACTTGTGGCCCACAGTCTGGGCTGCCTGCTCGTGGCTGCGTGGGCAACGATTTCCCGCAATACGCGGCTGGTAGGTTGCGCGATGCTGGTCGCACCCGGCGATGTAGAGCGTGAGGCGCTTCGCCCCGTGCTAACAAGCTGGTCGCCCATTGCGCTCACAAAACTGCCGTTTCCCAGCACGCTGGTGGGCAGCCAGAACGATCCCTACTGCACCTTCGAGCGGGCCAGGTCTTTGGCCAGCGCCTGGGGGTCTGAATTTGTCGACTATGGCCCCTTTGGGCACATCAATGGCGATTCAGGGCTGGGTAGCTGGCCACAGGGTCACGACATGCTGCTGGCGTTGCAGCAGCGTGCGCTGACGCAAGCAACAGGTTTCAAGAAGTAAAGAGGACAAAAGAGGACGCAATGGCAACCAAAAAACCCAAAGGACTTGGCCGTGGACTGGAGGCCCTGCTGGGCCCGAAGGTCGACGACACCGTGCAAAACGGATCAACCCCCAGCCCGGGCTTGCCCGCGTCCCTGCGTCTTGCAGACATGGTGGCGGGCCAGTACCAGCCGCGCACCCGCATGGATGAAGGCGCGTTGTACGAGCTGGCCGAATCCATCAAGGCGCAAGGCATCATGCAGCCAATTTTGGTTCGCCAGCTCAAAGCCGGTGCCAACGAAGGCAAATACGAAATCATCGCCGGCGAGCGGCGCTTTCGGGCGGCCAAACTGGCCGGGCTGGACAGCGTGCCCGTGCTGGTTCGCGACGTGCCCGATGAGTCCGCTGCCGCCATGGCACTGATTGAAAACATCCAGCGTGAAGACCTCAACCCTCTGGAGGAAGCGCAAGGCCTGAACCGCTTGGTCAAAGAGTTTGGGCTCACTCACGAGCTTGCCGCTCAGGCTGTGGGGCGCTCCCGCAGTGCGGCCAGCAACCTGCTGCGCCTGCTGAATTTGGCCGAGCCGGTGCAGACCATGCTGATGGCCGGTGACCTGGACATGGGCCATGCCCGCGCGTTACTGGCCCTTGAAAAGGTCTCGCAAATTACGGCCGCCGCGCAAATCACGGCCCGAAAAATGTCGGTGCGCGAAGCCGAGAGCCTGGTCAAAAAACTCAGCGCCGAGTTTTCTTTGACCTCTCCCAAGCC
Organism: Rhodoferax sp.; assembly: GCA_031430225.1. Taxonomy (GTDB): domain Bacteria; phylum Pseudomonadota; class Gammaproteobacteria; order Burkholderiales; family Burkholderiaceae_C; genus JANYCG01. The sequence goes on along the minus strand of JANPAZ010000130.1, from coordinate 562 downwards.
CACCAAAGAGAAGTCCCGCGACATCAAGCGTGTCGAAGAAGAGCTGTCCGACCTGCTGGCAGCACAGGTCGAAGTGCGTGTGAAAAAACGCGTGAAGCGGGCCGGACGTCTGGAAGAAATGGGCGAGTTGTCGATACAGTTCGGCTCGCTGGACGAACTCAACGGCCTGATTGACCGGCTCACGCGCGGCGCATCCCGCTAGCGTTAGCGACGATCACGCGCCGCCATGTTCGCGCGACTTCGCTGGCCGTTGCCTGCCCTGCTGGCGTGGGGCATGGCATGGGGCCTGTTCTGGGGTCTTCAGCGCGCAGGCTTGTCTGGCCTGATGGCGTTGGGCATAGCCTGCCTGGCCGGCGTGGGCATGAGCTTGTGGGGCGACTCCTGGTGGCGTCGCGGCATCATTGGCCTGGGTTTTCCGCTCTCGCTGGCCTTGGTCGATGGGGCTTCATTCCCCGCTTGGGGCTGGCTGATCCCACTGGCCGTTTTTTTGCTGATTTACCCGGTGAACGCATGGCGTGACGCGCCACTGTTCCCCACGCCCGCGCACGCGCTGCGTGAGCTC
>JANPAZ010000129.1:0-3092 GCA_031430225.1 Rhodoferax sp. | reverse complement strand
GTCATCGTGCGAATCGACGCGTCACCACTGAACCCGTCCGACATTGGGCTGCTGTTTGGCGCAGCCGACCTCAGCACGGCCAAAGCCTCTGGCGCGCCGACCAGCCCGGTCGTCACGTTCAGCATCCCCGAGCGGGCGATGGGGTCCATGGCCGGGCGGCTGGGTCAGTCGATGCCGGTGGGCAATGAAGGCGCTGGTGTGGTGGTGGACGCCGGCTCATCGGCGGCCGCGCAGGCCCTGCTGGGCAAAACCGTGGCGGTTCTGGGCGGCGCCATGTATGCCCAATACCGCAGCCTGAAGGCGGATCAATGCCTGCTGCTGCCCGACGGCACTACCGCCGCTGAAGGTGCTTCGTGCTTTGTGAACCCGCTCACCGCGCTGGGCATGGTGGAAACCATGCGGCTTGAGGGCCACAAGGCGCTCGTGCACACGGCGGCCGCCTCCAACCTGGGCCAGATGCTCAACAAAATCTGTATCAAGGACGGTGTTGCGCTGGTGAACATTGTGCGCAAGCCCGAACAGGAAGCCCTGTTGCGCGCCATTGGGGCCACCTGGGTCTGCAATCTGGAGTCCCCCACCTTCATGGAAGACCTGACCCAGGCGCTGGTCGCCACCGGGGCCACTCTGGCGTTTGATGCCACCGGTGGCGGCAAACTGGGCGGGCAGATTCTGACGTGCATGGAAGCGGCGCTGAACCGCACCGCGAAAGAGTACAGCCGCTATGGCTCCACCACGCACAAGCAGGTTTATCTCTATGGCGGCCTGGACACCAGCCCCACCCAGTTCAACCGAAGCTTTGGCATGGCATGGGGCATGGGCGGCTGGCTGCTGTTTCCGTTCTTGCAAAAGGCCGGTCCGGCCACCGCAAAAGCCCTGCGCCAGCGCGTGGCGGCCGAGCTGAAAACCACGTTCGCCAGCCACTACGCCAAAGAGATTTCTCTGGCTGACGCGCTGTCACTTGGCGCCATCGCCATTTACGGCGCGCGAGCCACCGGTACCAAGTACCTGATCAACCCCAACCTGGGAATCGCGGCCTGACCACCGCAGTTAATCAGCCCGCGCGGCGGGTGAAACATAATAGGAGCCTGTCCCGTGCTTTTTGGAACCCTGATATGACTTTTCGCCCCCGCAGTTTCTCCATTGCTGCCCTGCTTGCCCTGTCGATGTCGCTGCTGGCTTCTTGCGGCGGAGGCGATGCCTCGTCGGCCCCGGCCCCCACCGGGCTGGCCGTCAAGTCGGCCGAGTCAACGGCCACGGTCACCTGGAACATGGTGGAAGGCGTTGAGTACTGGCTTTTTTACGGCCCCACCAGCACGGCACCCACCCAGGTTAGCGCCATGAGTTCCTGGATCGGCCTGGTCGGTGGTGCATCCCCCATCAAAGTGGGGTCGCCCTATGTGGTGGGCGCACTGGCCAACGGCACCAGCTATTCGTTCTCGGTCAACGGCCGGGTCAACGGGGGCCCGGGCGGACCCGGTGCGACACCGGTGCTTGCAACGCCCCAATTGGCCGGTACGACCTGGACCGTCGGCACCCCTGCTGGCACCAACGCCCTCAAAGCGGCTGTGTACGGTGGCAGTTATGTGGCTGCAGGCAGCAACGGGGCCATTTTTGCGAGCACTGACGGCAGCACGTGGACCGCCAGCAGCTACGCCAACACCAGAAACTGGAATGGCGGGTCTTACTTTCTGACCTACAAACTGGTGGGCGATGGCGGTGCGGTGCTGACCAGCCCCGATGCTGCCACGTGGACCCTGCAAAACTCGGGCACCACCCAGAATCTCAACGCGATCGCCACCAATGGCCTGAATTTGAACGTCGCAGTCGGCGCCAACGGCACCATCATCTCCAGCGCAGACGGCGTGAACTGGACGGCCGTTGCCAGTGGCACCACCAAAACCTTGTACGGCGTGGGCTACTCCACCTTCAATGGCGGCCTGTGGATGGCAGTGGGCGCGGGCGGCACACTTCTGACCAGCCCGGACGCGATCACCTGGACGGCGCAAAACTCGGGAACCGCGACCGACCTGCGCGACGTGGTTCTGGGCACCAATGCCACTACAGCCACCACCGTCTTTGTGGCCGTGGGCTCAGGTGCCACCATTTTGAGCAGCGCAGACGCTGTCTCATGGACGTCTCGTGCGGCGCCAGCCCTAGTCGATCTGAAATCGATCGACTACGGCACACAATTTATTGCGGTGGGTGCAGGTGGCAACATCTTCAAAAGCACTGATGGCGCCACATGGACTTCATCGCCAGTGGCGGGCAGCACGGCCGACCTCAATGCGGTAATACGTGGCAACCTGGCCTACGTGGCTGTGGGTGCTGCCGGTACCAACCTGCTGGCGCGCTAGCCGCTCTGGCCATGTCGCGGATGACCTGATCAGGTCACCCAGCGCAACGGGCATCAATCCGCTTCAATGTGCGGGGCGCTTGCCCTCAAAGGCATCCTGAAACAACTGGCGAATGGCGAGGCGCTCAAGCGGGCGCGGGTTCGGGTACTGGTTTTGCAGGGCGATGTCGCAAGCCCGATCGAGGTCGACTTCCTTCATGCCGATATCTTTGAGCGCCACGGGCGCACCGTTGTCCTTTGCCAAATCGAACACTGCCTGCGCCGCACTCACGGCTGAATGACCGCCCAGCAAAGCCTGTGCAATACCCGCCATGGCCAGGGGCGCGGCAGCCGCGTTGTAGGCCAGGGCGTGCGGCAGGACGATGGTGTGTGTTTCGGCATGCGGCAAATTGAAACTGCCGCCCAGTGTGTGACACAGCTTGTGATGCAAAGCCATGCCGACATTGCCCAGCACCATCCCGCACAGCCATGCACCGTACAGGGCATCGCTTCGGGCATCCATGTCGTTTACTACTTTTTTAATAGCTGGTAGCGCCCTGGCTATGTGGGCCATTCCCTCTTTTGCCATCAAATCCATGATGGGGTTGCTGTCCACCGCGTACAGGCCTTCAGCCGCATGGGCAATGGCGTTGATGCCGCTGGTCACACTCATGCCCACTGGCAACCCGGCACTGAGCTCGGGGTCATAGATCACGCTGCGCGGTAACACGCGCACGTCTTTGCCGGTCTTTTTGAGACC
>JANPAZ010000128.1:0-7428 GCA_031430225.1 Rhodoferax sp. | reverse complement strand
CTCAAAAAAACCGCTGCCTGAGGCGCTTTGGCCTACCAAGACGGTCAAAATTCTGGTGGGTTTTCCGGGTGGCTCGTCCCCTGACCTGGTCGCGCGCGCCATGGCCGAGCCGCTTTCCAGAGCGCTGGGGCAACCCGTCATAGTTGAGAACCACCCAGGTGCAGGTGGCAACATTGCCGCTGATCTGGTGGCGAAATCCACCGACAACCACACCATTGGCGTGATGATCAACGGCAATTTGACCATTGCCAAGCTGCTCAACCCCAAGACTCCATTTGACCCTGCCAAAGACCTGGCGCCCATCAGCCTGATTGGTTCGGCACCGCTGGTACTGACCGTGCCCGTGTCGTCTCCCGGCTCCACGGCACAGGAGTTTTTCGTGGCGGCGCGTAATGCTGGCAATAAATGGAACTACGGCACGCCCGGCAATGGCACGGTGGGCCACATTGGCATGGAGTATTTGAAGAGCCGAACACAGATGGACCCGGTGCACGTTCCCTACCCCGGCAACCCCCAGGTCATCACGGCCATGATTGGCGGGCAAATCAACTTGTCGCTGTTACCACCTGGTCTGGCCATGGCACAGATTCGTGGCGGCAAGCTCAAGGCCATTGGGGTCACCTCCACCGGGCGCAGTCCGCTGGTGCCTGAGCTGCCCAGCCTGTCCGAAGGCGGTGTGCAGAATTTCCAGCTTGAGATCTGGACAGCCGCCGCCGGCCCGGTATCCATGCCCAAGCCCATCGTGGCCAAACTGTCCGGCCTGTTCAGTGAAGTCGCGCGCACGCCCGAAATGCGCCAAAAACTGTTTCAGCAGGGCTGGCAAGTGGCGGGCACATCGTCAGAGGGCCTGGCCAACCGCATCAAGAGCGACACGAATCTGCTGGGCGGCGTCATTGCCATGCGCGGGATCAAGGCCGAATAGGGTCTGGCAGGGGTTTCAGCCTGCCTGCTTGAGCAGAAGCTGGACGTCTTGCGCCAGCGGCTTCGCGCCAGTGCCGTAGCGGGTGTACAGGCGCAGTTGTCCACGGGTGTCATAGACATAGCTGCCCGCCGAGTGGTCCATCGTGTAGCTGGTGGGCGTTTTGCCTTCGACCTTTTTGTAATAAAGCTTGTAGTCTTTGGCCATGGAGGCCAGTTGGTCAGGCTTGGGGATCAGTGCCAGAAACGTAGCGTCAAAGTTGCCCATGTAGGCCTTGAGCACTTCGGCCGTGTCGCGTTCAGGGTCAACCGTGACAAACAGACCCTGTAATTTGCCGCCATCGGGTCCCAGCAGCTTTTTGATCTCGGCCAGCTCGGCCATGGACGTAGGACACACATCGGGGCATTGGGTGTAGCCGAAGAACATCACAACCACTTTGCCTGTGAAATCCTTGATGCTGCGGACCTGCCCGTTGTGGTCTGTCAGTGCAAAGTCTTTGGCGTAGTCAGCGCCCGTGATGTCAATGGACGCAAACGCGGGCTTTTGCTCCGAACATGCAGATAAAAGGCCAATAGCCCCCAAAGACAGTGCACCGGTAGCTATTACTTTTAGAGCATTTCGTTTATTCATAGGGATTTCTGAAGTCCGCATCCAGGCGGTCAAAGCAGGTAGTGATCCACCAGCAGCGCCGCAAACAGCACACTCAGGTGAATGAGTGAAAAGCGGAAGGTCTTTCGCGCCAGGGCATCCGAGTAGTCGCGCCACAGCCAGAATCCATACAGGCAGAACCCGATGCTCAAAACAATTGCGGCGGCGAGGTAGATCCAGGAACTCATGCCGTACACGAACGGCAACAGGCACGCGGCAAACAACACCAGGGTGTATAGCAATATCTGCAAACGGGTGTACTCGCTGCCATGGGTTACCGGGAGCATGGGCAGCCCAGATTTACGATAGTCTTCCACGCGGTAAAGGGCCAGCGCCCAGAAGTGCGGCGGCGTCCACAAGAAAATGATGAGAAAAAGAATCAGCGCCTCCGGCCCGACCTCACCCGTCATGGCGGACCAGCCCAGTACGGGTGGCATAGCGCCGGAGGCCCCCCCGATCACGATATTTTGGGGAGTGGCTGGCTTGAGAATCACCGTGTAGATCACCGCGTAACCCACAAAGGTTGCGAAGGTCAGCCACATGGTGAGCGGGTTGACCCACACATACAACAGCACTGACCCGGCAACGCACAGCACGGCAGAGAACAACAAGGTTTGGCTGTCACGCAATTCACCGCTGGCCGTGGGGCGCCAGGCGGTGCGCTTCATCTTGGCATCGATACCTTTTTCGACAATGCAGTTGAACGCGGCAGCGGCCGCAGCCACCAGCCAGACTCCCAGGCAGGCAATAGCCGCAAGCTTGATATCGGCCAGGCTTGGCGCGCCGGGTACTGCCAGCACCATGCCAATCAGCGCGCAGAAAACGATAAGCTGAATGACGCGCGGTTTGGTCAGCGCGTAAAACTGCTTCAGAACGCTGGTTTGGTTGATGGATTCACTCATGCATTGAAACTCGAAACAGTTTGCGGGCGAGCAGACGTGTCAGCCGATGTTATGGCTTGCCTGGCCTTGGCGGGCGCTTCGCAAGCCACCCATGTCAAGACCACGACCAAGGCCCCAGCCCCCCCCGTGTGCAACAGTGCGGCCAACAGGGGCCAATCAAAAACCACATTGCTCAACCCAGTGACGAGTTGCAGGCCGATCAACGCTGCCAGCCAGCGCGATTGAAGACGTAAGCCCTGTGTTGCATTGAGCCGCCAGGCCAGCATACCCGCCAGCCCGAGAACAACAAAAGCCATGACCCGGTGGACATAGTGAATGGCGGTAAGTGCAGAAAAACTGATGGGGTCCCCTTGCGCGGTGAGTCCAAGCTTGCGCCAGATTTCAAACCCCTGCTGAAAATTCATCTCGGGCCACCAGCTACCCTGGCAACGCGGAAACTCATTGCAAGCGAGTACGGCGTAATTGGTGCTGACCCATCCACCCAATGCGATTTGCATCGTTAATGCGACGAAGGTGGACCACAGAAGCAAGCGCATGCCCGATGTCATCAAATCCGGTTGGGGGTGGACCGCAGCGCCGTCTCGCCATTTGCTGTGGCCTACCACCTGGACGCACAAGAGTGCCAGCAGAAGCAGTCCCCCCATCAAATGCAGTGTGACGATGGCGGGAAATAGCTTCATGGTGACCGTCAGGGCGCCAAAAGCTCCCTGAATACAAACCCAAATCAAAGTGCCGGTAGCCCACCAAGGGCTGATGACGCGGCGCGGTGTAAGCCAGCTTGTCACGGCAATGACCAATATCAGCACACCCACACCCGTTGCCAGGTAACGGTGAATCATCTCAATCCACGCCTTTCCCCGCGTGACCGGGCCGCTTGGCATGGCTGACTGCGCCGCAGAAATATCGGCATGAGCGCCCAACGGGCTGGCGTTGCCGTAGCAGCCCGGCCAGTCCGGACAGCCCAGACCAGAATCGCTCAAACGGGTAAATGCACCAAACAGAACCAGATCAAAGGTCAAAAAAAGCGTGACCACGGTGAGCGCATGGAGGCGTTTGACAGGCGATGCCCCCCGGTTGCGAAGCCATACCCATACCAGAGGTCCGGCAGCCAGCAGCGCGCCCGCAACCATGATGCGGACCAAGGGTGATAGGTCATACAGTGCCGCAGTGTTCATGGTTGGCGGCCTGCTGTGTCCCACGAGCTGGACGCCCGCAGAACGCGCTCAATGTCGCGTTTGGCCTTGGCAGCGGCGGTCAGGTCAAGCCCGGCAGGAAAACGCATCATCCAGTTGCCCATGGGATCAATGAGATACAGGTGATCCGAAAGCTGGTGGCCTTCACCCGGCGCAAGCCAACCTGCGAAAGCGCTTGGAGGCACTCGCAGGGCTGTTGCACCGACCAGCGCCGATCTGATCTTGGCATCCACTGGCTTGTCGTCGCTGATCAACCAGACCCAGTCCAGGCGGTCTTTTTCCTTGCCCAGGCTTTCACGCAATTGGCGCTGCATATAAAGGTGACGGGTGCAGGTGTCGCCACATTCGCCGCTGGCGACGCTCACTAGAAGCCATTGGCCTTTGAGTGCTCGCAGGTTGATTGATTGCCCTTCCAGATTGACAGCAACCTGGTCTGGCAAAAAGCGCTGCAAAGTGATCAGTTCGCCAAAATTTCGACGCCCTTCAGGACGGATCACGTAGTACATGAAGTAGGACGCGATGACCGGGGCCGCACACACCAGAAGCACGGCCAGCATTTTCCAACGGCCTACAACGGTGCGCTGCTGTTTGTCACCCAACGCCTGCTCGGGGCTGGGCATGGAATGCACAGTCAGCCCCAGCGGCTGGTCAATCTTGCCCGCAGAGTCATGCGCGGCGTGATGAGATGAATCGTTTGCCAATTTGGAACCAGACATAAAGAATTGCAATCAGGGCACTCAGGCCAAACCATTGAAAGGCGTAACCATAGTTTTTGTCGGCCCCGTGACCTACAGAAGGCCAGTCACGCAGCAACCCCTCACTCGGGGCGGCTGTCTGCTGAATACTCACGGGCAGCAGTGGCAAACCAGTTTCCTTTCGAAATTGGGCCAAGTCCAGATTTTGCCGGATGAGTCCTCTCCCGGTGTCACCCAGCTCATATAGCTTGGACGGCGGCGGGGCAATGCGCCCCACCACACTGACGATTCCAGACGTTGTATCCACCGATGGCACGCTGTTTCGGTCCATAAAATTGCGCGCTACCCAGCCCCGTTGAACCAAAACTGTTGATGCTGTACCCTCGAGCTGAAGCGGCGTGAGCACGTAGAAACCCGGCTTGGCATTCATCTGCCGGTTGTCTAAAAACACAGTACGGGCGGTCACCCAGGTACCTCGCAGCACTGCGACCCGGTGAATGGCTGTGCTGGCGTCCGTCAGACCGGTCAGCGCGGAATTATCGAGGCTTGCACGCAGCCCCTGCGCTTCGATCGCCGCCTGAAGATTTTCTTTTTGTGCGGCCCTTGAGAGTTGCCAACGGCCCAGTGAAAGAGTGATCACGATAGCTGCCATCGCGGTTATTGCGATCACCCAAAACCTCAAGCGACCAGTCACGGGATAATCCCCCCCATGAAATATTTGGTCATTGTTGCTTTTGTTGCCATTCTGGGGAGTCTTGCCAGTGCGTTGTTTTTCATGATGCGGGGAAGCAAGAACGATCAGCGGAAGTCATCTTTGATGTTCACGGCACTTGCCATGCGCGTCGGGTTTTCAATCCTGCTTTTCATCAGCATATTGGCCGCGTGGAAACTGGGATACATTCAGCCCGGCGGTATTCCGCCCGGTAAATAGCATCCGTTCTCTCCACTCACCCACAGTCTCCCGACAATCAAAAAGGCACCGCAAGCGGTGCCTTTTTTTTGCTGCACCGAGGCGCTTACATCCAGTAGACCAGAATGTAGAGGCCCAGCCAGACCACATCCACAAAGTGCCAGTACCACGCCGCGCCTTCGAAGCCAAAATGCCGGTCCGCTGTAAAGTGACCTCTTTGCAGACGCAGTGTAATGAACAGCAACATCAACATACCGACAAAGACGTGGAAGCCGTGAAAGCCCGTCAACATGAAGAACGTCGAACCATACATGCCAGAGGTGAGCTTCAGGTTCATCTCTGCATAGGCATGGTAATACTCGTAGCCCTGAACCGTCAAAAACACAATACCGAGCAGCACGGTGAGCCACATAAACGCGATCGTCTTGCCACGGTTGCCATGCTGCAGGGCATGGTGTGCAATCGTGAGGGTCACGCCTGACGACAACAGCAGCGCAGTGTTGATGGTCGGCAACCAGAACGGCGTCATCGTGGTGAAGGGCTCCACAATCCCGGCTGGAGATCCAGTGACACCAGCGGCAAGTGTGGGCCACACGGCTTTGAAGTCTGGCCACAGCAGCGCGTTGTCGAGGCTGCCCAGAGCAGGGAGGGAGTGACCCCTGGCCCACCACAACGCCGTGAAGAAGGCACCGAAAAACATCACCTCGGAAAAGATGAACCAGCTCATGCTCCAGCGAAAAGAGATGTCGATTTTGTGCCCATACTGACGACCTTCGCTCTCACCCACCGCCTCACTAAACCATTGGAACAGAACACCCAAAAACCAGACCAAGCCGAAGATCATCGACCACTTGCCCCAGTCGGCACCGTTCATCCACTGTGCTGCACCAAAGAACGTGAAAAACAGACCCAATGAGGCCAGAGCGGGATGGCGCGAGGGACTTGGGACAAAGTAGTAAGGCGTTGCGCCAGCGTGTGATGTTGAACTCATTTCAGCTCCATTCCTTCCGGGACTCGACAATCATTTCAAAAATTTTCAGGGCTGGCTTTTCACCAGTTTGTCGTCTATTTGGCGACGACCCAATTTACAAAGATAACCAGACTCACCACAAAAACAAACACGCCGCCAATCGCCACGGCGATGATGTGCAGTGGATTGACATGCGCCAGATCTTGCTGGAACTCCGTGTTTTTCCGGATTCCCAAAAACGACCAGGCAACTGTTTTGACACTGCGCAAGAACGAAGGTGCAGGCCCGGGGTTACTCACGCTGGGCCTCCGGCTTCCAGTGGCTTCACCCCGTTGGCGGTGGGCGCCGGCGGGGTCTTGCTACCCACTTCAAAAAAGGTGTAAGACAGTGTGATGGTCTTCACGTCTTTGGATAATTTGCCGTCCACAATAAATGCAACGGGCCATTGCTTCTTTTCGCCAGGCTCCAGTGTGTACTGATTAAAACAGAAGCACTCAAGTTTGTTGAAATGGGCAGAAGCTTGATGTGGCGCGTAGCTTGGAATAGCCTGCGCAGACATACGCCTGTTCTGCGTGTTCTGAAATTCGTAAATAACGGTGGTCAATTCACCGGGATGCACTTGCACGGAGCTTTGCTGAGGCTTGAACGACCAGGGTCCTCGCGAATTCGCGTCAAACTCTACGGTGATGGTACGGCTTTTGTCAACCTGGGTATTGGCGGGAAGCTTGGCCGAAATACCTGGCAACTCACGTTCACCGAGGGCGAGTATGTTGATTCCGGTTATTTCGCAGATGGCCTTGTACAACGGCACCATGGCATAGCCAAAGCCAAACATGCCCGCTGTGACGATGACAAGCTTGCCCAGCATCCTGACATTTTCAAGCCTTAGATTCATGGATTAGCGTCCGAGTAGAAGCATCTTGACCACGATACCCACAAAGAACACCAGCGCGACAGAGCCCAGGATCACGGCTGTTTTGACGTTGGCTTTCTTCTGGTCAGCGTTCATGGCAGTTCGTTGGTTTTCAGCCGATTACACGGGTCGCCGTAGCATCAAGCTTCGGTGGCGTCTCAAAGGTATGGAATGGCGCAGGCGAAGGCACCTCCCACTCCAGGCCTTCTGCGGCTTCCCATGGTTTTTGAGGTGCTTTTTCGCCCTTGCCCATCATGCAGGGCAGCACGATGAAGAAG
>JANPAZ010000127.1:0-7511 GCA_031430225.1 Rhodoferax sp. | reverse complement strand
CAAGCCCTGCACCGATGATGATGATGGGATTCATATCTCTACTGCTTCGAAATCTGCCTTGGCGACGCCGCAGTCCGGGCAGGACCAGCTCTCGGGTACGTCGGCCCAGCGCGTCCCGGGGGCGATGCCGTCTTCAGGGCGGCCGGTGGCCTCGTCGTAGATAAAGCCGCAAACGATGCAAATATAGGTTTTCATGTGAGTTTCCAGAGAGTTAATTGGTAAAAGAGGGCAGTGGCCCACGTAGAACGTGAGTAGTTAGCTATTAAAAAAGTAGCATTCTGCCGGAGATCCGGTGGTCAGGCTGGGGCACTGACCTTGGCCAGTTGCGCCTTGTAGTGATTGGCATGACGTTCTTCGACCTTTGCAAGTGCGGCGAACCGCTTCTGGGCTTTTTCCAGCGTTGCCTTGAATTGTGCGGCGTGCACCTTGCTCTCTTCGATCTGCTCGTTCATTTCAGCTACAGCGGCAGCATTGCCTTCAATTTCGGCGGTTTTGCGAAAGCCGGGGTACATCTCGGTGTATTCATAGGTTTCACCGTCAATGGCAATCTGCAGCGCTTTGGCGGGTGTCATGGTGGCCTTGGGGTAAAGCAGGTCAAGGTGACCAAAGGCATGCATGACTTCCTGGTCAGCGGTTGCTTCAAACGTGCGGGCGGTGTCTTCGTCGCCCATTTCGCGAGCCAATTTTGCGAAGTAGCGGTACTTGATGTGCGCCATCGACTCGCCAGCAAAGGCGGACTCGAGGTTGGCCATGGTCTTGATCTCGGGGCGTTGGGTAGCAGTCATCGTGAACTCCTGTGGGTTAATGGATTGCTGGTAGACAATTTCTATCAGCACGGAAGTAATGGTAGTTGTTAGCTATTAAATTAGCCAATTGGTTTTTGCTAATGGATTGATAGAAGCTATCGTTGGGGTGGACTTTGCAATTGGGCGGGGCGTTGAAAGTGTCCTGTCAAGACTTGCGTGGTTCAATGGACTCATGGTCAAAGCCCTGTTTCCGAATCAGCCCGAGGGGCGCCGCGTGCTCTGGCTGGCGTTGGCGTTGTCCATCGGTGCGGCAGTCTCGCTGGGGGTAACCCGATTCGCCTATGGCCTGCTGCTGCCACCCATGCGTGCCGATCTGGGCTGGTCTTACGCGCTGGCGGGTGGCATGAACACGGCCAATGCCCTTGGCTATTTGCTGGGCGCGCTGGCCACTCCGCGGTTGATGAAGCGCTTTGGGCCTGAGGGCCTGCTGCTGGGCGGCGCGTTGCTCGCCAGTGTGTTCATGGGTTTGAGCGGCTTCTTTACTGCCGCCGCGCCTTTGCTGGCGCAGCGACTGCTGGCGGGTGTGGCGAGCGCATTTGTCTTCATCGCAGGCGGGTTGATGGCCGCCCGCCTGGCGGCCTTGCAGCCACAGCGGGGCGGGTTCTTGCTGGGCCTGTACTACGGGGGCACGGGGTTGGGCATTGTGTTGTCTGCCTTGCTGGTCCCGGCCGTGTTGGAGGCGGCGCATGCCCAGGTGCATGGTTGGGCCTGGGCATGGTGGACGCTGGCGGGGGCGTGTCTTTTGGGCACGTTGGCACTTGCATGGCCCGCCGCGGTGTTGCGTGATGAGGGCGTGTCAAAACCGGCTGCCCATTCGCAAAACGCGCCTCCCGCTGCAGACCGCCGGTTCGTCTGGCGCGATTTTTCATTTGCGCTGGCGGGCTACGGTCTGTTTGGCATGGGCTATATCGGCTACATGACGTTTGTGATTGCCCTCCTGCGTGAGCAGGGCGTCAGTGGCGCCTCGATCACCCTGTTTTACAGCCTGTTGGGTGTGGCGGTGGTGTTGTCGTCCCGCCTGTGGGCGGGTTTGCTTGACCGGTACAAGGGCGGGCAGGCGCTGGCTATTCTGAATGCCCTGTTGGGTTTGGCGACGCTGCTGCCGGCCATCACGGCCCTATGGCCCGTGGTGCTGGCTTCGGGGCTGTTGTTTGGAGGCGTGTTCTTGTCAGTGGTTGCGTCCACCACGGCGCTGGTGCGACACAACCTGCCGCAAAATGCGTGGGCTCAAGGTATCAGTGCCTTTACCGTGGTCTTTGCGGCGGGCCAGATTGTGGGGCCGACCATGGTGGGCTGGATTGCTGACGGACCCGGCGGCTTGTCACGCGGGCTGGTGTGTTCGGCCGTGGCCTTGTGGGCCGGCGCGGGGCTGGCTTGGCGGCAGCGGGCCCTTTAAGCCATTTTCGAAAACTAAGGTGCGCGGTTGACCGGCAGTTCGTCGTCTTGCCGGCGCTTGCGTTCAGCCACCACGGCCTTGCCGCACTTGGTTGATCTGCATCAAGGCGTTGCAACCACCCCGGTGGGATGCTCAGGCGCAACACTGGAGACCCATCATGAGCCACGAAAGCCTACGAATCATCCGCGACGAGCACGCGGCGCTGGCCGCGATGTTGCGGTCACTGGGACAGATGGTTGAACGGGGTACCGGAGACGAGCCCGAAAAGTTCTTTGACGTGCTGCGCGCCATGTTGTTCTACATTGACGAATTCCCCGAGCGGCTGCACCACCCCAAAGAATCTGATCTGTTGTTTCCCCGCGTAGCACGCTTGGCACCACAGACCATGGAGGCGATCACTCAGCTGGAGAAAGACCATGCGAGCGGCGAAGCCTCAGTGCGCGAACTTCAACATCTGTTACTGGCCTGGGAGTTGATGGGCGAGGGGCGGCATGAGGCTTTCACCGTGGCCGTGAAACGCTACATTGACTTTTACCTGACCCATATGCGGCTGGAAGAGACCGTGATCCTGCCGGCGGCAGAAAAGGTGCTCAGCGAGTCCGACTGGAAAGAACTCGATGGGGCGTTTGCCAGCAATTGCGACCCACTCACAGGCAAGTACCCGCGCGACCCGGCGTATGACCGATTGTTCACCCGCATTGTGATGCGGGCACCGGCACCCATCGGTCTGGGCGAAGGTTAAACGGTGTGCATGAGTGCGTCGCTTAAAACTGGAACTTCAGCCCCACGCTGAACAGTGAATCGTTGCCGGTACGGCCGATCGTTCCGTCAAGCTGGATATTTTTGACCAGCTCGGTTCGTGCACCCAGCTGGAAGGTGGGCAGGCCATCGGTCTGCCCAAAATATTCTGCATGTGCCGTCACAGCACCGAATTCGCGTTCAAAGGCGATGCCCCACGTGGTCAGCGTCGAGCTTCCAGCCGGCTGATTGGCGCCCAGGTTGAGGTGCAAAGATCCGGCAGGCATGTTGCAGGTCAACAGGCCGTTGAGATAGGGCGTATTGCTGCTGGCGCCGCTGGCAAGGGTTTGGGCGATACCGACGACCGCACCCACGTTGCAGCCGTTTTGCTGCGATGGCGTGAGCCTGAACTTGGCCTGAATGGCCGTGGTGTTTGTGTCATTGGTGGCATCACGCGCGAGCGAGGCCCCAATTTCAACGCCGGACATCAGCCCGTAAGCTGGTGCAATGGTCCACATGCCGCTGCCGTCGGCCTGGCGCGCATACCAGCCCTCGACATGACCCGCGCCCACGTCATTCACGTTGGCGTCATCGACGGTCAACGGCCTGCCTGCCAAGCTGGTTCCAGACCAGACAACAAAAACCGTTGCAATCGCTGAAGCACGGAGGCGGGTGATTGTGGGCATGGTTGCCTCTTGAGCTTGGATAAGTGGGTGGATCAGGACAGGGTGTGACAATCTGTGTAGCCCTGACCCCGGGGACTGACGCGGCTCGCTATTTGATGAGGCCTTCTGCCTTCATGGCCGCCACCACGGCAGGGCGCACGGCAATGCGGGCGCGATAGGCCAGCAGGTTGGCATAGGGCGAAAGATTCAGACCCACATGCGCGGCCCAATTGGTCACCGTGAACAAATAGCCATCGGCCACGGTGTAGGTCTCGCCCATCAGGTAGTGCTTGCCGGCCAGTTCACCCTCAACCCATTTCAGGCGGCCCGCAATGCGGTCTTTGGTGGCGGTTTTGACGTCGTCCGTCGTGCCGGGCGTGAACAGCGGACCAAAGTTCTTATGCAGCTCGGTGCCGATGAAGGTGAGCCACTCCTGCAACTTGTAGCGGGCCATGGTGCCATTGGCTGGTGCGAGATTTTTGGCGGGAACCTGGTCGGCAATGTATTGCACGATGGCCGGGCCTTCACGCAGCTTGGTGCCGTCGTTGAACACCAGCAGGGGCACGTAGCCCAGCGGGTTGATGGTGTAGTAGTCGGTGCCATCGGCCAGCTTGTGGGTTTTGGTGGGGGCGGCAATGGCCTCGTAGTCCAGGCCCGCTTCTTCAAGCGCGATGTGGGCAGACAGTGAGCAGGCGCCGGGGGAGTAATAGAGCTTCATGGTGAGGTCCTGTTTGGAGTTGATGGGGTGGTGGCAAGAATGGAGTATCACTCGTTCAGTAACTACAGTCGCTACAGCGACTACATTGCTATGATAAACATAGCTAACTATGCAATGGATACATGGGCTGATAACCTAAAACATTAACATACCAGGTGAAAACCACTTTTTTGGCGCTAATTTGCTCCGTTAGCTGGCGTAACCCGGGTTCTCCCGGTCCAGCTTGCGCAGCAAGGCGGGCCATGCCAGATTCGAACCCTGCCCGGCGGTGGCGACCTTGGAGATGTTGGCGTTGGCGGCGATGGGGCCCGCACCGATGTAATTGAGCTCCGCGCCACCGGACTGCGCATCAATCTGGATGCGGCAGGTGTTCTCGAACAGATACATGTTGACGAAGGCTTCCTGAATGGTTTTGCCCACGGTAAGCAAACCATGGTTGCGCAGCATCAGGTAATTGGCACGCCCCAGGTTGGCTTGCAGGCGGGGCTTTTCATCGGTGTTGAGCGCCACACCCTCATAGTCGTGATACGCCAGCGATCCCAGTATCAGGGTGGATTGCTGGCTCAAGGGGAGTACGCCGGCCTTTTGCGCGCTGACGGCCACACCGGCGCGCGTGTGGGTGTGCATCACGCATCCTGCGTCATCGCGCGCAGCATGGATGCAGCTGTGGATGGTGAAGCCTGCGGGGTTGACGGGGAAGGGTGAGTCGCTGAGCTTGGTGCAGTTCTGGTCGATCTTGACCAGGCTGCTGGCCGTGATCTCGTCAAACATCAGGCCATAGGGATTGATGAGGAAATGGTGCTCGGGGCCGGGGATACGCGCTGACACGTGCGTGAACACCAGGTCGCTCCAGCCATAGGCGGCCACAAGGCGATAGCAGGCTGCAAGGTCGACACGGAGCTGCCATTCTTCGGCGCTGACAATTTCTTTGAGTGAGGCGATGTGCATGAGGGTCTCCAGTCAGTTTGATGGGAAGTCGGGGTACAGCAGTCTAAGGGATGTAGAAATTTCCAAACCCCCTATTCTTCGTCATTGCGAGTGCAGCGCGGCAATCCACCCTTGTGTCGAGCTTGAGCATGGATTGCCGCGCTGCGAACGCAATGACGAAGCGGGTATTGCATTGGCGGTGGGCTGGCGCCGTGGCCGGGGTTCAGACCGGCTGCGTCTGGATCTCGAGTTGCGCTAGCCAGGCCATGGCCTGAGCGCTGGTCTGACCGCACATGGCGTCGTGAGGCTGAAGCGAGCCGCACACGGCGGGGCGCTGCGGGTGGCCAAAGATGAGGCAGGCATTGCTGGCGCTGAGTTGCACGCATCGCACCCCGGCGGGCTTGCCGCTGGGCATGCCCGGAATCGCTGAGCTGATGGACGGTGCAATGCAGCAAGCGCCGCAGCCGGAACGGCATTCCATGGAATTGCTATGAAAAATGTAGCTAAAAACGCAGATGTTGCAAGGGGAAAGCACCATATTGTCGCTTAAATTGGCGCACCCGGCTAAAATCGGGGCATCTTCCCCCTGCGCATGACCGGCCTACGGTCACCCCTGCACCATGTTTTACCCACAAGAATTTGACGTGATTGTCGTCGGCGGCGGCCATGCCGGTACCGAAGCCGCCCTGGCTGCCGCCCGCATGGGCTGCAAGACTTTGCTGCTGTCCCACAATATTGAAACGCTGGGCCAGATGAGTTGCAACCCGTCCATTGGCGGCATCGGCAAGGGCCACTTGGTCAAGGAAGTCGATGCCATGGGCGGCGCGATGGCCATTGCCACGGACGAAGGTGGCATCCAGTTCCGTATTTTGAATTCCAGCAAGGGCCCGGCCGTGCGTGCCACCCGTGCGCAGGCGGACCGTATTTTGTACAAGGCCGCCATTCGCAGGCGTCTGGAAAACCAGCCCAACCTCACGTTGTTTCAACAAGCCGTGGATGACCTGATGGTGGAGGGCGACCGCGTGGTGGGTGCCGTCACCCAAGTCGGAATCCGCTTCAAAAGCCGTACCGTCGTGCTGACGGCGGGTACGTTCCTGGACGGCAAGATTCATGTGGGGTTGAATAACTACTCGGCAGGGCGGGCCGGCGACCCACCGGCGGTTTCGCTGAGTGCGCGGCTTAAGGAACTGAAACTGCCACAGGGACGCTTGAAAACCGGTACGCCGCCGCGCCTGGATGGCCGCACGATTGACTTCAGCAAATGCATCGAGCAACCCGGCGATGGCATGCCCGGGGGCATGGGCACGCAAGAGGGCAAAGGTATTCCGGTGTTCAGCTTCATGGGCCGCGCCGAAATGCACCCTGCGCAAATGCCGTGCTGGATCACCCACACTAATGAGCGCACGCACGACATCATCCGATCCGGCTTTGACCGCAGCCCCATGTTTACCGGCAAGATTGACGGTATCGGACCGCGGTATTGCCCAAGCGTTGAAGACAAGATCAACCGCTTTGCCGACAAGGACAGCCACCAGATTTTTCTGGAGCCCGAAGGCCTGACGACCAACGAGTACTACCCCAACGGTATATCGACCAGCCTGCCATTTGACATTCAGTACGAACTGGTTCGCTCCATGGCCGGGCTGGAAAACGCGCACATCTTGCGCCCCGGCTACGCCATTGAATACGATTACTTTGATCCGACCGGGCTAAAGAGCAGCTTTGAGACCAAGGCGATCAACGGCCTGTTTTTTGCCGGGCAGATCAACGGCACCACAGGTTACGAAGAGGCTGCGGCCCAAGGCATGTTTGCCGGCATCAACGCCGCACTGCAAGCCGGCGCCAAAACCCAGTGGGCGCAAGAGACCTGGGTGCCGGGGCGAGACCAGGCGTATCTCGGAGTGCTGGTAGACGACCTGATCTCCAAGGGCGTGAGCGAGCCGTATCGCATGTTTACCAGCCGGGCCGAGTTCCGTCTGCAGTTGCGCGAAGACAATGCCGATATGCGCCTGACCGAGGTCGGGCGGCAGTTGGGCCTGGTGGACGATGCGCGCTGGGACGCGTTCAGCCGCAAGCGTGACGCTGTTTCACGTGAAACAGAAAGACTGCGATCGATCTGGGTGAGCCCGAAGAACCTCAGTGCAGCCGAGTCCGAGCGCGTGTTGGGCAAGGCTCTGGAGCACGAGTACAACCTTGCGGAATTGCTGCGCCGACCTGATGTGAGCTACGGGGCATTGATGTCGCTGGACGAAGGCAAATAC
>JANPAZ010000126.1:0-1921 GCA_031430225.1 Rhodoferax sp. | reverse complement strand
GCCGGTTTTGTGGCCGGTGAGCAAATTGCCCTGGGCCTGGACTGCGCGGCCAGCGAGTTTTACAAAGACGGCAAATACCACCTCGAAGGCGAGGGCCTGGTCTTGTCCAGCGAAGAGTGGACGAACATCCTGGCCACCTGGGTCGACAAATACCCCATCATCAGCATTGAAGACGGCATGGCCGAAGGTGACTGGGACGGATGGAAGGTTTTGACCGAACGCCTGGGCAAGAAGGTGCAGATTGTGGGCGACGACCTGTTTGTGACCAACACCAAGATTTTGAAAGAAGGCATCGACAAAGGTATTGCCAATTCGATCCTGATCAAGATCAACCAGATCGGCACGCTGACCGAAACCTTCGCCGCCATCGAAATGGCCAAGCGCGCTGGCTACACTGCCGTCATCAGCCACCGCTCAGGCGAGACTGAAGACTCCACCATTGCTGACATTGCCGTGGGCACCAACGCGGGCCAAATCAAGACAGGCTCACTGAGCCGCTCGGACCGCATGGCCAAATACAACCAGTTGCTGCGCATTGAAGAAGACTTGGGTGATATCGCCAGCTACCCTGGCCGCTCAGCCTTCTACAATTTGAAGTGATGTTTTCGTTTGCCCCCACGGTCGCCCATTGCATGTGGCTCCCTGCCCCCCGGGGGGGCCGCATTTTGCCTTGGGGCGGCCCGGCGGCAAAACATTTCTCCCTATGAGCACTCGCGTTGTCCCGGCTGCCCTGATCGCTCTGCTCGTGATTCTTCACGCGCAGTTGTGGTTTGGTCGTGGCAGCGTGCCCAGCGTCGGGCGGATGACTACGCAATTGAGTGAGCAGCTGGGAAATAACGCAAAGGCCCAGCTCGCCAACGACCGGCTGGCCGCCGAGGTCCGCGACCTGAAAGAGGGGCTTGAGATGGTCGAAGAAAAAGCCCGCCTTGAACTGGGCATGGTCAAGTCCAACGAGATTTACGTGCACATTTCGTCCAAATGAGAGTGCCGCAACGCAAGGCGGCACCAGCCTGAGCGTATTTCTTCATGCCCGATTTTTTATTTGCTCCCGCGTTCACGCTGTGGGGCTCGCCCACGACGTGGCTTGAAATTGCAGCCGTGTTCATCGCGCTTGCCATGGTCTGGTGCAATATCCGTGAGATTCATTGGGGTTGGCCACTGGCCATTGCGAGCTCACTCATGTACTTTGCGCTGTTCTGGCGGGACCGCTTGTATGGCGAGGCGACTCTGCAAGTGTTCTTTGTGGTGGTCGCACTGTGGGGCTGGTTTCAATGGTTGCGCGGTGCACGGGCAGACGGCTCAGCGCTGCAGGTAGCGCGGCTTACCCGCAATGGGTTCATCAGCGCTGTATTGGCCTGCACAGCACTTTGGCCGATGACCGGACTTTTTCTCAAGACTTTTACTGACACCGATGTGCCATGGTGGGATGCATTCCCCACCGCATTGAGCCTGGTGGGACAGTTTCTGCTGGGCCGAAAATTCATTGAAAACTGGGGGGTGTGGATCATCGTCAATGTTGTGAGCGTTGCCCTTTTCATTCATAAAGGCCTTTGGCTCACGGCGGCGCTCTACACCGTGTTCATCGCGCTCAGCTTGGTGGGATGGCGCGCATGGCAGCGACATCTGCCGGCAAATTCAGCCAGATTCTGACGATGAAAGTCGCCCTGCTTGGCGCTGAAAGCACTGGCAAGACCCGGCTCGCCAATGAGCTGGCCGCACATTGGCGTGCGCAGGGCCGTGACGTGGTTCACGTTCAGGAAGTACTGCGCGAGTGGTGTGAGCGGGAGGGCCGCACGCCACGGCCCCATGAACAAATAGGCATTGCTCAAGAACAGGCGCTTCGCGCCCAAGCCATCCGCCCCGATCAATGGTTGGTGGCAGACACCACACCGCTCATGACGGCCATCTACAGCGACATGCT
>JANPAZ010000125.1:0-11503 GCA_031430225.1 Rhodoferax sp. | reverse complement strand
GTGTCGCGCCCTTTTTGCTGCCCCAACACCATGCAGGGCGTGCCATTGAAACGGGCCAAGCCACCCACAATGCTCAGGTCATCGGCAAAGTGGCGGTCACCGTGCAATTCGACGAAATGGGTGAAGATTTCATTGATGTAGTCCAGCGTGTAAGGCCGCTCGGCATGGCGGGCGATCTTGGTGATCTGCCAGGGCGTGAGGTCACTGTAGATGTCTTTGGTGAGCTGCTGGCTCTTTTTGCTGAGCTGTTCGATCTCCGCAGAAATATCCACCGCGGATTCAGTCTGCACGTAACGCAACTCTTCGATCTTGGTTTCAAGCTCACCAATCGGTTGCTCAAAATCCAGAAACATTTTTTTAGCCATTTCAGTACTCCACTGGCAAGGGATCCAACGAGCGCCAAATATACCAAGTTGCAACACTGCAATACGGCACCCAGGCGGCAGCTACCTCACGCGCATCGCTGCGACTTACACTTTCACCCGAAAAATAGCTCTGGCTGATGCCATTGATCAGGCCCACGTCGTCCAGCGGCAGCACGTTGGGCCGCATCAGATGAAAGATCAAAAACATCTCGGCCGTCCAGCGGCCAATGCCACGAATGCCCACCAGTTCGGCAATGATGGCCTCATCGTCCATCGTGCTCCAGGCGGCGACCTGAACCGCACCGCTGTCAAAGTTCAGGGCCAGATCCACCAGATATTCCACCTTTCGCACGCTCAAACCCGCCGCGCGCATGTCGTCCACCTTGAGCTTGAGCACGTTGGCCGCAGTCATCTTTTTGGGCAGCAACGCAAATCGGTCCCAGACCGTTTGTGCGGCTTTCACCGAAATCTGCTGCCCCACAATGCTGCGCGCCAGGGTGACAAATGCGTCACCCCGTGTTTGAAGGCACGCGTCGCCAAACTGGGGGATAAGGCGCTTCATGACCCGGTCTTTTTTGATCAGGTGCTTGCAGGCGTCTTCCCAATAGTCGGGCGTGAAGACCTCAGGTGCCGTGTTTTTTGCTATTTTTTTTGTAGCTAACATTGCTCTGTTTCCGGGGGGTACGGGCACAAAATACTTGAAACTTCAGGCAAAGCGTCATTGAGCGGCTTCCCAGGTCGTACCGGTGGGGGAATCCTTGAGCAAGATGCCCTGCTCCAGCAATTGCTTGCGGATGCGATCGGCTTCGGCAAAGTCTTTGGCGGACTTGGCGGCGGTTCGCGCGGTGATCAATTGGTCAATTGCCTCATTGGATAACTGCCCCGAAGGTGCAACATGCGTTACGGTTGCCGGAAAAAACGCATTTGCACTGTCAAGTAGCGGCGCTTGCAAAGTTTGCACCGATGCATCTGGGACAACTGGTCGCCATTGCAAATAGTCTTTCGGAGGAAGCTGCAGCAACCCAATGCAAGCCCCCAGCGCCTTCAGCAGCCCGGCCAGTTCCACCGACTTGGTCCTATTGACCTCAGCCGCCAATTCAAACAGCACTGCCACCGCCTCAGGCGTACCAAAGTCCTCATCCATGGCGGCCTTGAAGCGCGCCGCATAAGGATCGTTCCAGTCCAGCACCACGCACGCAGGCGCAATCAGGTCCAGCGCCGTGTACAGCCGCTTGAGCGAGTTGCGCGCATCATTCAAGTGCACATCGCTGTAATTCAATGCAGTGCGATAGTGAGTCCGAACCAGAAAAAATCGCACCGTTTCAGCGTCGTACTTGGCCAGCACTTCACGGATGGTGAAGAAATTGCCCAGGCTCTTTGACATCTTTTCGTTGTCAAGCTGAACCATGGCGTTGTGCATCCATACCCGGGCAAGGGGCTGGCCACTGGCACCCTCGCTTTGGGCCAGTTCATTTTCGTGATGGGGAAATTGCAGGTCAACGCCGCCACCATGAATGTCAAAGGTGTCGCCCAGCGTCTGGCTGCACATGGCAGAACACTCAATGTGCCAACCGGGGCGCCCGCTGCCGTAGTCCCAGCCCAGTGCGGCACTGTCCCACTTCGCGTCGTCCGGCTCGGTGGGCTTGGCCGCTTTCCAAAGTACAAAATCGAGCGGATCGTCCTTGCCGTCATCCACAGCGACACGCACCCCGGAACGCAGCTGGTCAATCGACTTGCCCGACAGGTGACCATAACCCGGCAACTTGCGCACCGCGAAATTCACGTCGCCATTGCTGGCCTTGTAGGCCAGGCCCTTGGCCTCCAGGCGGCTGATCAGGCTCAGCATTTGCGGCACAAATTCGGTCGCGCGCGGCTCCAGCGTGGGCCGCTCGATCCCCAGGCGGCCAATGTCCTGGTGCATGACCTCAATCATCTCGTCGGTCAGGGAGCGAATGGTAATGCCGCGTTCCAGCGCGCGGCGAATGATCTTGTCGTCGATGTCGGTGATGTTGCGCACGTAGGTCACCTGATAGCCGCTGATTTTCAGCCAGCGCTGAACCACGTCAAACGCCATTGCCATGCGGGCGTGTCCTATATGACACAGGTCATAAATCGTCATGCCACAAACGTACATGCGCACGTGGCCGGGCTCGATCGGGACAAACTCTTCCAGGGCACGCGACAGCGTGTTGTAGATGCGCAAACTCATGGGGCAATTGGTAACGGGCGGTAACGGGTGATAACGGGCGATAACGGGCCTAAAGGGGTTTCGGTCCCAACGGTCCAAGAGGCCAGCCATACCCCTCGGATACAATCCAGCGCAGTATATAGCCCCGGTGTCACGGCACTTTTTGACCAGGAACCTCATAGCGTTATGAAGCCCGTCCGTTCTACATTTCTCAGGTCCGCCCAACTCTTGGTTCTGGCCAGCGCTTTCACGCTGACGGCTGCGCTTGCAGACGAGTACGGCGATGTGGGTCAACTGCTGCGCTCGGGCAAAATCGCCGAAGCGCTGACCAAAGCCGACCAGTACCTGGCCACCAAGCCAAAAGATCCGCAGATGCGCTTTCTCAAGGGCGTGATCCAGCGGGATTCCGGCAAGCCGGTAGAGGCCATCGCCACCTTCACCAAGCTGACTGAAGACTACCCCGAGCTGCCTGAGCCCTACAACAACCTGGCCGTGCTGTATGCCGGTCAAAACCAGTTTGACAAAGCCCGCGCTGCGCTTGAAATGGCCATTCGGACCAACCCCAGCTACGCCACTGCGCACGAGAACCTGGGTGATGTTTATGCCAAGCTGGCCAGCCAGGCTTACAACAAGGCATTGGCACTGGATGGTGCCAACACGGCGGTGCCGCCGAAGCTGGCGCTGATCCGCGAGCTGTTCAACCCCACCGCCAAAGGCCAGCGCCCCACTGCCGCCGCCACTCCCGTCGCAGCACCGGTGACCGCGCCGGTCGCTGCAACGCCGCCCGCGGCCAAGGCACCGGTTGTGGCATCAACACCGGTGGCGAGCGCAGCGCCAACCGCCCCAGCGCCCGCTGCAGCACCAGCCGCCAGCGGCGACAACGCCGCCAAAGATGCCGAAGCCGCCGTGCGCGCATGGGCCGCAGCCTGGTCGGCCAAGGACATGACGGGCTATCTGGCGGCTTATGGCAAGGAATTCGACCCTCCCGGCAACCAATCGCGCAGCGAGTGGGAGTCTGAACGCCGCAAGCGCATTACGGGTAAAGCCAGCATCGTAGTCAAGCTGGAGAATATGGCCGTGTCCGTGAATGGCACCAAGGCCGTGGCGAAATTCCGCCAGGACTACCGCGCTTCGGGTCTGGCCGTTTCGAGCCGCAAGACACTCGATCTGGTGAAGGTTGGTGACCGCTGGGTCATTGCCAGAGAATCCACGGGAACCTGAGCGCCAGCCAAGGGTCTCACCGACACGCCGTTGAACTGGCGATTTCCTGATTTCGCCGTCAGCTTGTCCATTCGGTTTTTTTGCGGTTCCAAATTTCCACTCATGTCGTCATGACCCGGGCCATCTTCGCTTTTTTGGTCGTCGCTTTGTCGTTGCTGGGCACCTTGGCAGCGCAGGCCAGCTCGGGCCACCGAAAGGCAAAACCAGCTACTGCGGCACCTGACAAATCGGCCTCGGCCACCAGCGCAACGGCCGAAGCCAGGCTCATCGCCATCTATCAACTGATTGGAAAAGCCCGAAACAGGGAAGCGCTGGACAAGGCAGGTAGCCTGGTGCTGGACCATCCCAACTTCCAGCTGGCCCAACTGGTTTATGGTGACCTGCTCACAGCACAGACCCGTCCGCTTAACGCGCTGGGTGACGTGCCCGCCGCCTTGGCGCAGGCCGCTGCGCCCATCTTGAGCGAACTCCGTGACGAGTCTCACATGCGCCTTAAGGCACTGCGCGAGCGCCCACCAGTGGGCAGTGTGCCGTCGCAGTTCCTGGCCCTGTCGGGCCGAAACAAGCATGCGATTGCGATAGACGCCTCCCGTTCACGCCTATACCTCTTTGAAAACACGG
Organism: Rhodoferax sp.; assembly: GCA_031430225.1. Classification (GTDB taxonomy): domain Bacteria; phylum Pseudomonadota; class Gammaproteobacteria; order Burkholderiales; family Burkholderiaceae_C; genus JANYCG01. Next base: position 7,108 of record JANPAZ010000125.1, on the reverse strand, counting down.
CCACTGGCCTGTCGCTGCTGGCAGACTATTACATTTCTCTGGGCAAACTTGGCACTGAAAAGGCGGCCGAAGGCGACTTCCGCACCCCCTTGGGCGTCTACTTCATCACCAGCAATCTCGACCCGAAATCGCTCAAGAATTTCTACGGCACGGGAGCACTGCCCATCAATTACCCCAACGTGCTGGACAGCAAGCGCGGCAAGACCGGTGGGGGCATCTGGCTTCACGGCACGCCGCGCAACCAATTCTCGCGCCCACCCCTGTCCACCGATGGCTGCGTGGTGCTGGCCAACCCCGATCTCGACCACATCGTGCGCACAGTTCAAGTACGTACCACGCCTGTGGTTATCTCCACCCAGCTACAGTGGGTGGCGCCGCAAAGCGCGCGCGCACAGGGCAAAGTTTTTGAAGACTCCCTGGCGGCCTGGCTCAGCGCCAAGTCCAGCGGCAACCTGGACCGACTGCTTGGTTTCTACACAGCCGACTTCAACAGCTACGGAAAGACACTCAGCGAATGGACGCCCTCCTTGCGCAAGGAATTGGCGAAGTCTCAGGGGCGTACCATTGCCATGAAAGACCTGTCCATGTTGCGCTGGACCGATGCCGCTGACACCATGGTGGTGACCTTTGGCGAGGTGCCAGACGGCGTGCGCACAGGCACCACCAAACGGCAATACTGGATTCGCGAAGGCAACCAGTGGAAGATATTTTTTGAAGGAGTGATTGGATGAATCGTCGATATTTAATGACATTGGCCCACGTATTGATTGGAGTTTCAGCTCTTTTTTATATAGCAGGCCAAGCCTCGGCTCAAGACGCACCCCGCGTGAAGTTCTCGACTTCGATGGGTGATTTTGTGGTTGAGGTCTATCCCGACAAGGCCCCCAAAACGGTTGAAAACTTTCTGCAATATGTGAAGGACAAGCACTACGACGGCACGATCTTTCACCGCGTGATTGAAAGCTTCATGGTGCAAGGTGGAGGCTTTGACGCCAAATATGCCGAGAAAAAAGGCCGCCCACCGGTGGCCCATGAAGGCCGTGAAGCATTGGCCAAAGGTGGCCCTCGCAATGTGACCGGCACGCTGGCCATGGCGCGCACCAACGATCCGCAATCGGCTACCGCCCAATTCTTCATCAACGTGAAGGACAACGGCTTTCTAGACCCCACAATCATCCCGCCCGGCGACCCAGTTCCCAAGTTTGAATACCAGGGCCGGGTCTATGAAAATACGCCCCGTGCCAACCTGGTCAACGCGCCCCAGCTGTTTGGCTACACCGTGTTTGGCAAGGTGGTCAGTGGCATGGATGTGGTCGAGAAAATCAAGACCACGCCCACCGGAGCCGGTGGTCCGTTCCCGACCGACGTTCCCAAGACTCCCGTTCTTATCAACTCTGCAACCCTTGAAAAAAAATCATGAGCAACCCCCAAGTCGAACTCCACATTGCCAACTATGGCGTCATTACCCTTGAACTCGATAGCGACAAGGCACCCAAATCAGTCGCCAACTTTCTGAGCTACGTGGGTAAGGGCCACTACAACAACACTATCTTTCATCGCGTCATACCCGGCTTCATGGTGCAGGGCGGCGGCATGGAGCCCGGCATGAAAGAGAAAAAGGGCGACAAGCCCATTGACAACGAAGCCAACAATGGCTTGAAGAACAACAACTACACGGTCGCCATGGCACGCACCGGTGACCCGCATTCGGCCACAGCGCAGTTCTTCATCAACGTGGCAGACAACGGCTTCCTGAACCATACCGCCATATCGCAACAGGGCTGGGGCTACGCCGTGTTTGGCAAGGTAATTTCCGGCACCGACGTGGTGGACAAAATCAAGGCCGTCAAGACGGGCCGTAAAGGCTATCACGATGACGTCCCCAATGACGACGTGGTGATTGAGAAGGCCGTTGCCCTCTGACACTGCGCTGCTGAAAGCCCCGCCTGAATGGCGGGCGATTGACTTCATTTCAGACCTGCATCTGCAGGCGTCTGAGCGCAACACATTCCATGCGTGGCGCGACTACATGCAGAGCAGCCGGGCCGATGCGGTCTTCATTCTGGGCGACCTCTTTGAGGTCTGGGTGGGTGACGATGCCGCATCAGAGCCCGCAAGCTTTGAGCATGAATGTGCCGAGGTTCTCAAACAGGCGGCTGCCATGCGGCCTGTTTTTTTCATGCACGGCAATCGCGACTTTCTGGTGGGTCAAGACCTGATGCGCCAATGCGGCACGACGCTGCTGGCCGACCCCGCCGTGCTGGAGTTTGGCGGCACGCGATGGCTGCTGAGTCATGGAGATCAACTGTGTCTGGCAGATACCGACTACCTGAGGTTTCGCGGCATCGTTCGCAGCCCTGAATGGCAACAGGATTTTCTGGCCAAGCCGCTGCAGGAACGCAGAGCGATTGCCCGCGACCTGCGTCGGCAAAGTGAAGCCCTCAAGCATTCAGCGCGAGAGTATGCCGACGTGGACGCCAGTGCCGGCGCGACCTGGCTGCATGACGCCCGAGCCAGTCATTTGATTCACGGCCACACCCACAAGCCAGGCGATCACTCCCTTGGCCCAGGGCTCTATCGAATCGTGCTCAGCGATTGGGACATGTCAGCGCAGCCGCGCCGAGGTGAGGTTGTTCGCCTGAGCCGGTGTGCCGATCGAGCCAGCAAATCTTCAGCACCAGTCAGTGTGCAGCGGATTGGAGTCGAAGCTGGCCTGCGCCAGCCTACCAATCCTGCGGATTGACCTCGTCGATCTGCCACGGATCGAGGAACTGCTCCGCATAGCGCTGATAAACACCCTGCTTCAGGAAGATGTCAAACAGGTCCGGATCTATATGACCGTTATGCCTGAATTTGTTCATGATGCCCATGGCCTGCGACAGCTTCATGCCGGGCTTGTAGGGCCGGTCGCTGGCGGTGAGCGCCTCGAAGATGTCGGCAATGCCCATGGAGCGCGCCTGCACCGACATCTGGTCACGGGTGAGTCCTTTGGGGTAGCCCTTGCCATCCATGCGCTCATGGTGGCCACCGGCATACTCGGGCACATTTCGCAAGTGCTTGGGCCAGGGCAGTTGCTCCAGCATCTTGATGGTGGCCACAATGTGGTGGTTGATGGTGTCGCGTTCGGCCAGCGTCAGGGTACCGGCTCGAATCGTCAGGTTTTCAACTTCATTGGCCGTCAGGAATTCTGTGTCGACGCCATCCACATTGCGCCACTTGTTTTGGCTGCCAATGTCGCGAACACGCTTGATCGCCTCTTCTGACATGGCTTCCCCGCCCAGGTTGGCATTGCGCAAGAAGTCACGCTCAACATCCAGAGCGTCAATCTGTCTGCGGCAGTCGGTGGCGATCTGCTCTTCGGCTTCCGGGTCGGCCTGCTTGCGCAGTGCCAGTTGCTTGCGCAGGGCTTCAAGTTCGCGATCGCGCTTGAGCACTTCAAAACGTGTGTCCACCAGGTCGATGCGGTCAAACAGGGTTTGCAGCTTGGTCGCCTTGTCCACCACATGCACGGGGGTAGTGACCTTGCCGCAGTCATGCAGCAGGCCGGCAATTTTGAGCTCGTAACGGTCGCGGTCACTCATGTTGAAGGACGCCAACGGGCCTTCGGTGGTCGCAGTAACGGCCTCGGCCAGCATCATCGTGAGCGCTGGCACGCGCTGGCAATGGCCACCGGTGTAATGCGATTTTTCGTCAATGGCCAGATTGATCAGGTTGATGAATGACTCAAACAACTCTTCGAGCTGCGTCATCAGCAACCGGTTGGTCAGCGCAATGGCGGCCTGCGACGCCAGCGACTCGGCCAGGCTTTGATCAGCCAATGAGAATGGCACTACTTCCTGGGTACCCGGTTTGTGCGCATTGATGAGTTGCAGCACACCGATGACCTCACCCTCGTGATCCTTCATGGGCACCGCGAGGAATGACTGCGAGCGGTAACCCGTGCGCTCGTCAAAACGCCGCGTGCCCGAGAAGTCGAAATTGGCTTCGGTATAAGCGTCGGCAATGTTGACTGTCTGACTGTGAATGGCTGCGTAGGCCGCTACCAGCGAGTCATTGGGTGCGCCTTTATCGTCGCGCAGTGGCAGGTTCGGGAAATTGATGGCCACGCCGGACGTGCCGCCCATGGCGATGTTGAGCGAGTCGGTGCGCAAAATTTCAAAGCGCAGCGTCTTGCCGTCGTCCATCATGCGGTACAGCGTGCCACCGTCGGCATTGGTAATCGTCTTGGCCGCCAGCAAAATAGTCTCCAGCAGGCGGGTGATGTCACGCTCGCGGGAGAGTGAGACACCAATGGCATTGAGTTGTTCAAGGCGTTTGAGCAGGTTTTCTACCGAGTCCATGACAACTTCTCCCATATCAGTCCCCATCTGCGCACGTTCACGCGTGTTTCAAATCAGGCCTTGAGCAGCACCCTGAGCGCATTTTGCACCCGGCGTGCGCTTTCTGGATCAAACGCACTGCCTAAAACGACCGCTGTATCTTGCCCCCAGGTTTGCGCCGGGCCTGGGTCATTGCGCTTGGTCAGCAATTGCAGTTGCAGCATGCGCCGAGCGCTGATGTGCTCGGCCGGCGTTGGCACTTCGGCCGCCATTTCGAGTCGCAACAGGGCTTGCGCCGCATCGCCCTTGGGCGCCGCTGCCAGCGCTTGGGTCCACGCTGTGCGGGTGGCTGCATTGGTGCGGTTACCCAAAGACTGCACGTTTGGCACCTGCGTTGCGTCACGCTTCTCCCAGGCTGTCAGCAATTGCACCAGGGTCTCGCCATGGGCCTGCGCCGCCAACTTCTTGAGGGCCATCTGGGCATGCTCAAGCGCATCACGTTGCGCACGGAAAGCCGAGTCTCCCAAACGCGGCGCATCACTTTGGCCAAAATCACGACCACCGTCACGCGGGCCGCGGCCCATACCCTCACGGCCACCATCGCGGCCACCAAACCCGCCGCCTTCACGACCACCCGCCGCACCTGCGCCCATGCCGCCACGCGAATCCGGGCGGGACGGACGGTCGCCGCGAGGCCCGTCTTTACGGTCACCAAACTTGCCACCGCGCATCGGGGCTGCGGGCTCTGATTTTTTCATGCCAGGGCGGTCGTCGCCCCGCACGGCGACCACCGGCTTGCGCGGTGCAGGCGGCAGGGCCACTACAGCGGGCTCTTCAGACGGCGCAGCGTCAGTTTTTGCAGAGGCCTCTGGGTTATCACTTGCTACACTTTCAGTAGCTAACAACGAAGGTTCTGTGTGGGCCTGCGCCTCATTTGACTCAATACCGTCGGCCGAAACCGTCTGCACAGTCATCTGCTGGGCACTGACTTGCGCGCTGACAGCCGCATTCACGTCCGCTTGCGCCTGCGCCTGACCGCGCAAAGCGGCGTCCAGCCCCGCCATGGCACTGCGAATGGCCTGGGCGTCGCCCGAAGCATTGGCAACTTCCAGCGCCTTGGCGGCATCCAGTACTGAGCGGTCCCGGGCACCCAAAGCAGCATCGGCCTTTTCGCGCTCGACCGTCTTGCGGTTGAACGCGTCATCAATCGGCTTGCGGAAGGCATCCCACAGTTTTTGCTCGAACCGGCGCTCCAAAGGCACGGCATGCGCTTCGGCCTGCCAACGCTGCTGCAGTGCCTTGACGGCGTCGATGCGCAGCACTGGGGCAGCGCCGAGCACCTTGGCTTCTTCAATCATGGCCTGACGCTGTTCAACGCTTAGCTTTTGCAGGGCTTCCAGCGGTGCGGCGGCGGCGCTGATGGCCGCTTTATACAACGGCTGCATTTCAGCGAATGCCTTTTCACCCAGGTGCCCCGACTCACGCCAGCGGTCGCCAAACTGGTGCAAGATGCGGTTAAAGCCTTTCCAGTCGTCGTCCAGCGCAGTGGTGTTGGCGGCGGCCCAGGCTTTGATCTCCTCGATCAGGGCAAGCCGCTGGGCTTTGTTCTCGGCGGACTCGGCCTTGATCTTTTCAAGCCAGGTCTCAACCACTTTGTAGGCCTGGTTGCAGGCCTCGTCAAATCGTTTCCACAGCCCGTGGTTGGGCACGCCGCCCTGGTCCGTCTGCTTCCACTGGTCACGCAGAGTGCGCAGGGTTTCCTGCATTTTTCGTCCGCCGAGTTCATGGCCTGGCTCGCGCTTCAGCAGGCCTTCGGCTTTGGTCACCAGTTCTTCGCGCAACTGGTCGGCACGCCAACGCTGCCAGCCCTCCAGTTCACCCGCTGCCGCCAGCGCGGCGTGGGCCTGATTTTCCAGCTTGTCGTCAATGACCTTGCCGAACTCTTTCAGGGCGTTGCGCAATGCGCTGGCTGCACCGGCACTGGCTTTGCCGTGGCCTTCGGCAATTTCAAGCTCGAGTTTGGCCAGAACCTCACGCACTGTGGCTTGCGCCTGAGCTTTGACTTCAGGGTCGATTTTTGGTTTTTGAGGCCGGGGGGCAGCCTCGACCGGAATGCCGCGCGCTGCGCGCAATTCATTGGCCCACATTGGCACGGGCGGCAATGGCGCTGCTGCGTCATCACTCGCCGCAACAGCCTGCGCCAGTGCACCCTGAAACGCATCCCACACGACGAGCAGTTGCCCTTTGGAGGCTTCCAGCAAAGGCGGGAACTTGGCATCCACGCTGGACCAGTTGGAGTCGGCCAGCAAGGCGGCAGCCTGGGCTTGCCAGTGATCCACATCCACTCGCAGGGCATCCCACACCGCCTGCGCGTCGCGCCAGGGTTTCATCGACAGCACTTCAATGCGCTGGGCCAGCAAAACGGCGGCTTCGCGCTGCACCTGGACCCGGTGTTGCAGGTCTTCAATGACCTTGACGCGGTCAGCCAGTTGGGCCTTCAAGGTCGTGAGCGGCTCTTTGGACAATGGCGCGCCGGCCTTGGCCGCATCACGCTGCCAGGCCAGTGCGTCGGCAATGTTGAGCTTGGGGGTGTCCAGCAGGGTCTGCGCCTTGGTGGCCCATTCCGCTGCAATCGTCTCCTGACCCTTGGCGCGCTTGATTTCATCGAGCTTTTCACGAACCAGCTTGGCCGCACCTTTATCGCGGCCACTCAGCTCCTTGAACACCTCCTGCAACTGCTCAGGGCCTGGCACACGGGCGAGCCACTCGCGAACGCGGGCTGCACGCTC
>JANPAZ010000124.1:0-9042 GCA_031430225.1 Rhodoferax sp. | reverse complement strand
AGCCCGTGCGATCCGTAAAACATGAAGATTTTGAAGCTGGACACCCCATGCTTTTCGATCAACTCGGGAATTTCCTTGATGTGGGTGCCGTCCATGGGCGCGAGGTGAAAGCCGTAGTCCACGTGGAACTTGCCTTTGGAGGTCTTGAGCACCTCGGGGTAGAACTTCTTGTACGGGCCACCCTTGTTGAGGTAGTACTGGCCGGTGCGGAAATAGTTAAGGCTGGACGTGACGCCGCCCATGGCCGCAGCCTTGCTCTCTGTCACCGCGTCTTCTGCCAGCGGTGAGTAGATGCCGCTGTGCATGTGGGCATCCACCACACCGGGAAAGGCCAGCTGACCCTGGCCGTCATGCACGGCCTTGGCACGCGTCACGTCAATGCCGGGCGCGATCAGCGCAAATTTGCCATCCTTGATGGCGATGTCACTGTCGTGCACCACGTTGCCGTGCGGTCGCACCACACGAACGTTCTTGATGACGAGGTCGAATTCAGGTTTGCTCATGGTGACTCCAGTCGTTTGTGATTTGGTAGATGGAATTGAAATCTTTGACGGTGAATTTTTGGTAGGCCAGCTTTGATCGTGCAAGCGCTATTCAACGGTGATGCGCCCTGCTTTGATGACGGGGCCCCATCTGCGGTTCTCAGCCTGGATAAATGCTGCGAAGTCCGCACCGCCCAGGGGCAGCGGCGTCATGCCGAGCTCACTCAGGCGGGTCTGCATGTCTGGCGCATTCACGATGGCCTGAACTTCGGCCTGCAGGCGCTGCGCAATATCGCCAGGCAAGCGGGCTGGTGCGGAGATGCCAAACCAGGCCCCACCCACAACACCGGGCACCACTTCATTCAGGGCGGGCACATCGGGAAATGTTTTGCTGCGCCCGTCGCCACTCACCGCCAGCAGGCGCAGTTTGCCCCCACGCACATAGCCGGTGGCCGTGACCAGGCTCTCGAACATGCCGTCGAGTTGCCCGCCTATCAGGTCGGTGATGGCCGGGCCGGAACCCTTGTAAGGCACGTGCACCATTGAAATGCCAGCGGCCTGCTTGAGCAGCTCGCCTGTGAGAAAGCCGGCACTGCCCAGACCTGCCGATGAGTAGTTCATCACGCCGGGCTTGGCGCGGGCCAGGGCCACAAATTCGGCCATGGATTTCGCGGGGTGGTCCGCGCGCACCACAAACCCGTTGGGGAATGTGCCCAAAAGCGCGAGGTGGGTGAAGTCGCGGACAGGGTCGTAGGGCATGCTGTTTCGCATGAGTGGCCCCGGTGCGATGGCGGGGTTGGCAGACACGACCAACGTGTATCCGTCTGCGGCCGCTTTGGCCACGACATCCGTACCCAGCACCGACCCCACGCCGGGCCTGTTGTCCACGACCACCGTCGTCTTGAGTGCTTCGCCTAGCCGCTGCGCAATCATGCGGGCAATCACGTCTGTCGAGCCCCCCGGTGGAAACGGCACAACGAGTTTGAGCGGACGCGCCGGGAAAGTCTGTGCGAAAGCACCCGGCACCGCGCCGACCAGACCTGCCGCCGTGAGTACGCATCCAAGCTGCCGGCGATTGATTTTGAAAGTGTGCGTCATGGGTTCACCGTGGATCAACGAAGGTCACCGAGGATCATGCCGCGCGGTCGTGAGGCCCAAGCGTTTGAGGCCTTCACGTGCCAGGGCGAGATTGGACGAGATCACCGGCACCCCAAAATGTACGCCAGCACGATCGATCAGTGGCAAGCTGGGCATACCTGTGCCAGACAGCACCACGGCGTCAGCATTGGCAATATCGAATTGCTGAAGCACGGGCCAGGCATCACCCGACTGCAAACCGTAGATGTGAATGGTGTCGTTTGACTTGATATCCACACTGCTCTGCGCCACGACGTCAAAGCCTTGGGCGCGCCACCATCGGACTGCCGCGTCCATGATGACTGCGGGATAGGGCGACACCAGCGCAATGCGATGGGCACGAATAGCCTTCAATTGCGCCACAAGGGCGGCGGGCGCGGTGATGATGGGTGCGCCCAAAACGTCCTCTGCTTGTGCAATGGCTCGCGCCTGAACCGATGCGTCAAGCAGGTAGCTGGTGGCCGTGCAGGCGTACAGAAAGGCGTCCATCTTCATGCCCGCAAACTGCCTTGCGTGGCTGGGCAATTCGGTCAGGTAGGCTTTCAAACGCGTCACGGGGTCGGGGCTTGATGAGGTCAATCGCAGGGTCACGAAGTCGACCTCATAGGGCAGCAGTCGGCGGATTTCGGCTTCCACTGTGGGATTGGCCTGCGGCGTGCCGACGCCCAGTCGCCCGGCCCGGGCATAGTCGCGCGGTGAGGTGTTGGGGGTTGCAGTCGAGGTCATGGTCGCGGTCGTGGGTGTGGTCACGCTCGTTCGTGCTACACGGTAGCGGCTGCACGGGCCAGGCCGGAGATCATCGAGCTTTTCAGCAAATGCTCTCTATGGCTCACAGGGTTGGCAATGAGCGCTTGCAAGCGGACCAGTTCGGCGGCACGCCACGCAGCATCACGCTGCTGCATGCGCATACGGTTGGTGTGGGATTGGGCGAGGATCTCGTCTTGCGCAATCGGGCGGCGCTGGCGGGTGTAGAGGTCCAGCAGGTCATCAGACGCACCCTTGTTCAGCACGGCAATCAATTTCTCGCTCAGGTTGACAGCGTCATGGATACCACCATTCATGCCCATGCCGCCCGACGGGCTGGTGAGGTGCGCTGCGTCTCCGGCAAACAGCACGCGCCCAGCCCGGTAGTTGTCAATCAGCCGGCGATGAATACGGTAGGGACGGATTTCAACAATCTCGTAGGGCTCATCTCGGGGCACGATACGTTGCAACTTGCGCTCTATGGCCTGCGGCTCCAGCGCCTGCTCGACCGATTCGTCTGGGTCCGAGTACAACGAACAACGCCAGATATCTGGCAAACGCAACAGGGAGAACGTGCCCTGGTCGCACCACACGTAGTTGACGTTGGACAGGCCCGGCAGTTGGTCTTCAAACCGGTAGGGCGTGGTGGCGAGAATCGTGGTCTCTGGATAGGTCTCACCTGTGAACGTCATGCCCGTCAGCTTGCGGCAAATAGACCTCGCCCCATCGGCCGCGATCAGGTAGCGGGCCTGCAAAGTCTCGGTGCCCGATGGCGTGTTCACCGTCACAGTGACGCCACTGTCATTCTGCGTCAAAACGGTCAACTCGCAGCCGTAGCGCACCTGCAAATTCGCCGTCTTTTGCGCCTTGGCGTCTGCCAGGCGGGTCAGCACGCGCTGCTCGCATTGCAAGCGAAACGGATAGCGGGTGTCACCGCTGAGTACCGACAGGTCAAACAGCGCCTTGTCATGCGAGCCGTGCTGGCGGATCTGCCAGGTGGGTGACACCAGCCCCTGCGCAATGAGGTCTTGCGTCAACCCCAACTCATCGAGCATTTCCAGCGTGGGCGGGTGAAAGGTGGACGCGCGGAAGTCTTCGCTAACAGTGGGCTCCCTATCAATCACCAGGGTTTCGATACCGGCGCGGGCCAGCCTCAGCCCCGCCACCAGGCCCACTGGCCCTGCACCACAGATGAGAACGGCCACCTGTTTCATGTGGCCTGGCGTCTCTCAGACAAACGCTGCTTGAGACTGGGCAGCAGACCCCCTGCACGTGCCATGGCCATCAGAAAATCAGGCACCGGATCGCATTCAACTACATCACCAGAGGGCAAAACGATCGTTTTCCCACGTAGATAAAGCGTAGTTAGCTCTACTTTTTGTAGCAGTTCAATCTGCGGACAGGTCAACAGCACAAGCCCCAGATTGAACGCATTGCGAAAAAATAGCCCACCGTAGCTGGCAGCAATCACGGTGCCCACACCAAGGTGTACCAACGCGGCAGCGGCCTGCTCGCGCGATGAGCCAATGCCGAAGTTTTTTCCGGCAACGATCACATCACCGGGGCGAACATCACTCGCAAAAGTTGGTACCAGGTTCTCAAGACAGTGCTGCGCAATCACGTCAATGCCGAACTGCATCCACGCGCCCGGTGCGAGTGCATCGGTGTCGACATCGTCACGCAGCTGCCAAATTTTGCGTGGCGCGGTGTTTTGGCCCGCTATGGTGCTCATGACAAAACTGTCCTGGGATCGGTGATGCACCCGCACAAGGCCGATGCAGCCACCGTGTACGCCGACCCCAGATACACCTGGGTGCTGGCCGGCCCCATGCGACCCTTGAAGTTGCGCGCCGTACTGGAGATGACGGTCTGGCCCTCGGCGAAACCATCGCCATAGCCCGCACATGCGCCGCAGGTGCTGGGCAGTACCGTGGCTCCTGCATCAGTCAGGATTTGCATCGTGCCTTCGGCTTGAGCCTGCGCACGGTCCTTGAGGCTGGCTGGCGCCACCATCAGCTGCACGCCCGGGGCCACCTTGCGCCCCTTGAGCACCTGGGCGGCAAAGCGCAGATCATCCAGCTTGGCACCGGTGCAGGCTCCAATGTAGGCGATGTCAATGCGGGTATCGGCGTGGTCGGCAATGGGCACGCCCAGCGCCGGGCTATGGGGTGCAGCCAACTGGGGGCTGAGCTCGGTGGCATCAAAGTCGTGCTGCACATCGAAGCTGCCGGGGTCAGATTGCAATGCCTTCCAATTTTCGATGTCGCTGAGGGCGGCGGGTGTGAGCGTACCGGTGCCGCGCAGCCAGTCCGTGGTCACATCATCAGGTGCCACCAGCCCGGTCTGCGCACCCAGCTCGGCGCTCATGTTGCACAGGGTCATGCGCTCCTGCATCGAAAGCGACCGCACCGCCCCGCCTGTAAATTCAACCGCGTGGTAGTTGGCTCCATTCATGCCAAAACGCGCGATCATGGCCAACATCATGTCTTTGGCGCACACACCCGATGCGAGGTGTCCGGACCAATTCATGGCCAGGGTTTGCGGCACGCGCAGCCAGATCTCTCCGGTGACCACCACACCCAGCATTTCGGTGCTGCCAATGCCAAACATGTAGGCGCCAAATGCACCCCCCGTCGGCGAATGCGAATCACCGCCCACGCAGAACATGCCGGGCCGGATATGGCCATGCTGTGGCACCACCACGTGGCAGATGCCCTGGCTGTCGTACACGTGCGGCAGGTTTTGTTCGGCCGCCCAGTCGCGCGCGATGCGCACTATTCTGCGGGCTGCGTCATCACGCTCCGGCACGTAGTGGTCCATCACCAGCACCACTTTGGACTTGTCCCAGATCTGCGCGCCCAGCTCGTCCAGCATGGGCTTCAGACGACGCGGGCCGGATGAGTCATGGAACATGGCCAGATCAACCTTGCAGGTGACGATGTCACCCACGCGCACCGAAGCTTTGCCTGCGGCACGGGCAATGATTTTCTGGGCGATGGACTGTGGACCCCCACGCTCCCCCATTTCATGTGGGTCGCTGCCCCCCGAGGGGGCCCTCGCACCTTGGGGCGGCCCGGCGGTGCTTGCGCTGTTGCCCCCACGTTCTCCCTCTGCGCCAGTGCTCAGGCTTGGGTTGTTCATTCGGGCTTGGCTCCCGAGAATTTAACGACCCGCGCCCACCGCGCGATCTCGGTCTGTACGAATTTGCCAAACTCGTCCGGCGCATTGCCCACGGGTACGTAGCCTTCGGTTTCCAGACGCCGTCGCACGTCGGCCGCAGCAATCGCCTGCCTTGCACCATCACTGAGCTTTTTGGCCAAAACGGCGTCCATGCGGGCAGGACCAAACAGCCCGAACCAGGCACTTGATTCATAGCCGGGCAGCACCTCGCCGATGGTGGGCACATCGGGAAATGCGGCCAGTCGTTTGGCACTGGTCACGCCCAGCGCCTTGAGCTTGCCCGCCCTGATCTGACCCTGGGCGTTACCAATGGCCGCGAACATCAGCTCCACCTGCCCGGCCAGCACATCCTGGATCGCCGGCGCCGTGCCCCGGTAGGGAATATTCACGATGTAAGCACCCGATTGCATCTTGAAAGCATCACCCGCCAGATGCAGGGATGAGCCGATGGCACCTATCGCAAAATTGAGCTGGCCTGGTTTTGATTTCGCCAACGCGATCAGTTCGCGAACGTCTTTGGCCGGCACCGATGGATGGGCCACCAGAATGGACGGCGAGGTGGCCACCAGCGTGAGCGGCGTGAAATCTTTGACAGGGTCAAACGGCAGGTTGGGGTACAAGGACGCGTTGATGGCGTGGCTGGTAAAGCTCATCAACAGGGTGTTGCCATCGGGCGCGGCTTTGGCCACTGCATCAGCCGCAATGTTGCCACCCGCGCCAGGGCGGTTTTCTATGATGACTGTGCGGCCAATCTGCTTGCCCAGCTCATTGGCCAGCGCCCGCGCCATGGTGTCGGTCGAGCCACCTGCCGGTGCACCCACGAGGATGCGGACCGGCGCAGAGACCTGAGCGAACGCCCGGGTGTTAAAACCCATTGCTACTAAAATAATAGCTATCAATCTAATGGATACGTGGGCCATTTGCCATTTTTTCCATATATTTCCGCTGAAAGCCGTATTTGGCATCTCAAACGCCCAGATAGGCGCGGCGCAGATCGTCACTGGCGAGCAGGTCGGCACTGGCCCCCGAGAAGCGAATGGCCCCGTTCTCCAGCACATACGCGCGCCCGGCAATATCCAGCGACTGCCCGACGTTCTGCTCGACCAGCAACACGGCCAGACCATCGCGATTCAGCTGCCCGATGAGGGTGAACAACTCTTCAACCAGCAAAGGCGACAGCCCCAGTGACGGCTCATCAAGAATTAACAGGCGGGGCTCAGCCATCAGACCGCGCCCGATGGCCAGCATTTGCTGCTCGCCGCCACTCATCGTGCCTGCGAGCTGCTGGGTGCGTTCTTGCAAGCGCGGGAAGATGCCAAATACCCGTTCCAGATTTTGGGCACGCCGCGCCCGAGCCCGGGTGAACGAGCCCAACTCCAGGTTCTCCAACACCGACAGATTGGGGAATATCTTGCGCCCTTCAGGTACCTGGATCAGCCCTGTCTTGACCACGTCGCGGTAGTGCGCGCCTGTCAGGTCTTGCCCGTCAAACTGCACCGTGCCAGCCCATGCCCGGTAGATACCGCACAGCACATTGTTGAGCGTGGACTTGCCCGCGCCATTGCTGCCCAGCAGGGCTACGATTTCACCTTCGTTCACGTGCAGGTCCACGCCGCGCAACACCTCGACGGCACCATAGCCGCCCTGCAGGTTTTTGATGTCCAGCAAGGCGCTCATACCACCGCCTCGGCTGCCTTGCGCAGTTTTGCAGCGGTGCCGTGGCCCAGATAGGCCTCGATCACCGCCGGGCTGGCCGTGACTTCTGCAGGCGTGCCCTGCGCGATCAACTGCCCCTGTGCCAGCACCCATACATGCTCTGCCAGGTTCATCACCGCCTGCATCACGTGTTCAATCATCAAGACCGTCACCCAAGACTGCGCGATGCCCCGCACGACGGGAATCATGTCGCTGATTTCCTGCGGGTTCAGGCCTGCCAGCACTTCATCAAGCAACAGAAGCTTTGGCCGGGTGGCCAGTGCCCGTGCAAGCTCCAGCCGCTTGCGGCCCGCCACGGTCAAGTCGGCTGCGGGCTTGTCGAGCTGCGGGGTCAAACCGACTCGCGCCGCCACGGCCTCTGCTGCCGCCAACGCAGCCACACGGCGAGGCTCATGCAAATGAGCGCCCACAGCAATGTTTTCACGAACGGTCTGCGCGGCAAAGGGCTGAACGATCTGGAAGGTGCGCGCAAGACCCGCGCGTGCATTGGCATCGGGCGCCTGGGCCGTGATGTCACGCCCGTCGAATTCAATGCGGCCGCTATCTGGCAGGTGAAACCCCGACATCAGTGCAAATAGCGTGGTTTTGCCGGCACCGTTGGGGCCGATCAGCGCCGTAAGACTGCCATGAGGCACGGCAAGGCTCACGTTCTGCACGGCTTTCAAACCACCAAAGCTTTTGGACACGCCGGTGAGCGACATGATCGCCGGGCTCGCTGGGGCGCCTTTCATTTCGTCTTGCCTTTCCAGAGGCTGCGAATACTCTGCCCCGCACCACTCAGACCCCGAGGCGCAAACATGACCATGATGACCAGCACGGTGCCGTAGATCACCATGTTGATGCCGGGCAACTGACCAAACAGGTTGCGCGTGAGGTCGGCCAGCACATGCAGCGCCAGCGCACCCACTATCGGTCCCCACAGCGTGCCCAGGCCACCGACAATGGCACCCACGAGCGCCTCGACCGACGTGTGGGAGCCATAGGCAATGCCCGGGTCGATGTACTGAAACACCTGCACATAAAAGGCACCCGCCGCGCCCATGAAGCCGCCCGACAATGCGATGGCCCCCAGCTTGATCCGGAACGGGTTGACGCCGGCGGCACGGGCAGCTTCTTCGTTGTCGCGTACTGCCTGAAGGTAGGCCCCAAACCGCGAGTGTTTAAGCCAGCAGGTCACACCCAGCGCCAGCACCACCATGGCCAGAACCAGCATCGCGTAACCCCGGCGCGAATCGAATTGCATGTTTGCAAACCCTTCGCGCAGCGGCACCATCAGACCCACGCCCGCGCCGGTGAATGGAACAGACAGCGCAACGATGCGAAATACCTCGGCGAAAGCAAGCGTCACCAGTGCGAAGTACGACCCCTTCAGTCCGTAACGAAAGCTCAAAGCGCCCACAAACAGCCCCACGCCACTGCTGGCCAGCGCCCCCAGGGGCAGGGCCAGCCAGGGGCTCATGCCGCCTTGCAGTTGCGCAATGGCCTGCACGTAAGCACCCGTGCCAAAAAACAGTGCGTGCCCGAATGAGAATTGCCCGCCGTAGCCACCCAGAATGTTCCAGGCCTGTGCCAGCAGCGCCGCATACAAGGCCATCATCACGAAATTGAGGACGACGCCCGAGGAAGATACTTCCAGAAATAAGGCCATGCCCACACCGAAGATCGCGATCCGCAGCACCTCTTTTTGAAGAGCCGTCATGCCACTCGATGCCGGGCGGGTCATGCCTTGGCCCCAAACATGCCCTGCGGGCGAAACAACAATACCGCAATGAAAATCAGGAAG
>JANPAZ010000123.1:0-2519 GCA_031430225.1 Rhodoferax sp. | reverse complement strand
TCGGGCTGGCAGTGCTCGTCATCTTTTTCGGTATCCTCAAGGCTCTTTTTTCAAATAGACCCCGATTTTGCCTTCAATCCAATCCCCTTTGGGCGCCTTGCCGGCCCGTTTTCGCCGCGAGCGGCTGCTCATCGTGGGCTGCGGCGATGTGGGCCTGCGTGTGGCGAGCAATCTGAACGGGCGACTGCGCCTGTTTGCGCTGACGTCATCGCCTGAGCGCGTTGACGAACTTCGCCGCAAAAATATCACGCCACTCGCTGGCAATCTGGATGCGCCTGACACCCTCCATCGCCTGGCGGGCATTGCCACCCGTGTGGTGCATCTCGCACCGCCGCCCGGTGACGGCTGGGGAGACCCCCGAACCCGCGCCCTTAACGCGACTTTGCGTCGGCGCAGCACACCAATGTCTTATATCTACGGCTCAACCAGCGGAGTGTATGGAGATTGTGATGGCGGCGTTGCTACAGAAAGCA
Source organism: Rhodoferax sp. (assembly GCA_031430225.1). Classification (GTDB taxonomy): domain Bacteria; phylum Pseudomonadota; class Gammaproteobacteria; order Burkholderiales; family Burkholderiaceae_C; genus JANYCG01. The sequence goes on along the minus strand of JANPAZ010000123.1, from coordinate 2,046 downwards.
GAGCTGTCAACGCCCATACGCCCCGGGCCATCCGCCGTATTGATGCGGAAAAACGGGTACGTCACCTGGGCCGCGCCACGGGCATGCGCACCAGCATCCTGCGTATTCCGGGCATCTACGCCAACGACCGCGAAGGCGGCACGCCACGCACCCGCTTGCTGAAAGGCACCCCAGTGCTGCAAGCCAGCGACGATGTCTACACCAACCACATTCATGCGGATGATCTGGCGCGTGCCTTCGTGCGCGCAATATGGGCGGGCAAGCCGCAGCGTATCTACAACGTGAACGATGACAGCCAGCTCAAAATGGGTGACTATTTCGACCTGGCCGCCGACCTGTACCAGCTGCCACGCCCACCCCGCGTGCCGCGCAGCACCGCGCAGGATCAGTTGCCCTTGATGCTGCTGAGTTTCATGAGTGAATCACGCCGCATGGACAACACACGTATGAAGCGTGAGTTGGGACTGGTGCTTCGTTATCCCACAGTGAAGACCGGTTTGCTAGAAAAATAATAGCAAACTATTGAATATCTACGAGGGCCACTGATCCGTTTTTCTTCAAATTCCGTCAGGCTTGCGCATGGTGGACATGCGGTCCACGGCGTTGAGCTTGATGGTTTTGATATCTGCACCCTGCAACACCGTCAACGTGATTTCTGTATCAGGTTGGGCGCGGTCCCACAGCTTTTTGTAGAACGCCTCCAGCGTGGCGACCTTGGTGCCATCGACGGCCAGGACGACATCACCAGGCTCAAGGCCGGCAGCCTTGGCGGGGCTGTCTTTGTTGACCCGAACAATCTGCACGCGCCCACTCTGTTCTGAAGAGGTCAGACCCACCCACGGCCTGCGGCTGAATTTGGTGCTGCCAGTCTGCTGCATCTCGGTGAGTATGGGCTTGAGCAAATCCACGGGCACAAACATGTTGCCAGGAAGACGCCGGTTGCCACCCATCGCATCGGGTACAAACAGACTGCCAATGCCGATCAACTCACCGCGCTGGTTGAACAGCGGCGCACCAGAATGGTTGCTGATGGGCGGGCTGGTAAAGACGGCGGAGTCCAGGTGGTACTCCCAGTACCCTGAAAACGCACGCTTGCTGACCATTTGCGTCATGGTGACATCGGCCTCGTCGCCATCTGCCTGCGCGCCGGTGGCGGCCATCAGGGATTCGCCCGGGCTCAGGTCGCTCAGGCTGCCCAACGACACGGGCTGCACGCCGCGCAATGGCAATAGCGGTTTGATCAGGCCAAAGCCAGTCGCCAGGTCATAGGCCACCGCCTGGGCGGGAACGGTCTTGTTGTCACTGGTGACGACCTGAATGCTGGACGCTTCCATCATCAGGTAACCAATGGTCAATATCAGCCCGTCAGGCCCGATCACCACCCCCGAACCACTGCGTTGACGCCCCAGCGTTTCAGCCGAACGGGCACCCTCGGCCACGTTGACGCGCACTCCCACAACGGCCGCGTTGGCCTTGGTCAGCGCATCCATGATGGTTTGTGCGGCGGCGGGCGGCGGTGTTGCCGCGCGCGCCGGCCCCATGCACAGGCCCAGCACCATGGTGATGAAGATCCAGACTGACCTGTTGCCAAGAGTGCGCATGATGGGCTCCTCGTCTTTGTTAAAGGGGTGGTATTTACAAGCAAAGAATGCGCCAAATATGAAGTTGATGCAAGCGTGGGGGCATCTGCGAGAATGATGATGTCGGCATTGTCCTCACGCACGGCACGCTCGGCCATCGACTGAAGCGCTAAGCCAGAGGGGGCTGTCAGAACCTCAATGTCAGTTGCTGGCGAGGCACGGCGTTGCGCCTCGCTCAGAAGATTCACCGCATGGTGCTGTTGCGAGTGGTGCAACACGAATTCGCGCTCTGGCCGCACTTCCAGCCTGGATGTTTCCAGACACTCTTTGCAAAAATTTAGTCGCGTGCACGGCTTTCAGAGCGCGCCAGCGTCCAGGTCAACCCGACGCCCACCGAGGCACCATTGTTGTTCAGAAAGAGAGCGCTTTGCTGGTTGGCTGAACCCGCATAGCTTTCATACCGCAG
>JANPAZ010000122.1:0-3197 GCA_031430225.1 Rhodoferax sp. | reverse complement strand
GCCAGTGACCACCCACAGATGCCAGCGTTCACCCAAGCCACCCAGCCCGTTGGACAAGATCCATCCGGTGGCCACCAGTAGCGCAATCACGATGGGTGCCATGCCTTGTTTGAAGGCGCGCACGGCCCGCAATTCGCGGTTTTGATGGCCCCAGCGCGCCGCCATGAAGGTCAGGGTGGTACTGGGCAACAGGATGCCCATCATGGCCACGGCCACGCCCAGCAACGCGTGCGCATAGCCACCGGCATTCATGCCCACGTTCCAGCCCATCAAGGCCACAAACAACACGTTGGGCCCGGGCGCAGCCTGGGCCAGCGCAATGCTGGAGCTGAACTGCGCTTCTGTCAGCCACAGCTTGTCGCTCACCAGATAGCGATGCATGTCCGGTGCGGTGGTGATGGCACCGCCCACTGCCAACAGCGACAGCGATGCGAAGTGGGTGAAAAAAGACAGCCAGTCTGCGGCGCTCAGGTTCAGGCTCATGGCTTGCTCCCACCCAGGCGGTAAAAGGCATACACACTGGCAACTCCACCCACACCCAGAATGACCCAGGCCAATGGAATCCGCAGCCAGGCAACTGCCAGAAAGGTCATCGCGCCAAATGCCCCGCAGGCTAGCGCACCCATGGTGTTTTTCTTCAAAGCCGGAATCAGCTTGAGCCCGGTCGCCGTGATCAATCCGGCCGCCACGGCCCCCATCCCACGCAGCGCACCTTGCGCTTGGGGCAAGTCGGCAATGCCGGCAAATGCCGCAGCCAAAATCAGCACCAGGATCAAGGGAAACGTCAGGACCCCGGCCAATGCCGCCAGGGCACCGCGCAGGCCAAAGTGACGGTCGCCAATCATCAGGCAAAGGTTGACCACGTTGGGCCCCGGCATGATCTGCGCGACCGCCCAGTCCTCTACAAACTCTTCACGCGTTAGCCAGCCTTTTTTTTCTACAAGTTCACGCTGAACCACGGCGAGCACGCCGCCAAAGCCCTGGAGTGCAAGCCAGGTGAATGACCAGAAGAGGTCGCGCAAATTTTCGGGGTGGGGGCGGTCGGCAATGAATGCGGGCGTGTCTTGAACGGCTGTAACAGGCATGCCGGAATTATCACCGCGGCTTAATCGGTTAACCTCAGCCCGGCCAAACCACAGGAAAAAAGCTATGGCGTCTCAGATCGGTCTCATTGGTGTCGGGTTGATGGGTGAGAACCTGGTGCTCAACATGGAAAGCAAGGGTTTTTCGGTGTCGGTGTTTGACATTGACACCGACAAGGTGAAGCGTTTTACCCAGGGGCGGGCGAGTGGCAAGCGCATAGAGGGTTGCCATTCATGGGCGGCACTCGTTGAATCTCTCGCGTTGCCACGAAAGATCATGTTGCTGGTGCCAGCGGGCAAACCCGTCGATGACATCATTGACGCGCTGACGCCGCTGTTGCAAACCGGCGATATCCTCATCGACGGTGGCAATTCCCACTTTGCCGACACCACGCGCCGTGCAAAAGCCCTTGAAGCCCGAGGCCTGCTCTATGTGGGCAGCGGCGTGTCTGGCGGTGAAGAAGGCGCGCTGCTGGGGCCTTCCATCATGCCCGGTGGCTCGGCGGCTGCTTGGCCCGCCCTCAAGCCCATATTTCAGGCCATCGCGGCCAAGGTCGATGACGGCGTGCCATGTTGCGACTGGATTGGGGAACAGGGCTCAGGCCATTTCGTCAAAATGGTTCATAACGGGATCGAGTACGGCGACATGCAGCTCATCTGCGAAGCGTACGACGTGATGCGAAACCTGCTGGGCATGAGCGCGCCCGAGATGCATGCGGTCTTCAAGGTGTGGAGCGAAGGCGCACTCAAGAGCTATCTGATTGAAATCACGCGCGATATCCTGGCGGTGAGAGACGACGATGGCGCACCGCTGGTCGACAAAATTCTGGACAAGGCCGGGCAAAAAGGTACGGGCAAGTGGACGGTCAATACCGCGCTGGACATGGGCATGCCGCTGACGCTGATCACCGAATCTGTCTTTGCCCGGGTGATTTCGTCGATGAAGGACGAGCGCGTGCGGGCTTCGAAAATCCTGTCTGGACCTCGACCGGTATTTACGGGCGACCGGCAAACGTTGATCAACGATATCGGCCATGCGTTGTACACCGCAAAAATCATTTCATACACCCAGGGCTATCAGCTCATGCGGGCTGCTGCCGACAGCTTTGGCTGGAACCTGAATTACGGCGGTATCGCGCTGATGTGGCGCGGTGGCTGCATCATTCGCTCGGACTTTTTGGGCGAAATCAAACTGGCGTTCGACCGCAATCCCGCACTGGCGAACCTGTTGCTGGACCCATTTTTCACGCAGACCATGGCCACATCGCAGCAGTCACTGCGCAATGTGCTGGTGCAGGCTATGCAAAACGGCATTCCCATGCCTGCGATGTCGGCCGCGCTGGCTTACTACGACGGCTACCGCACTGAAAATCTGCCTGCCAACCTGTTGCAGGCCCAGCGGGACTTTTTTGGTGCCCATCAATATGAGCGGGTTGACCAGCCACGTGGCACTTATTTCCATACCAACTGGACTGGTCGGGGTGGGGAGACGGCTTCGACTGTGTATGCGGGGTAGGGCGGTTTTTGTTGTCGAAGTTAAAGTCATTTGTTGACGGACTCAGGCCGACGCGGCACTCAGACTCCGCGGCTGTCCCCCGGCCTTTGGCCTCCTCCTTAATGCCGCTGCGCTGAATGCCACGCCGACCTGAGTCTGGAAGCGGTATGGGTGTTCAATCGCAGTAGACCTCCTTCGCTAACAGTCGATGGTACTGGGGTGGATGGTGCAGCACAATCAGGCGTCCAACTGCTGCTTGAAAACCCGCCGCGCAATGGCGGAGCGATGAACCTCTGAAGCCCCATCGTAAATCCGGAAAGGCCGCAAGAACCGCTTAATCATCGACAGCGGCTATTCCTCCGAACTACCCAAAGCGCCCGTGTTTTGAAACGCTGAGTCGGCCACGCGATTGAACGCCTATGACACAAACCCTTTTGCCATCGACGAGTGATGGCGCAGGGATTCGCCGGCATCCAGCCTGCGCGCTGTGTCGACGGTCATCAGGCGGGCGGCATGCAATTCAATGTGCGCATCGGCCACCATGGCCTGAACCATCTGATGCTCCGACAGCAGGGCGCCGTGAGATGAGCGCTGACTGGCATACGTCTGCGCCAGATGCA
>JANPAZ010000121.1:0-13840 GCA_031430225.1 Rhodoferax sp. | reverse complement strand
GGTCTTCAACGGTACTCACGTTGACGGCCTCAGTGGCCAAGCGTTTGAGGGTGGAATACAGCGTCGTGGTTTTACCCGAGCCGGTTGGCCCGGTCACCAAAATAATGCCGTGCGGGCGTTGTACCAAGGTCTCCCAGCGCTTGGCATCGTGCTCGGCAAAACCGAGCGCGTCCAGGTCCTTGGCGGTCGAATCGGGGTCAAAAATACGCATGACAATCTTTTCACCAAACGCAGTGGGCAGCGTTGACAGGCGCATTTCAATCTCGTCACCACGCGGGTTACGGGTCTTGATGCGGCCATCTTGCGGGCGGCGCTTTTCAACCACATCCATGCGGCCCAGCAGCTTGATGCGCGCCGTCATGGCGTTGTGGACCGCCATCGGCAACTGGTAGACCAGATGCAGCACACCGTCGATGCGAAAGCGGATCACACCCTGTTCGCGCCGGGGCTCCAGATGAATGTCACTGGCGCGCTGGTCAAAGGCATATTGCCACAGCCAGTCCACCACCTGCACCACGCCCTGATCGTTGGCATCGAGTTGTTTGCTGGTTTTTCCCAGCTCTACCAGCTGCTCAAAGCTGGCTCCACCACTGTTGCCGCCCGATTTATTGGCGGCACGCACAGATTTGGCGAGTGCAAAAAACTCGGCGGTGTAGCGGTGAATGTCCTGCGGATTGGACACCACACGGCGCACATGCCTGCGGGACTGGCGCTCCACCTCGGCTACCCAGTCGGTGATGAAGGGCTCTGCCGTGGCCACGACAACTTCGGTGGGAGTGACCTGCACCGGCAATATCTTGTGGCGCTCGGCATAGGCTGCGCTCATGGCGTCGGCCACCTTGCCCACGTCAACCTTGAGCGGATCAATGCGAAGGTAGGTCAACGCGGCACGTCCCGCCAGCCATTGCGCGAGGATTTCGACATCCAGCGGTTTGCCGTCGCTGGCGCGACGCATCGACACGCTGGCCAGCCGCACCAAAGGATGCTGGGCGCTTTCGGCCTGCGCGCAACGAGCCGTGGTGCGCAGCGCTTCTTCATCCGAAATCACGCCATCCGCGCGCAGCCAGGTGACCAGGCTGCGCCAATCCACAGGGCCGACGTGATCAGCAGGCAGTGGCAGTGGCGTCAACGGTTTGTTCTTCAAGGGAACACTCACGGCGTAACGGGTTTCAAAATGCGCACCCATTGGGCGGCGGGCAAGCCCCAATGGGCCTCAATGATGTCGGCACGGGCAGCCAGCTCAGCACGCTTGGGCCGGGACGCGGTGCCTTGGGCCAGCACCACGGTATTGCCTTCGCGGGTGGCCTTGAAGGCCCAGACGGCGTCAAGACCAAATGCAGCGGCGATCTTGTCAACACTTCGCTGGTAACTTGATGAACGGCCGAACAGGTTGACCGTCATGCACCCCCCTTCGGTCAACAACCGGCGGCAGTCGGCATAAAAAGCGGCACTGTCAAGCACCGGTGCTGCGGCCTCATCGTCGTACAGGTCAACCTGCAGGGCATCGACCGTGCCCCACCACTTCGGGTCCTGAATTTCCTTTGACGCGTCGCCCAGAACCACCTGCATGCGTGAGTTGTCAGCGGGCAGTTTGAACCAGCCTCGGCAGGCCACCAGCACCTGCGGATTGAGCTCGATGGCGCAGGTTTTCATCTTGAGCACCTTGTGGCAGAACTTGGTGAGCGACGCCGCGCCCAGCCCCAATTGCAGAGCCTGCAACTTTGGCACGCTGGACGGCTCCACAAACAACAGCCACGCCATCATGCGCTGGATGTACTGGTGCACCAGCACGGTGGGCGAATCCATCAGCATGGAGCCCTGAATCCATTGCGTGCCCAGATGGAGGTGACGAATAGGGCCTTCGTCGGAGAAGTTGACCTCGGGCAGGATGATCTGGTTTTTTTTCAAGATGCACCCATTATCCCCAGCCTGTGCCGCTGGCGTTTCAAGCCAATCCGGCAGCGATAACCACTTCGCGCCACGCCGCCAGCTTTCGATCGAAACTCCAGCTCGCATTGGCCGGGCTGGTCGAGGGCAATTTATAGGCGGCCATTGGCAAGTCAGCCACGTCGCTACGTTCGGGTACCACAGGCTCGGCACGACGACCAGTGCTCAGACTGGCCAGGACTCGCGGCGCATGTTTGAAGCTTTCTGCACCGTTGAAGGCAATGGCCTGAAGGTCGGGACAGCGACCCAGGAGGTCAGCGAAATCATTGACTTCAGCGTTGCGTATCGCAGCATCCAGACTGCCCTCACGCTCACATGAGGCGTATACGTCCCAAACCCCCACGCCCCGGTGCAGCAGCCATTTGCTACGGTTTTCATAGCTACCTATGCCCATTCCATGTGGGCCTGCAGGCCAAATTGACAGTAATATTTTCCAGAAATGATTTTGCGGGTGCGCGTAATACTGCTGTGAAGCCAATGAGGCGGCGCTGGGGAAGCTGCCCAACACCAGCAATCGCGTGTTGGCGGATACGATGGGGCTCAGACCTTGAAGTCGTGCGGGCTGGCTCATCTCAGCACAGCCCGGCAAAGACCTCGAACTCTTCAATAGGCACTGGGCGGCTGAACAGGTACCCCTGGTAGGCGTGGCAGCCATGGCTGGCGAGAAAGTGGCGTTGCTCACTGGTTTCCACGCCCTCCGCAATCACCGACAGGCCCAGGCTCTCGCCAAGCGCAATGACCATTTTGGCAATCGCTGCATCGTTGGCATCGATCAATATGTCGCGAACAAACCCCTGCTCAATTTTGAGCTGGTCCAGCGGCAGCAGTTTCAAATGCGAAAGAGACGAATAACCTGTGCCGAAATCGTCCAATGAGAACCCCACGCCCTGCGCCTTGAGAGCGACCATTTTGGCAACCACATCATTGACGCTGGAGACCAGAACGTTTTCAGTGAGCTCCAGCTTGAGCAGCGCCGGATTGGCACCGGTGCGCGACAACACGTCCAACACTTGAGGCACAAAATTATCCTGCCTGAACTGCAGGGGGCTGACATTCACGGCCATCGTCAAATGGGCGGTCTGGGGCTGGGACGCCCATGCGGCCAATTGGGCACATGCCACTTCCAGTACCCAATGACCCAGCCGGACAATCATCCCGGTTTCCTCGGCCAGGGGGATAAAGTCTGCCGGGGACACCATTCCGCGCTGCGGATGCTGCCAGCGTACGAGGGCTTCGGCCCCTGTGAGCCGCACCGTGCCGTCAGACAAACCCTGCACTTGACCCTGGTAGAACAATACGAATTCATTTTGGTCCAATGCCAGGCGCAAACCGTCCTCCAACTCGGCACGATCGGTGACCGCCACTTGCATCCTGGGATCGAAGAACCGCAAGGTATTGCGCCCTGCCGCCTTCGCCTGGTACATGGCCAGATCCGCGCGTTTCAGGGGCTCTTCGATGCTCTCCGACGCGCTTCCGAACAAGGTAATGCCAATGCTTGGGGTGCTGCGATGTGAATAGCTTCCCAGCAGGTAGTTCTGGTTCAGTGCGGCTCGAACCTTCTCACCGATGGCCTCCGCCCGCAGCGCTGCCTCCTTCTCATCAAAACTCAAGTCCTCCAGCATCACCACAAACTCGTCTCCGCCCAGTCGGGCCACAGTATCGCCTTCACGAATGCAGGTCGTCAGCCGCTTACCGACCTCCTGCAGCAGGAGGTCACCCTTGTCGTGACCCAGGGAGTCATTGAGGGTCTTGAAATTGTCGAGGTCGACAAACAACAGGGCCGCCCGCCGTTGCCGTCGCTGACTGTTTGTCATCGCCTGTTTGAGACGGTCCATCAGGAGACGGCGATTGGGCAGGCCCGTCAGCGAATCAAAGAACGCGAGATGCTGTATCTGCGCCTCAGCGGCCTTTCGTTCGGTAATATCGGAAAACGCGTGAACACGGTGGGTCACCTGCCCGCGGTCGTCCGTGACACTGGCAATCGAGATCCATTGGGGAAACAGTTCGCCATTTTTGCGCCGGTCCCAAACCTCTCCCTGCCACATGCCGGTCTGCTCAAGAGACTGATCCATGGCAAGGTAGAACTCTGCGTTGTGATAGCCCGATCTCAACAACTCCTGAGGTGTTTTGCCCGCCGCCTCTGCGGGTGAATAGCCGGTAATTTCACTGAAGCTGCGGTTGACCCGAAGTATTCGCCATTGCGCGTCGGTGACGAACATGCCCTGCTGGGTCTCGAAGGCACTCGCGGCAATGCGCAGTTGTGTCTCCGCTGCTTTGCTGTCCGTGATGTCCTGGTAAGCAACGGCCAGACGAACGCCTTGGCCGTTTTCGTGGACAGGCTCACCCCTGGCTCGCACCCAGATCGAGCGGTCTTTGGGTGTTACAGCCTGCAGTTCCAGATCAAAGGTCTCGTCGCGGGAGACACTCGCCCGAATCGCATCGCGCAGAATCTCCTGACTCTCTGGCCGGTAGAGTGCCAGTGCTTCCTCCAGAGAAGGACGCGCGTCAATTGGCAAGTCATGGATCCGACAGGTCTCTTTAGACCAGTGATTCACCATGGTGCGCAGGTCAATCTCCCCGCCCCCGATTCGGGCCATTTCAGCGGTGCGCTCAAGCATTGCGGCGGTCGAAGCCAGGGCCTGACGCACGCGATAGGCCTCGGTCACATCGCTGAACACCAGCACCACCCCGACAATCTCGCCATCGGGGTTTCGAATTGGCGCCGCGCTGTCCGAGATCTGGTATTCCACGCCATCGCGCGCAAGCAGGGCCGTGTGATTGGCCAGACCCACCACGCGCCCGTCCTGCATCACCAGTTGGACAGGATTCACGCAGGGCTGCCGGGTCTGGGAATTGACAATGTTGAACACATCCGAGAGCGGCCTTCCAGCGGCCTCTGAAATCAGCCAGCCTGTCATGCGCTCGGCAGCTCCGTTCATCCGGGTGACCAGGCCTTTGGCGTCGGTGGCGATCACCGCGTCACCAATCGACTGCAATGTGATGGCCAGATTTTGCTCGCTCAGACGCAGCTTCTCTTCGGCGAGGTGACGTGCCGTGATGTCATTGGCCAATATGAGTCGGGACGGGCGCCCCTCGTAGTCAAGCGAATGGGCGGTGATTTCGACCAGGATGACCTCGCCATCCTTGCGGCGGTGGCGCCATATCTCCGCCGAACTCAGGACCGAACGGATTGACGACACGCTTGCTTCCAGCGACTGCACGTCCTCGGCCGGCCGGATATCCCGAATGGTCATGCCGAGAAACTCGTCCCTGCTGTAGCCATACCGTGCGACCGCAGCGTCGTTGACCGCCAGGAACCCCAGCGTCTTCAGGTCGTAGACCCACATCGGTTGCGGGTTGCTGTCAAATAACTGGCGATACAAGACTTCGCTGTCACGCAGCTTTTCTTCGGCGAGCTTGCGCGGCGTGATGTCAATGCGTGCGCCCATCATGCGGGTCGATTTTCCGAACTCATCCTGGGCAAGAACATGACCTATGGTGCTGATCCAGCGATAGTTGCCGTCAGCATGCCGAATGCGCGCTTCGTACTCGAAATTGCGGGATGTCGACTTGAGTACCGCCTGCACTTTGGCCTGCACCGCCTCGCGATCGTCTGGATGAATCCTTTGCATCAACCGCTCTCTGGCCTGTGCTCCATCCTCCGGCGGATAACCCAACATGGTGGAATAGGTCGTAGACAGGAAGGCCCGGTCTGCAGTCAAATCCCAGTCCCAGACGCCAATTCCGGCAGCGTCCGTCGCCAGAGTCAACCGTTGTGCCTCAAGTTGAGCCTGGGCCTCGGCCTGCATGCGTTGCCGCCAGGCCCGCTCGAGGTATCCGCTGAGCAGCAGGACAGTCGTCGAAGCCAGGGCCCATATCACCATCGCCAGTGCGGCCAACCGGCGCCAAGGGGCCAGCATCACGTCGACTGACTTTCCGACAATCACGACCAGATCCGGATGCGCAGACAAGGTACGGTAAGCGTACTGTCGGGCCTTTCCGTCGATCGGCCCTTTGTCCATAAAAGTTCCAGACGGATTGGAAGGCAAATACTGGCGGAACAGGGGGCTATTCAAGAAAACGTTTCCAATGATCTTGTCGTCAAACGGACTGCGCATCATCAGCACGCCACTGCGCTTTAACAGGGCAATCGAACCGTCCGCCCCGAGGTCGACTGAGCGCCAGAGATTGTCGAAAAAAGGTGGCTCAACGGCCGCGACGATGACGCCGGCAAAGGCACCATTGGCAGCCTTCAGGGGACGCGCCGCGCTGATCAGCCACTTCCCCGTGGTACGACTGCGAACCGGATCGGCCAGGTAAAACCCGGTTTCCGGTTTCGTCTTGTAGATCTGGAAATACGCGCTATCCCCCAACCGCAAACCCGTGTTGCCCACATCGGAGTCATAAATCATGCGGCCTTCGAGGTCCAGGACCCACATAGCCCGCAGGAAAGGCAAGTCCTTGATCTGCTCCCTCAGCAGTTGGCGAACGGATTCTTCGGTCAGAGCCCGCTCGGCCTGTAACTGGCTCAAGCCGCCTTCGGCCAACTGCAAGCGCTGATCCGTGAGTTGCAACGTGCGGGTGGTTTGTTCTTCCACCACATGCACATAGGATTCGACCAAGCCCTTACCGGCATCTATCTCCAGCGAACGTGCATTCACCAGAACCAACAGGGCCAGTCCACCAAGCAGAACTGCAAAGGCGATTGCGAAAAAATAAATCCTGCGGCGCACCAACCGGTCAGCCATATCACCGGTTTTGCCCGACCAAAGCGGCAATTGGGGTCGCGAGGCACTGGGGGAGGTCGACATGGTGTTGAGTTGCAACTGAAGGTCTGATCTTGCTCAGTCTAAACGACGGTGAAAACCGACGTGGCGGCCGCGTCACAAGTCCTGCGATCTGTCCTCTTGCACGGCTATGCTGTATTCCTGAATGACGAGGCCAGAGGTTCGATGCCCTGGGAAGGTTCACTTTTGACCCACGTCGCAGTCGCTTCGAAATCAGCAACAGGCATGGGACGGCCGAACAGGTAGCCCTGGTAGGCATGGCATCCGTGGCGGGCGAGAAAGTGGCGCTGCTCAATAGTTTCCACGCCTTCCGCGATCACCGACAAGCCCAGACTGTCGCCCAAGGCAATCACCATTTTGGCAATCGCCACGTCGTTGGCATCCGTCAGGATGTCCCGCACGAAACTCTGATCGATCTTGAGCTGGTCCAGAGGCAGGCGTTTCAAATGTGACAGCGACGAATAGCCCGTCCCAAAGTCATCCAGCGAAAAGCCCACACCCTGCTGCTTCAAGGCTTTCATCTTGACGATGACCTCCTCTATGTTCGCGACCAGCATGCCCTCGGTCAATTCCAGCTTGAGCCGCCGGGGGTTGACACCTGTTCGCGCAAAGATGGCCCCCACCTGGGCTACAAAATCATCCTGGTGGAATTGGCGCGGACTCACATTAACCGACATGCTGATGCGAGCCAGGGGTGAGCCAGGGGCCAGCTTTTCCCACACGGCCAATTGGGCGCAGGCGGTTTCCAGAACCCAGTGCCCGAGGCGCAGGATCATGCCGGTTTCCTCGGCCAAGGCGATGAATTCGCCAGGGGGAACCAGACCGCGGTCCGGGTGGCGCCAGCGCACCAGCACCTCGACGCCAATGAGCTGGCCCGCTGCATCGACCTGCGCTTGGTAGTGCAAGAGGAATTGGCTCTTTTCCAACGCCTCAATCAGACTGAGCTGTAACGCCGCGCGCTGCGTCACCACTTCCTGCATTTGCGGGTCAAAAAACCGCATGGTGTTACGCCCGGACGCCTTGGCCTGGTACATCGCCAGATCGGCCCGCTTCAGGGGCTCTTCCAGACTTTCGTCAGCTTCTCCAAACAACGTGATCCCAATGCTGGGTGTGCTGTGATGTTCGTAGTTGCCCAGCTTGTAGGATTTATTGAGTGCCAACAGAATCTTCTCACCCACGGCCTTGGCCTGAGTTGCAGCGTCCACGAGGCTCTCACTCAGGTCTTCCAGCATCACGACGAACTCATCACCGCCCAGCCTGGCGACCGTATCGCCTTCGCGAACGCAGGCGGAAAGGCCGTTTGCGATCTGTTGCAGGAGCAGGTCACCCGTATCGTGACCGAGCGTGTCATTGAGCGTCTTGAAGTTGTCAAGATCGACAAACAGAAGCGCACCTTTGCGGGCATGCCGCGAATGGGTCGCCATCGCATGCTTCAGCCGGTCCATCAACAGTCTGCGATTGGGCAATGCCGTCAATGGATCATAAAAAGCAAGGTTGCGAATCTGGCTTTCAGCCGCCTTCTGGGCCGTCAAATCAGTACCGATCCCCTGGTAGCCTTTGAAATGGCCATCGGCATCAAATACGGGATCGCCACTGACCGAGATATGGTGGATCCGGCCATTTGAGCGGGGTCTGGTAACCTCAAAATTACGGAAAGGCAAATGGGCATCGAGCAAGTCACGGTGGGCTTTCCAGCCTGCCTCATCCGGTGCGGTCGAGGGAATCTCCCAGCGCCGTAATCCAACCGACGGAGCCTGACGAAACACTGACTCAGAAATCTCCCTTCTGCTCTCGGTTCGCGTCGATATCCGGTGTTCCGCGTCCGTTTCCCAGAAAAAATCCGACGACATCTCGGTCAAACTTCGCAGGCGCGTGGCCGTAGCGCGCAACGCTTCGTCACGCAGGCGCAGCGTTTCCAGCAAACGATTGAAGCCCCCAATCAAGCTGCCAATTTCATCTTGACGGGTCACGGGCAGCGGTTGGGCAGGCTGGTCCGAACCTGATTGCTTGGCAAGCATACGCGCGACCGTCCCCAAAGGGGAGAGCTGCCGACTCAGCATCCACCAGGTCAGCAGCCCAGCCAGCACCGTCATCAGCCCGGCAGCCGCAAGCAGGTGTGATCTCAAATCGCGGATCAGGGAAAACGCCTCCGTCGTGGGCAAAATGGCAGACAGATACCAGCCTGCAACGGGGACCTGCTTTATCGAGACCAGCACCTCCACGCCTAGCGGATTGACCACAACGGCCGAGCCTTCATAGCCTTGCACAAAACGATCGATCCACGGGCTCACACCCGGTGGCGGCAGCACCTCCAACAAGCGCCGCTTATCCGAGGTGGCCAAAATTGTGCGGTTTTTTGCATTGACGATGAAATAGTCGCCCGTCTTGCCGTAGCGGCCTTGTGAAATGCTGTCCAGAAAATTCGGTCGGGTTAAATCAATGACTCCTGCAAGAGCGCCAATGACCTTACCCTGCGCGTCACGGACGGGCGCCGACATGCCAAAGATGGGCGCCTTGAGTTGTCGCCCCATGACCGGCTGCCCTATGGCCTGAATGCCCTGCTCAAGCGGAATCCGGATGTAATCCCGATCCATGTAGTTGACGCCAATGCGCTGAGCTGATACCGGCAACGAGGCGATAGCTGTTCCGTCTCCAGACGTGACATAGACGCCCCCATTAAAGTACATCCCAAAAACAGGACGTTGCTCCAGATGCCTTTGCAGATCTTGTGGATTGGCAAGCATCTCAGGGCTGATGCTGTTGGCCACCGTGTTCAGAGCCCTGAGGCGGTCGTCCACTTGTCTGTGAACCTCTGAACCCATAAAGGTCACCGTGGAGTATTGCTGATCCCCCGACAGGCGCGCGATCGCACCCCGCGAGATCTGGCTGGCATAAAACGCCAGCGACCAGATGCTGACGACGAAAATTCCCAACGTGAACAAAGTCACCTTGGTTTTCAGCGAGCGACGCTGGAAATATTTCAAATTCACTTCAGTACCGGTCGGTTGATCCCTGGGCATACAAGTCTACAGGGTGGCACGGTTCAAGTGGGTGTCCACACTGCTGCCCATCCTGTCAATTCGATTGCGCAGACGTGGCAGGGCATTCATGGCATTGCGGGTGGTGGCCGTTGCCAGTGCCGCAGGCGGCATGGCCCGCAACGCGGCAACCACTGAAGCTATCCGGGGTAGTTCACCCGGTTCGTTGCGCCCTTGCAGCTCACCCGCCGCACGCTGCCCAAAAGTCTTGTAGAGCCAGTGGGGAGGAATGTCCGGCGAGTCAGTTTCCATCACCAGGGCGTCCAGTGGCAAGCTGGCCGCCAGCGCGCGCAAAGCCAGCGCTCGCTCGAACGTCACGGCCCCGCCAAAACCGAGTTTGAAACCGAGCTTGATGAATTCCTGCGCCTGCACCCCACTGCCGTTGAAGGCATGGGCAATACCGCTCCACTGATGACCACCCTGCCCCAACTCCCTCAGATATTTGAGTAACCGGTCCGCCGACCTGCGCACATGCAGAATCACCGGTAGACCATGCTTGCGTGCCAGCTTCAATTGCTCGCGGTAAAAGTATTCCTGGCGCTCACGCAGGGGACTCACGCACAACGCTGGCACAAAGAAGTCCAGGCCGATCTCGCCCACTGCCACCAGCCGTGGATCATCGCGGTTGGCGTGCAACGCCTCATCGAGCCGCGCCAGGTCTGCGTCCAGCGCGTTCTGCACGTAGCAGGGATGTATGCCCAGGGCGTAGCTGTCACCGTATTCATGGGCCAAGGCGCGCACCGCTTCGAAATTGCCCACCGCGACGGCCGGAATCACACAATGCGCTACGTTATTTATAGCTGCCCGTGCCCTTACCACGGGGGCGTCAGCACTAAATTCTTCAGAATCCAGATGGCAGTGGGTGTCGATCCAGAAAGTCATCCTTCGAAACTACCACAGAAATTGCCACAATTTGGTCATATGCGCCAGCCAAGGGCTGTGCCCCCGTACCTTGGCTCGGGATGTCGGCACACGAGTGCAAGAAGAAGCGAACCGTGATACCGTTTGTATTACTTTGGTTTTGTTGTTTCCAACAACTTTCTTCACAGGTGCCCGGATGCGCAGATCAGCTCTCTACAGCCGCTCCAGTCGGCCTACTCAGGGGTCACCTGCAGGCGACGTGCCAGGGGCACAAGACGGCCCTGCAACACCTCCGCCGCCCAAACGCTTTCGGCTGGCGGCCCTGCGCCAGATCTCACCCAATGACCCCCGTCTTCTCTGGTCGGCGATTGCCTTGCTGGCGGTACTGCTCATTGGAAGCATGGGCGTCCTACTTCACCGTGAGCAGCCCAGACTCACCCAGGAAATCATCGACAGCGCGGTGCTGAAAACGCTGGAGACGGCAGACCTGCCCTCGCCCGCCGCCAAAGCGTATGAGGCCATCCTGCCCTCAGTAGTGCGCGTGGTCGGCTATGTCAAAGACAAGGATGGCAAAGAAGACGTGCAGCACGGGGTCGGCACCGGGGTGGTGATTGTGGACAAAGGCATCATCTTGACCAATCTGCATGTAGTGCAAGGCGCTCAAAGCATCAAGATCACTTTCGCTGACGGGATGGAAACCACCGCATCGGTCACGGGCGCGCAACCCGAGAACGACCTTGCGGTGCTGCAGGCGCACAAAATTCCTGACGACATGATCGCCGCCACCATGCGGTCTACCGCCGACCTGCGCCCCGGCGATCAGGTTTTGGCAGTCGGGTTTCCGTTTGGCATCGGGCCGTCGGCATCCGCCGGTGTGGTGTCTGGCCTGAAACGCTCGTTCCGCTCGCCCGAAGGCAAGCAGGAGATGAGTAACCTGATCCAGTTTGATGCAGCGGCCAACCCCGGCAATTCGGGCGGCCCATTGGTCACCATGGACGGCCAGGTGGTCGGCATCGTGACCGCCATCCTGAACCCGTCCGAGCAACGCACCTTTATCGGCATTGGCTTTGCCGTGCCGATTGAAAACGCGGCCATGGCCGCCGGAATGCCACCCTTCTGATCTCAGCCTTTTAAAACAGGAAAACGCCATGTCCGAGACTACCCCGCAAAGCACTGAAACCGCCCAGCTCATGGAGCAGATCCTCTACGAGGTCAAACGCGTCGTCGTGGGCCAAGACCGTTTCCTCGAACGCGTCATGGTGGCCATGCTGGCACAGGGTCACCTGCTGGTGGAAGGCGTGCCAGGGCTGGCCAAAACACTGACGGTGAAGACGCTTGCCAACACGGTGCGGGGTAATTTCAAACGTATCCAGTTCACGCCCGACCTCGTGCCCGCTGATCTGGTGGGCACCCGGATTTACAACCAGAAAACCGGCGAGTTTTCCACTTCCCTGGGGCCGGTGTTTACCAATCTGTTGCTGGCCGATGAAATCAACCGCGCGCCAGCCAAAGTGCAAAGCGCTCTGCTGGAAGTGATGCAGGAGCGCCAGGTCACCATTGCCGGGGAAACCCACAAGGTGCCCAACCCCTTCCTGGTGATGGCCACGCAAAACCCGATTGAAACCGAAGGCACTTACCCGCTGCCCGAAGCCCAGGTGGACCGTTTCATGATGAAGGTGCTGGTGGACTACCCGACCGATGAAGAAGAGTTCGTCATCGTACAACGGGTGACTGGCCCGGCCGTGGCAGTGAGTGCTGTGGCCACCACCGAGCAGCTGGCAGCCCTGCAAAGCGAATGCCGCCGGGTGTATGTAGACCCGAGCCTGATCCAGTACGCCGTGCGCCTGGTGTCGGCCACTCGCACCCCCGACAAACACGGACTGAAGGAGCTGTCACGCTTCATCACCTTTGGTGCCAGCCCGCGCGCCACCATCAACCTGGCCGAAGGCGCACGTGCCCTCGCGATGCTGCGGGGGCGCACCTACGCATTGCCTGAGGACATGACGGATCTGGTGCCTGATGTGCTGCGCCACCGTCTGGTACTGTCGTACGAGGCACTGTCTGAGGGGCTGACCGCAGATGTCATCACCGCGAAAATCATGGCCAAAGTACCTGCCCCTGCCAAGCCCCTGGAACATGAGAAGCTCGCCGCCTGAAATCAGGCAAACACGCCATGTTCGGTCTATTTAAAGCCAGGAAAGCCGAAACTCCACCGCCGCCTGGCGTGGGCACTACGGCTGCTACGCCAGAAGGCGCCGAGCATATTCTGCGCCGCCTTGAATGGACGGTGATTCGCCGCCTGGATGGCCTGCTGCAAGGCGACTACCGCACGCTGCTGCGCGGCGCAGGCATTGACCTGGCCGACTTGCGTGAGTATCAGGCCCATGATGATGTGCGCCATATTGACTGGAACGTCACCGCGCGTCTGCAAATCCCCCATGTGAGGGTGTTTACTGAAGACCGGGAGATGACAGCGTGGTTTCTGCTGGACCTGAGCCCGTCGGTCGATTTTGGTTCAGGCGAGCAGCGCAAACAAAACGTATCGGCCGGGTTCGTGGCGGTGCTGGCCCGGCTGCTGACGCGTCACGGCAACCGGGTGGGAGCCCTGTTGTACGGCGCCGGTGTCGACACAGTCATTCCGGCGGGTAATGGCAGGCGCCACGTGTTGCAAGTGATGCACGCCATGCAAAAGCGACCTCAGCATGCGCAATCCGGAAGCACTCGACTGGACGAACTTCTGAAGTCTGCCGCCAGCCTGGTGCGTCGTCGCTCCACGATTTTTGTGGTGTCCGATTTCATCAGCGAACCTGGCTGGGAAAAGCCCCTGGGTCTGCTCGCACAAAAACACGAGGTCGTGGCCGTGCGGCTCACCGATCCGCTGGAACTCAACATGCCCGATCTGGGTCTGATCACCATGCGTGACGCTGAAAGTGGCGAGCAGCTGCTGGTGGACACCTCCAACCCCAAGTTTCGCCAGCGCTTTAACCAGATCGCAGCGCAACGCGAGACCGAATTGCGTCAGACGCTGGCGCGTGCCGGGGTAGACACACTGGAGCTGTCCACTGACGATGACCTGGTGGAGGCTATTTTGCGGTTCACCGACATGCGCAAGCGCCGCAGCCGCATTGGCGCGGGCGCCAAGCTGCCCGCGCACCTCAAACTGGTGGCCTGACCACTGCTGCCCCCGCAAGAGCAACCGCAAGGAAA
>JANPAZ010000120.1:0-8613 GCA_031430225.1 Rhodoferax sp. | reverse complement strand
AGATGCGCCAGTCGCTTGAGGACCAGGGCTTTGACGTCATTCCCTCCAGCCCGGAACAATTCACCGCGCTGGTGCGGTCAGAGACCAGCCGGTGGGCGGTTGTGGTCAAGCAGTCAGGTGCCAGTCTGGACTGAAACTTTTATATCTCATATTCGCATGAACATCCTGATCACTGAATTTATCGACGAACGTGTTTTAGCGCCTATGCGGGCCAAGCACGATGTGCGCTACGACCCCAAACTGGTGGACGACGCAGCACGTCTGCTCACCGAAGCTGCGACCGCAGACGCCATCATTGTGCGCAATCGCACCCAGGTACGGGGTGATCTGCTGGCGGCATTGGCGCGCTGCAAAGTGGTCGGCCGCCTGGGGGTTGGCCTGGACAACATTGACGTTCCCGCCTGTGAGGCGAGGGGGATGAAAGTCATTCCTGCAACGGGGGCCAACGCACTGTCTGTGGCGGAGTATGTGGTCGGCACGGCCATGGTCCTGCTGCGCGGTGTCTACCAGTCCAGTGGCCTTGTTGCCAGCGGAAAGTGGCCGCGCAATGCCTTGTCCAACGGGCGCGAGATTGGTGGCAAGACCATGGGGCTGATTGGTTTTGGCTTTATTGGTCAACTGACGGCGCGACTTGCCAAGGGGCTCGGCATGACCGTCATCGCCTATGACGCGATGATGGCCGCAGACCATCCGGCCTTTGTACAAACAGGGGTACGGTGCGCCAGCCTGGATGAAGTGATCACGTCGGCGGATGTCGTCAGCCTGCATGTGCCCCTGGTGGAGTCAACCAAGGGACTCTTCAATGCGGCTCGCATCGCGTCGATGAAGCCCGGCGCAGTCCTGATCAACACAGCGCGTGGCGGCATTGTGGACGAAGTGGCTCTGGGCCTGGCCTTGAAATCCGGCACGTTGGGCGGCGCTGCCATTGATGTTTTTGACGCTGAGCCCTTGCCGGCGGCGCCGCACTTTCAGGACTGCCCCAACCTGATCTTGACACCGCACGTGGCCGGTGTCACGACAGAGTCCAACGAGCGGGTCAGTTTTCTGATCGCCGACAAAGTGATGGAGGCATTGTCATGAGGATTGATCTGAACCGGCTGACCTCTCTGGTGGCAGCAGAGTTGCGGCGCGCGGGCGCCAACGACTCGATGGCGCAAAGTACAGCCAAAGCCCTCGTATTGGCCGAGGCACAGGGTCTGGGTTCACACGGCCTGTCACGGGTGGGGCAATACGCCACCCATTTGCGCAATGGTCGCGCCAACGGGGCCGCAGTGCCCGTCGTGACCCGTCGCAAGGGCGGTGCGTTGCTGGTCGATGCGCAGGAGGGTCTGGCCTTTGCAGCCTGCGAACTGGCAGTGCGTGAGGCCATAGGCGCTGCCAAAGAAAATGGAGTGGCGTTTTGCGGCGTGATGCGCAGTCACCATTGCGGCGTGGTCGTCGACCATCTGCGGGCCGTAGCCGAAGCCGGCATGGTGGGCATAGGCTTTGCCAACTCACCCGCTGCGATGCCGGCCGCGGGGGGACGTCACCCCATCTTTGGCACGAACCCGGTGGCTGCGGTGTTTCCGCGGCGAGGTCAATTGCCTCTAATGATGGATTTGAGCCTGAGCGAAGTCGCACGCGGCAAGCTGATGGTTGCGGCCAAGGAAGGCCGCGCCATACCCGAAGGCTGGGCATTGGACGACAAGGGGAACCCCACTACGGACCCCAAAGCCGGCCTGGCCGGTTCCATGCTCCCATTTGGCAGCGGCCCGACGTCCTCCCCCAAGGGTGCCATGCTGGCACTGATGGTCGAGCTGCTGGTCACCGCTGTGATCGGGGCGAATTTCGGTTACGAAGCGTCCAGCTTTTTTGTGGACGAGGGCAACCGCCCCGGGCTCGGACAGGCCTTTATCGTGATCGACCCGGGTGCTCTGGCCGGTCAGGATCAGTTTCTGGACCGGGTCGAGGTGCTGGTGGCTGAAATGCTGAAAGATGACGGCGTGCGACTACCGGGGGTGCGGCGTGAGGCTTTGCGCGTCAAGGCGGTGGCCGAAGGACTGGAAGTGCCGGATGCCCTTCTGGCCCCATGGATAGCAGCATCGGTTTGATAATCGTTCTCCCAAACCCACCACATCACCAGGAAATCTGAAATGCAGCGCAGACAACTCGTCAAGACCCTAACCGCTTTGTCCAGCGGATTGATGGCGCAGGGCATTGCCTGGGCGCAGGAATACCCCAAGACCGCAAGCACCATTCGGTACGTCGTGCCTTTTCCGCCTGGCGGGCTGACTGATGTGATGGCCCGGTTGGTGGGGCAACAATTGGGCACACGCTGGGGTGTCAGTGTCGTCATTGACAACAAGCCCGGCAGTGGCGGCCAGATTGGCGCTGCCGAAGTGGCCCGCGCCACTGCCGATGGTCAAACCTTGCTGGCCATCACCCTGACCCACGCGGCCAATGTGACATTGTTTAAAGGCAATGCGACTTTTGATTTCCAGAAAGACCTTCGCCCCGTAGCACTGCTGGCGGGTTCGCCCATGCTGATCGTGGTGCCGGCGGATAGCCCCATCAAAGACTACAAAATGCTGGTTGCCAGAGCGAAAGGCGGCAAACTCAACGCGGGTTCCAGCGGCAACGGAACTCCACCCCACCTCATGCTGGCCCTGTTCAATGACTTGAACAAGACAGAAGTCCAGCACGTCCCCTACAAAGGCGGCGCACCCTCAATGACCGACCTGATCGGCGGTCAACTCGACGTGATTTTTTCCAATATGCCGGAGAGCGTCGCGCACGTCAAAGGTGGCAAGCTGCGTGCTCTCGCAATCGCGAGTTCGGCACGTCATCCGCTGGTGCCAGACGTACCGACCACCGCCGAGGCGGGTGCCCCGGGCCTGGCCATCGAGAACTGGACGGCGATCATGGCGCCTGCAGGCACCCCAGATGCAAGCGTAGCCAAGCTAGGAGCCGAAGTCGTGAAAATCATGGCAGCCCCTGACATCGACGAGAAGGCCCGCACCCAGGGATTTCGGGTCGATGCGCGTGGGCCACAACAGTTCGCACCGTTCCTGAAGGACGAAATAGAGCGTTGGGCGCGAATCATCAAGTCGGCGGGAATCTCCGCGTCTTGATCGCTGTTGGTTCAGCCCATTCAGGTGGCCCTGGTCGTCTGCCGTGCAATCAGATGGGGCTCCAGTAGGTTGACAGGAGACGGGTTGACATCGGGCTCATGGCGTATCTGAGTCAGTACACATTCGCCAGCACGAAAGCCGATGCCAAAGCGTGGCACTGCCAATGTGCTGATGCCTCCTGCCACTTGGGCAGCAATGGTCATGTCGCCAAAACCCATGATGCCGAGTCGCCCCGGGATGTCTATACCCTGCTCCAGCGCCTGCAAACAGGCACCCGCTGCAAACAAATCATTGGAGAAGGCCATCGCGCCCGGTAGGCCAGACTGGCTGACCAGTTGTTGCAACACCTTGCGCCCCGCCGCCATGGGCTCTTCGGCCGGAGCAGTAACCAGACGCGCGCGAACCCGGGCCTTGCGGGCTGCCGCCAAAAAGCCCTGCTGTCGCTCGCGCGCCCGGAGGTCGCCCACCACACCACTGCCCACATAAACCACGTCTCGGTACCCGCAACGCACAAGGTGATCGAGCATGGCCCGCCCGGCCTTGCCGTGGTTAAAACCCACCTGGATAAACTCGGTCGCACTGACTGACTGGTCCCACATCTCGATGACAGGGATACCTTCAGCCACTGCTCTGCGCATCATGGCCACGGCGGTTTGAGTGTGGTGCCGCCCTGTGACAATCAAGGCTGCAGGTGCCCAGCCCAACAGGGCGCGAATCTGGTCCTCTTCGCGCACCATGCTGTAGCCAGTGGCCGCCAGCAAGAGTTCATAACCGTCTGCCTGCAACGCGTCGGTCAGGCCCTGGATGGTCTCTGCAAAAATGGAATTGGCGATATTCGGAACAATCGCCGCCACGATGCGGGACCGGCCACTGGCCAGGAGTCCAGCCGACTTGTTGGGTGCATAGCCCGTCTGTTTTAGGGCCGCGTTGATTCGTGCTGCGGTTTCGACCGTCACCCGGTGCGGCTCGCGCAGCATTCGGCTGACGGTCATGGCGGTCACCCCTGCCTGACTCGCCACGTCGGCGAGCGTCGTGCGACCATGGGTTTTACGCTTTTTGGCGAAGCTTGCGACCGCAAGTGATGTAGATGACTTATCAGGGTTTGCCACGATGACAGCTTTAGCTAGAGTTGTTAATCTCCATGTTAGCGCTAACCTACACGAGTCGTCAATTCGAATTTACCTCGCATCAACAACGAAAAATGCTGACGCTGCAACATGAAAAACCTCTCTGAATTACGCAGTCGCCGCTGGTTCGCCGATACCGGCATGCGGGGGTTTGCCCACCGCCAGCGCATGCAGCAGCAGGGCTGGCGCCGTGAAGATGTGATGGAAAAGCCGATGGTGGCCATCATCAACACCTGGAGCGACCTGTCGCCCTGCCACGCGCATTTGCGCGAACGCGCGGAATCCGTCAAAAAAGGCATCCTGATGGCCGGTGGCTATCCAGTCGAGCTGCCGGCAATGAGCCTTGGCGAAGTGATGGTCAAACCCACCACCATGCTGTACCGCAACTTTCTGTCGATGGAAGTCGAAGAGCTGTTGCGCAGTCTGCCTTGCGATGGCGTGGTCATTCTTGCCGGATGCGACAAGACCACCCCAGGAACCTTGATGGGTGCCATCAGCATGGACATCCCCACCCTGTTCTGCCCGGCCGGCCCGATGCTCAACGACCGCCATGTACAGGGCGGCGTGAGCCGCACCATTGGCGCGGGCACCCACACGCGCATGTTCTGGGACGAATACCAGGCCGGCAAGCTCGATGCTGGCGAACTGGTCGCTCTGGAGGCCCGTATGACACGGGCACCAGGCACCTGCAACACCATGGGCACGGCATCCACCATGACCGCGATCACCGAAGCGTTGGGCCTGACCCTGCCCGGTGCCACCAGCATACCGGCCATGGATTCGGCCCACACCCGCATGGCCACGAGTTGCGGTGAGCGCATCGTCGGCATGGTGTGGGAAGACTTGAAACCCTCCAACATCCTGACACGGGGCGCATTCCAGAATGCGCTGGCGGTGCAGATGGCACTGGGTGGCTCTACCAACGCAGCGGTGCACATCATTGCGATGGCGAGGCGCGCAGGCATTGATCTGAGTCTGGCCGATCTGGACGCCATGGGGCGGCGGGTGCCCGTGCTGGCCAACCTGTTCCCGAGTGGCGATCGCCTGATGGAAGACTTTTATTACGCCGGTGGTCTGTCTGCCCTGATGAAAGTCATCGCCAGCGAACTCAGTCTGGACGAGATGACCGTGACAGGGCGGACCATGGGTGTCAACATCGCGAAGGCGCAGGTGCAAGATGAGGTTGTCATCCGTCCGCTAAGTAACCCGGTAAGCAACTTGGGTGCGCTGGCCGTATTGCACGGCAATCTGGCGCCCAACGGTGCCGTCATCAAACCCAGCGCAGCATCTGAAAATCTCCTGAACCACAAAGGGCCGGCATTGGTATTTGACAGTCAGCCCGAGATGCTCGCGGCCATGGCTGATGAAACACTCGATTGCGACGAAAACACCGTGCTGGTGCTGCGCAACGCGGGACCCGTGGGCGCGCCTGGCATGCCCGAATGGGGCAATCTGCCAATTCCCAAGAAGCTGCTCAGGGCCGGCGTACGCGACATGCTGCGCCTTTCTGACGCGCGCATGAGTGGCACCCATTACGGCACCTGCGTGCTGCACATTGCGCCGGAGTCGGCTGTGGGCGGCCCACTGGCACTGGTGAAAACAGGCGACATCATTGAACTAAATCTGGCCAGCCGCAGCCTGCATCTGCATGTGAGCGACGACGAGTTGGCACTGCGCCGTAGTCATTGGCATGCCCCCGCGCAGCCGTTCAAGCGCGGATTCACCCGCTTGTATCAGGAACACGTGACCCAGGCCCACGAGGGCTGTGATTTTGATTTTCTCCAGGGCACTTCGCCCACACCCGAACCCGTGATTTTTTGAGGTCAACCATGCAAAACCCGTTCAAAACAATGCTCGCCCGTAAAGACATACCTGCCGGATACCCGGTAGGCACCTGGGTCATGTCGGCCAGCCCCGTGGTGGCCGAGGCAGTGGGCTGCGCCGGCTTTGACTGGGGCGTGGTGGACATGGAACACACGCCTCTGGACCTGATGGACCTGATCCATATGTTGCAGGCCGTGGCCGGTACACCCATGTTGCCGATCACCCGGGTTCCGTGGAACGACACCGTGCTGGTCAAACGGGTGCTGGATGCCGGTGTTCAAACACTGTTGTTTCCTTTTGTGCAAAACGCCGACGAAGCGCGCAAGGCCGTTGCCGCCGCAAAGTACCCGCCGCATGGCGTGCGCGGTATGGCCGCGATGAGCCGTGGCTCACGCTTTGGCACCGTCAAGGACTATTTCAAGGTCGCCAATGACAGTGTGAGCGTCATCGTACAGATCGAGACACCTGAAGCCATGGCAAAGCTTGAAGAAATTGCCAGCGTGCCGGGCGTCGACTCGCTTTTCTTCGGCCCTGGCGACCTGAGCGGCGCCATGGGGCATGTGGGCAATCTGATGCATGACGACGTCGTCAATCTCATGGCAGATGGCGTGAAGCGGTGTCATGCACTGGGCATTCCGGTGGGCACCGTGGGCGGCACGCCTGAGGCAGTTGCCATTTACCGGGCCAGCGGTTTTGACTACATCGGCTGTGCGTCAGACCTGGGGTTGATGATGCGCAACTGCGCGGCCATCCTGTCAACCATCCGGTCGCAGGACATCAAGATTCACAGCCAGGGGTATTGAGTATGGCAAGCGTCGAACTCCAGCGCATCGTCAAAAGCTACGACGGCAAGACCACTGTCATTCACGGCATTGACCTGCAGATCGCGCATGGCGAGTTCGTCGTGTTCGTCGGACCCTCAGGCTGCGGCAAGAGCACACTGTTGCGCATGATCGCCGGGCTGGAGTCGATCAGCGGCGGCGATGTCATCATCGACGGCAAGCGCGTCAATGACGAGCCACCTCGCAACCGCGACATTGCCATGGTGTTCCAAGACTACGCACTGTACCCGCACAAGAACCTGTACGACAACATGGCATTCGGCCTGCGCCTGCGCAAGACGCCCGAAGAAGAAATCAAGCGCCGGGTAATGGATGCCGCGAAGCTGCTGCGGATTGACCACATGCTGGAGCGCAAACCGGCGGCTCTCTCGGGCGGTCAGCGCCAGCGCGTGGCCATTGGTCGCGCCATCGTGCGCCAACCCAAGGTGTTTCTTTTTGATGAACCGCTGTCCAACCTGGATGCGCAACTTCGCGGAGAGATGCGCACCGAGATCAAGAAGCTGCACCAGCGCCTGGGCGCCACCATCATCTACGTCACACACGACCAGGTGGAGGCGATGACCCTGGCCGACCGTATTGCCGTGCTGAGCGCCGGGCACAAAATGCAATACGCGTCGCCGCATGACATCTACAACACGCCGGCGGCACTGTTTGTCGCGGGGTTTACCGGCTCGCCGCCGATGAACCTGGTGCCGTGTACGGTGCAGGGCGGGCGGATGGACCTGGGTGGCAGCGCGCTGTTTTCACTGCCGTCCGAACTGGCCAGCAGGGCCGGTACCGCCAAACGTCTGACCTTCGGCATCCGGCCGGAAGATGTGGCGTTAGCGCCCGCCGATGGCAGTATGCCCGTGCAGGCCGTGGTGCTGCTCACCGAACCGCTTGGGGCCGAGACTCTGGTGACGTTCAAGGTAGGCGACTGCGAATTGGTGGCCCGCTGTGCTGCCAGCTTTTCGCTCAAATCAGGTACAGACGTCACGCTTCATCTGGCAGGTAGCCGAATGCATCTGTTTGACGCAGACAGTGGTGTGGCACTGCGATGAAACCACCCGCGATTACTATGAAATTTATAGCTATTTTTGCCCTGTTTATGTGGGCCAATACCAGTTTTAGTCAATCATTTCCGGAACGTACGGTGCAAATGGTTGTGCCTTTCGGTCCTGGAGGCACAACCGACATCATGGCCCGGTTGCTGCAGGACGAACTGGCCAAAGCGTTAGGGGCGAACGCATCGGTGGCTGTCGTCAACACGGCGGGCGCCGGCGGCATCATTGGCATGTCCAACGTGGCACGTGCCAAGGCGGATGGCTACACCATCGCCATGACAACCATCGGGCCGCAAACCATTCAGCCGGCACGGCGTGAGAACCCGGCCTATACGGCCGAAGGCTTCGACTACATCTGCGGCACCTACGACGTGCCCGTGATGACTATGGTGACGCAGGAGTCACCTTTCAAGACCTTCAAGGACATCGTCGCCTGGGGCAAGGCAAACCCCGGCAAGCTCAACTACGGCAACTCGGGTGTGGGCACCATTTTGCATATCTCCATGCTGGAACTCATGCGTGGCCAGGGTGTGGATGCACTCTCGGTGCCCTACAAGAGCACGGGCGACATGATCGTGCCACTCAAAAGCGGCCAGATCGCCATGTTCAACGAAACCCCGCCTGTAGCGCTGCAATACCAGTTGCGTCCCCTGCTGGCCCTGAGCGA
>JANPAZ010000119.1:0-1705 GCA_031430225.1 Rhodoferax sp. | reverse complement strand
ACGCCCGACGATGCGGCCGTTCCCAGCGCGTTACAGGCCCGCCTGTGCCGTTTGCTGGCCCAGGCCGCGGGCAGTGCCGGCATGGCAGGTGGTCAGGCGATAGACCTGGCCAGCGTGGGTCAGAAACTCACCGAGCGCCAGCTGTCTGAAATGCACAGGCTCAAAACGGGTGCCCTGCTGCAGGGCAGCGTGATGATGGGCGCAGCCTGCGGCGAGACCACTTTGGCCCAGTGCCGTGCGCTGGAGACCTATGGCGCCGCCATTGGTCTGGCGTTTCAGGTGGTGGACGACATTCTGGACGTGACCGCCGATTCGGCCACGCTGGGCAAGACCGCCGGCAAAGACGCCGAGCAGGACAAGCCCACCTATGTGTCTGTGTTGGGGCTGGAGCGTTCACGCGAATTTGCACAGGAGTTGCTGGCGCAGTCGCTCACCGCACTGGACGGAAGCGCTTTGCAAGACACCCGCGCGCTGCGCGCCTTGGCCGACATGGTGGTCAATCGAAATGCTTGAGGAAAGCAACCGTTTAGCCTAGAATTCACAGGAAAAATAGCTATCTGCCCACGTAGAATGTGCGTAGTTAGCTATAAAAAATATAGCATATGCCATCAACGCCTTACCCGCTGCTGCAAACCATCAACGATCCTGCGGACCTGCGCCACTTGCCGCGAGCGCAATTGGGTCAGCTGGCGGGCGAGTTGCGGGGCTATTTGCTCGACTCGGTGTCCAAGACCGGCGGGCACCTCAGCTCCAACCTGGGCACTGTTGAGCTCACTGTGGCGCTCCACTACGTTTTCAACACACCCTATGACCGGGTGGTGTGGGACGTGGGCCACCAGACTTACCCACACAAGATCCTTACGGGGCGGCGTGACCAGATGGCATCCCTGCGACAGATGGGTGGCCTGAGCGGATTCCCCCAGCGCGCCGAGAGCGAACACGATGCCTTTGGCACGGCGCATTCCAGCACGTCCATCTCGGCCGCTTTGGGCATGGCCATGGCCGCGAAAATCAAGGGTGAAGACCGCCGCGCTGTGGCTGTCATTGGCGACGGCGCCATGACGGCCGGCATGGCCTTTGAAGCCCTCAACAACGCCGGTGTGGCCGACTGCAACCTGCTGGTCATTTTGAATGACAACGACATGAGCATCAGCCCGCCGGTGGGCGCGCTGAACCGCTATCTGGCGCAACTCATGAGCGGCCAGTTTTATGCGGCGGCCAAGAACGTCGGCAAAACGGTTTTGAAGGGCGCGCCTCCCTTGTTTGAGCTGGCCAAGCGCTTTGAAGAACATGCCAAAGGCATGGTGGTGCCCGCCACCCTGTTCGAGAAATTCGGCTTCAATTACATCGGCCCGATTGACGGACACGACCTCGATTCACTCATCCCCACGCTGGAAAACATCAAGCACCTGCAGGGACGCCAGTTCCTGCATGTGGTGACCAAAAAGGGCCAGGGCTACAAGCGCGCTGAAGCAGACCCCGTGACCTATCACGGCCCCGGCAAATTCGACTTGGGCGTGGGCATCCTCAAGCCCGTGGTGCCGCCCAAAGCAACCTTTACGCAGGTCTTTGGCCAGTGGCTGTGCGACATGGCCGCGCATGACGAGCGGCTGGTGGGCATCACGCCGGCCATGCGTGAAGGCTCCGGCATGGTCGAGTTTGAGCAACGGTTTCCCAAGCGCTACTTTGACGTGGGCATTGCCGA
>JANPAZ010000118.1:0-2435 GCA_031430225.1 Rhodoferax sp. | reverse complement strand
TTGTGGTCAGCAAAGACGAGCATCCGCGTGAAACCTCCATGGAAGCGCTGGCCAAGCTCAAGGGAGCGGTGCGCCCTGACGGCAGCGTGACAGCCGGCAATGCCAGCGGTGTGAACGATGGTGCCTGCGCATTGCTGCTGGCCAATGAAGCCGCCGCGAAGTCAAACGGACTCACGCCGCGCGCCCGCATCGTCGGCATGGCCACCGCCGGTGTGCCTCCGCGCATCATGGGCATCGGCCCGGCGCCCGCCACGCAGAAGGTGCTGGCGCTGACCGGGCTGACGCTGGCACAAATGGATGTGATCGAACTCAACGAAGCTTTTGCGGCACAAGGCCTGGCCGTGCTGCGCATGCTGGGTGTGCAGGATGATGACCCGCGCGTGAACCCTTACGGCGGTGCCATAGCATTGGGTCATCCCCTGGGTGCGTCTGGTGCCCGTCTCATCACGACGGCCACCAACCAGCTGCACCGCACCGGTGGTCGCTATGCTTTGTGCACCATGTGCATTGGCGTAGGGCAGGGCATTGCGTTGATCATTGAGCGGGTTTGAGGTCAGGGGGTCCGAGGTATTTGCCATGACAAGGGGCTTGCGGGCGGTGCGCCCGGTGCGCCTGCCACTTACATTGGCATGTGTCATGTTTTTTGTGACTCGGTAGAATCTTTTCAAGCCGGGTTTGGCCCTCATGCCAAAGAGATCATGGCGGACATTCCCAATTACACTGATCTGGCACCTGTGATGCAGATCAGTGAAGTCGTCGTGGGGTGAGTTCTGAGGCGGGCTTGGGTTGGTGAGGCACTCGGGGAGTGGGGCATTCTTTGGCGGTACCAGGTCGGCGCGGCACTCTACTCCGCGGCTGTCCCCCGCCCTGCGGGCTCCTCCTTTACAGGGACTTCCCAAATAATCAAGCAGTGGTTTTGTGTTTCTTTGGTTTTGGCCTTCTTCCTTGATAAACGGTATTCCTGCATTCGCGTGATTAGGAGCGGCGGTAAAACTCGGAACAGACTGCACATCTACAGACGGCCTTGTTGCACGGACCTATTGCCGTGCGGACCCAGATACGAACCGCTCAGCGGGGCTCCATTCGATGCGCGTGGTATTCACCGCAACCGGTGCCACGAAGGAGGAGTCGAGCTTGCCCGCCGCCGGTCTGACCTGTTCACTGCATCTTCGAAATCACGTCTGGCAGAACTACAACAACATTACATCTGACTGTTCTATGGCGCGCTCACGCGGGCACTGCATCACCTTGCGCCATGGCCCCTGTGGGCTTCACACTCACATGAGCGGCGTTGAAGGCCTGCCCCTTGGTCATCACCGCCCACAGAATGCGCGCATTCTTGTTGGCCAAAGCCACTGCGGCCTTCTGCCAGCCCGACTTCTCTTTGAGCTTAAGCGCCCATCGGGAGATCGGGTCATCGCGTTTATGCGCTGTCAGCACCACCGACTTGGCCCCCTGGATCAAGAGCGTGCGCAGGTACATGTCCCCCCGTTTGGTGATTTTGCCCAGATTGTTCTTGCCGCCACTGGAGTTCTGACGTGGCGTCAGACCCATCCAGGCACCAAACTGGGCACCGTTCTTGAACTGACGGAAATCGCCCACGGTGGCCACTGCGGCGCTGGCGCCCACCGGCCCCACCCCCAAAAGTTGATGGGCCTGGCGCACCTTGTCATCGTTCTTGAGGTGGGTCGCAATGCGCTCATCGCACCACTTCATGTGGGCATCGAGCTCCACCCATTGATCCAGTGCGCGTTGCAGGGCCAGCCGAGCCAGGCCAGCGAGTTCGTTGCTGGCGTCCTCGATTGTCTCGGGCAGGGCCTGACGCAGCACTTCGGGCTTTTGCGGGAACACCAGGCCAAACTCGGCCAAGAGGCCCCGGATGCGGTTGATGCAGGCCACCCGCTCAGTTTTGAAGCCCTCGCGCAGGCGGTGGATGCACAGCATGCTTTGCTGCTCGACGCTCTTGACAGAGACAAAGTGCATCTGGGGTCGGCTGGCCGCCTCGCAGATGGCTGCGGCATCGTTGGCGTCGTTCTTGCCGCTCTTGCCCTGTATGCGGTACGGTGCCACCAGGTGTGCGGCGATGATGCGTGCGTCCAGTCCCATGGCGATCAGCTTGCGCGCCCAGTGATGGGCGCTGGAACTGGCCTCCATGGAGACCAGGCAACCCGGGGGCAATTGCGCACACCAGGGCAGGAACTTCTCGCGTGGCAAGGCGCGTCCTGTGACCCGCAGTCCTGCGGCATTCACTGCCAGGACCTGAATGGTGCGTTTTGCCAGATCAACGCCAACTCGTGTAATCTCGCTCATGGGGCTTCTCCTTCTGAAGGTTGTAGATTGACTTCCAAACCAATCTTGGCACTTGATGCCGTGACCGGGAAGCGGGAAGTCCCTTCGTATTCGATGCCACTGCGCTGAATGCCACGCCGACCTGA
>JANPAZ010000117.1:0-4680 GCA_031430225.1 Rhodoferax sp. | reverse complement strand
GGTGCCGTCAAACCCAGACTCGCCGGCAAAGCCGAAATGGGTCAGGTCTCGGCCGCAGTCAAAACCGCCTTGGCAGGGTAAGCAGGGTAAAACTGTCTATTGCACCTTGACGGCGCGCGACACTGCGCTCGCCAGTGGTTTGGCCGGGTTGAGGTTGTCCACAAACTCAAGCTTCAACGTGAAATCACCCGCAGGTGGCGCCAGCCACACTTCAGTCTGGCCGTTCACAAAATCAATATCAGCCGGGCTGCCGGATTTGGGCACGACAGACAACCGGAAGTGCCCCGTATCGGGCTCTTTCTGGCCGAGCTGCGCCACGTTCAGGCCCGAGGCATGAAACTGCACCCGAAATGGCGGCTTCACCTCGTCACCTGTCACGCTCAGGCTGATGCCTTTTTTGACCAGACTCTTGGGGTCAGTGGCGTTTTTCTTGGTGACCGTAATGCTCATTGGCTTGCTGTAGACAAAATGCGGCAGGTGCCCGTTGTCGGCCAGCAGCAGGCGCAGCTTGTAGGTGCCGGGTGCCAAGGTGAGAACGGTCTCCATCTGGCCCTTGCCAAAGTGGATGTACTGGTCGGTGAAAGGCAGTGGTTGCTTGAAGTCCAGTGGCAAATCCCGGTTGACGAGCAAATGATGGTGCCCCCCTTTGCCTTGGGACGGCTTGGCAATTGGCGCAAGACCCCAGTTACCGGACAGGCCAAACTTCACCAGAAATGGCGTTTCGATCGAGTCCCCGTTTTTCAGGTTGGCAAAGTAGGCTTCGGCAGTCAACCTTGGCAAAGCGGCCTGCCACGGGTGCAGGTTGGCACCCTGGGCCGCCTCAGTCTCGCCCCGAGCATTTGCGGCGGGCGTCTGCGCCTGGACGGTCAAGGAACAAACGATTGGCAACGCCAACACACTCATTTCAACAACCCGAACCAAAAAGCGACGCATGCTGTTACCCCTTTTTGTGAAAGGCCGTCCCGCCGACCCTGCCCAGATCAGCTGCCAGCCACCTTCATCGTCTTGACAAGGATCGATCCTACTGTCTTGGCACCATAGTTGTAGGTGTCGGCGCCCACAGCGAGTATGTCTTTCAACATGCCCTTCATATTGCCAGCAATCGTAATTTCCTGGACTGGAAACACAATACGGCCGTTCTCAACCCAAAAGCCACTGGCACCGCGCGAGTAGTCACCCGTCACGTAATTCACGCCACTGCCCATCAGTTCGGTCACAAACAGGCCTGTGCCGAGCTTTTGAAGCATGGCATCCAGATCGTCACCGGGGCGGGTAAGACGCGAGGTCAGTGTGAGATTGTGCGAGCCACCGGCATTGCCCGTGGTTTTCATACCCAGTTTGCGCGCCGAGTAGCTGCCCAGAAAATAGCCCTGCACCCGGCCTGCGTCCACCACCTGGCGCGCCTTGACGCGCACGCCCTCTTCGTCAAACGGCGAACTGCCCTTGCCGCCCTTGACAAAAGGATCTTCAAAAATGTTGATGTGCTTGGGCAACACCTGCTTGCCCAATGAATCCAGCAAAAATGAACTCTTGCGATACAGGGCACCACCGCTGATGGCCTGCACAAACGCACCCAGCAGACCTGCGGCCAAGGGCGACTCGAACAGCACCGGGCATTGCGTCGTGGCGATCTTGCGTGACTTGAGGCGGCTCAGGGCGCGCTGCGCTGCATAACGGCCAATGGCCTCGGGGGTGGCCAGGTCTGCCGCATCGCGCTGCGAGCTGTACCAGGCATCACGCTGCATGTCCCCCCCTTTGCCAGGGCTGGAGGCGATGGGCGAAACCGACATGGAATGCCGGGAGCTGGCGTAGCCGCCACGAAAGCCGTTGGTGTGCGCGCTAAAAAAATGCGACTGCTGGGCAGACACACCCGCGCCTTCGCTGTTGGTAATGCGCTTGCTGGTGCTCAGGGCTGCTGCCTCGCAAGCCATGGCCAACTGGGCCGCCTGCTCGCTGGTCACCGCCCAGGGGTGAAATAAGTCCAGGTCGGTGCGCTGTTCGGACACGGGCACGATGTCGGCTGCATCGGGCAACGCGGCAAACGGATCTTCGGCGGTGAAGCGAGCGATGTCGTAGGCGGCCTGCACGGTTTGTTGAATGGCTTTTTTGGAGAAGTCAGACGTGCTGGCATTGCCACGGCGCTGGCCCAGGTACACCGTTACACCCAGAGACTTGTCGCGGTTGCGCTCCACGTTTTCAAGTTCGCCTTTGCGCACGGAAACGCTCAGGCCGCAGCCCTCAGAGGCTTCAGCCCCAGCATCCGTTGCGCCCAGCTTTTTGGCATGGGCCAGTGCGGTATCCACCAAATCTTCAAAAAACGGGCGGCTGTAACTAAAGCCGCTTTCGGCCTGCGCTGTCGCGCTGCCGCGTGGGTTGACAAGGGCGCCGAGGGGCTTGGGAGAGTTTGTTTTGGGGTTCTTCATATCGACGGCTATGATACTTGCCCAGACTGTGCCGCGTGCTTGCCAGTCCCTTTCGCCTTTTTTGCGCTTTTTTCGCCCCTCCATCATGTCCCGTAAACCCACCAAAGGCTATTTCGTTAAAGGTCTATTCGTTGCTGAAGGTAGCGAGTTGGACCTCGAGCTAAAGCGCGAACTCAAAGGGACCGACTCCCAAAGCCGGACCGACCTCAAAAAGGAAAGCGACGCGCTGCAAAAGCTGGGCGAAGACCTCTTGACCTTGCGTCCCGAACTGATGGCCCGGCTTGATCTGACCGAGAAACTCAAGGACGCGGTAATTGAAGCCAGACGCATTACCAACTTTGAGGGCAAACGTCGCCAGATGCAGTTCATCGGCAAGCTGATGCGCCTGCTGGAGCCCGCTGCGCTGGACGCCATTCGTGACATGCTGACCGAGCAGCACAGCGGCTCGGCAGCCGACACACTGGCTCTGCACATGGCACAAACCTGGCGCGACCGCCTGATTGCCGAAGAAGACGCTTTTGGCCTATGGATCACGCAACACCCGCAAACCGATTCGCAACAGCTTCGCGCCCTGATTCGCCAGGCCCGCAAAGATGCAAAACCCGAGAAGCCAGGCCAGGCCGTGCGCCATGGCCGCGCGTACCGTGATATTTTTCAACTGGTGCGCGCGCAGTTGGCGCCCGAGAACGCCGCGGTGGACGAGCCTGCTGTTGAGGAAGGCTACAAGCCATGAACGCAACGTCTGTGGGTTCATCCGTATTTGACACGGTCCGCATTGGTATTGTGAGTGTGAGCGATCGCGCCTCCAGCGGTGTTTACGAAGACAAGGGCCTGCCTGCCCTCAAAGACTGGCTTGCCCAGGCGTTAAAAAACCCGGTCACCTTTGAAGCGCGGCTGATCCCCGATGAGCAGGCCCAAATCAGCGCTGCACTGATCGAACTGGTGGACGCAGGCTGCGCCCTGGTGCTGACCACAGGCGGCACCGGCCCTGCCCTGCGCGATGTCACCCCAGAGGCAACGCTGGCTGTGGCGCACAAGGAGATGCCGGGTTTTGGCGAGCAGATGCGGCAAATCAGCCTGAAGTTTGTGCCCACCGCGATCCTCTCGCGCCAGTGCGCGGTCATTCGCGACCAGACACTCATCATCAATCTGCCAGGCCAGCCCAAATCCATTCAGGAGACGCTGGAGGGCCTGCGTGACAGCGATGGGGCATCCGTCATGCCTGGCATCTTTGCCGCTGTTCCTTACTGCGTGGACCTGATTGGCGGGCCGTACCTGGAAACCGTGGACGAAGTCTGCAAGGCGTTCCGGCCTAAATCCGCCATTCGCGCCCCGAAATCAGCGTAACTGCAAAGCGCCATGGCAACCCGACACCCGCACACCGGCAGGCCAAGCGTGGTGCATTCCGCACTGGAGTTTCGCTGGATGCTGGAGGCGATGACGTTGCCCTACGCCTTGCCCTGGCTGCTGCGGGTGCCCAAGGGAGACGGCCATCCCGTGCTGTTGCTGCCAGGGTTCATGGCCAGCGAAGTCACGATGATCGTTTTGGAGACATTCCTGCGCAACCGGGGTTACGACGTCTCACATTGGGGTTTTGGCCGCAACGTCGGTTTCCAGCCCAAACACGCCAAGGCGCTTGAACAGAAAATTCGCTACATGCACTACACCACCGGGCGCAAAGTGAGTCTGGTCGGCTGGAGTCTGGGCGGTATTTTCGCCATGTATGGTGCGCGCCAGGCGCCCGAGTGTGTGCGCAGCGTCATCACCATGGGAAGCCCGATTGGCATGGACTCCAAGGGCGAACGCAACGTCCCCCGCCTGCTCAAGGCCATGTACCGACTGGTGGCGCACCCCATGGGCTCGGTCGTGCATGAGAACCAGCCCGCGGGCAAGATCCTGTTGCAGCGGACAGCACTCGCCATGCCGCTAAGCTGCCTCTACGGCATCAGCGACGGGGTGGTCCCGCCCCAGGAAGCGACCGTGGATGGCGACCCCAAGCTGCATGAAAACATCCGTGTGCCCGCCAGCCACCTTGGCATGGCGTTCAATCCGATGGTGCTCTGGATCGTGGCCGACCGGCTCGCGCAGGCCGAGGGGCGCTGGAAGCCGTTTGCACCGGTCGGGCTGCCCGGGCGGGCTTATCGGTTGTTGACGCACGACGCTGTGCCGCTTTGATCGGTGTTTTGCCAGGCTCCTTGACCCGCACCTTGGGTTCCTTGGACTTGCCAGATAGCGCCTTCTCCGACTTGATTTCCGC
>JANPAZ010000116.1:0-10040 GCA_031430225.1 Rhodoferax sp. | reverse complement strand
AGCTTGGCCGCCTCTTCTGCCAGCAGTTCATAGGGCATGGTCTGCTTGACCAGGGTCACGGTGCAAGGTGCATCCATGGCCACCTTGATGGGCACGGTGGCCACAAAACGTTGCGTCTTCAGGCCGTGCGTTGCCGCGCCCATCACGATCAGGCTGACATGGTTGCCGACCGCGTAGCTCAGCAGGGCCTGGGCCACGTCGCCTGATTCCAGCACGTGATAGGACGTCTGGTGGCCCGGCATGTCCAGCGGCTGCGCCCATTGACGCAGGTCGGCAATATAGCGCCGATGTACGCTGGTTTCACTGTTCTCGTCACTAGAGGTGCCGGTTTGCCCGGGCGAAATCACCGTGACGCAGGCCAGCCGCGCGCCGGGGCGCATGCCCAGCGAGCGCGCCACTGCCTGGCGCAAAGAATACAGCGTGGCGTCGGTCACGTCCTTGTGCGGCACCGCCACCATCACGATGGGCACTTCGTCAATTTGTTTGGACGGCAAGGGACTGGGCTGGTACTGCATGCCCGCCGCTTTGAGCCATCGCCTGAAGTGGGTGCGAAAACCGGTGCCCTCCAGATTGCGGCCACGCTCTGTCACCGTGACCTGTTCGGGGTGGCGCAGATCAAAAGCCAGATGAGCCGCTGACGGATAGCGGTTTGCCGCCTCGGGTGCCAGGCAACGCATGATGATTTCCTGCACCCATTCGGGCAGCAATGGCTTGTGTTTGCGCGGCGGCACGGGGTCTACCCACAGGCGCTGGCGGATGCCGGCCGCGGTTTGTGGCGTACCAAATGGCAACCGGCCGGTGGCCAGCTGGTACAGCATCACGCCAATGGCAAAGATGTCGCTGCGCGGATCGCCCCGCACGCCCACCACTTGCTCGGGTGCTATCCACGCAGGCGAGCCCACCGCTTTTCGCAATTGCTCGGCCAGCAGGTCGGGGTACAACGCGTTGCACGACAGACCAAAGTCCAGCAGCACCGCGCTGCCGTCAGGCCGGATGAGCACATTGGCCGGCTTCAAATCCAGGTGCACGGTGTTTTGTTGGTGCAAGCTGTGCACGGCCAGCGCCACGGCTGCGCCCAGCCGGGCGAATTCATCCACACCGGGCAGCTCGGGCGCGTCAAGCCAATGCTGAAGCGTTTGGCCCTGCACATACTCCATGACCAAGTAAGGCACGTTCTCCAGATCACCCGCCGCCACAAACCGCGGCACGTGCGTGCCTGCGAGCACCTGCATGATCTGGTGTTCCACCTCAAAGCTCACGATGTTTTCGGCACCATCCCCCTGCGTCATGCGCGGTACTTTCATGGCCATGGGGAAACCGGGGTCGCTCGCGCCTTCGGTGTAGTGCACGCGGTAGATATGCGCCATGCCACCGGAGTGGATGCATTCGTCAATGGTGAAACCGTCCAGCTGTGCGCCGGGCTCCAGCAGCTTCATCGCCCCTGTCCTAATCGGTCGGCCATGAAGGCAGGCAGACCGGCCTGCCGGATGGCGGCAGCAGCGGCCTCGTGGTCATAAGGCACGCGGTGAAAGGTCAGGTGCAGCCGCTCAGTGTCAAACATCGCATACATGGCCTGGGGGTTGCCATCACGCGGCTGCCCAACCGAGCCGATGGTGGCCAGCCAGTGGCGGTGGCGCGGCACGGGCAGCGGCACACCAGGTGTCGGGGTGAATTTCATCAAACCCGCACCGGCGCCCCGGTAATAAAGGGTCTGCATGTGTACGTGCCCGCCAAACACGTGGCGTACTTCAGGCAGCACCGCAGCCGCATCCAGGCTGGCTGCGGCCGCCCGCTCGTCATACACATAGCGCCACAGCTCAGGCCCGTCCATGCTGGCGTGAACCAGCAGCATGGTTTGCTGTTGGCGGGTCATGGGCAGGTCATTCAAAAAGCTGCGCTGGGCGTCGTCAAGCTGGTCGTGGGTCCACTCGGCGGTGCTGTCACCGTAGGTTTTGGCGTCCACCGGAGGGGTGACCGCCATCGCATCGTGGTTGCCTTTGATGAGCATGGCGCCGGCCAAGGCAAGGGCCTGCGCCCGCTGAACCACGGCTACCGGGTCCGCGCCGTAGCCGACCAGATCGCCCAACAGCGCGTACTGCTGCGCGCCCAGCCCATGCGCGTGGGCCAGACAGGCGTCAAAAGCCTGAATATTGGCGTGAATGTCCGACAGCAAGGCCAGTTTCATAGTGTCTTTGATCCTCTTTTTTTGGGTCTGCTTTGGCACAAATCATGCCTGACCCGCCTGACAGGAACTTTGCGGGTGTCCAGCGTTTAAATTGATGCAAATCAAGCCATGGCGAGGCAAGCGCCCTGTACAGTCATTCCATCATGAAATGGCACCAACGAAGAAGGCGACTCATCACACGGCGGGGTTTGATGTACTCGCTGGTGCTGTGCCTGTTCATCATGGGCATGGGTGGCATGGGCTTCTGGATTCTGGAGCCGCGTGCGCTTACTTTCAGCGATGGGCTTTGGCTTGCCTTCACCACGGCGGCGACCGTGGGCTATGGCGATATTGTGCCCAGCACCCATGCGTCGCGTGCGTTCTCTGCCGTTGTGGTGCTGCTGGGGCTGGCGGTGCTGTCGCTGGTCACCGCTTCAGTAGCGGCGATGTTTGTGGAAACCGAAGAACGCCAGATTGAACGTGACCTGATGCAGGAGCTGGGCGCCTTGCGTGCCGAAGTACGCAGCCTGCACGACGAGTTGCGCAGCCTTAAACCCGCAGACACAGACGCACCACCAACACACAACCGGAGCAAATGAGCTCAGGCTCAGGCGTGGTTGGCTTGCAGCAGCGACAAAATATGCCCCACACGCGGGTCGCCTCGCCCCGCCAGCACCTGGGCATAAGCCTCTTTGACCGCGTCCGCCCCCACATGCTGCATGACCGTGATCCACGGGGTGGCCGTATCACAGGCCTTGGCCGTAAATTCAAACCAGGCTTGAACCAGCCGGCTGCCAAACAGGGCGGGGCCCCACTCGGTGGAGCGCTTCTTGATCTGGGCGGGCGCAAAAAACAGCGTTGCACGCGGGCCGGGCAGGTCTTTGCCGCTGCCCAACTGCTCCACATGCGTGCCGCCGATCGAGCAGCTGTATTTCAGGTTGGCAAAGCGCGAATGAATGGCATGACGCACCTGGGCGTTGCCCGCAAAGTCAACATAAACGCCAGCGCGGTCTGCTTCAATGGCGTCAAGCTGGTCATAGGTGAGCACACGGTGATAGCAGCCCAGGCTCTCGCAAAAGGCCACATTGCCCGGTGATGTCAAGCCAATCACCTCGATGCCGGGGCGCTTGTGCAAGCCAAAGGCAGTGGCGTAGGCCGTCTTGCTGGAGGCGCTGGACAGCAGGGCAACACCTGGCTGCCCCGCGCCGGTTTGCTGCGCACCAAAGAACTGGTTGTCGGCCATGAAGTCATCGATGAGCCAGGCCGTGGTGAACAGCGGGCGCAAGAGCGCCTGCACATCCTCGGTCTGTGGTGTGTAGAAAGGGTCTGCTGCACAGCGCGTGTACTGGTTGTAAACCGGGTGCAGCTCGGCACGGTGCGCGGTGGCGTCGTAAAAGCTGGCCGGGTTCACCCGGGTCGGCTGCAGCACCACGCTGGTCGCCATGGGGAAATACCCATAGAGCCGCTCACCCACTGCAACGGACTCGTGGGTTGAGGCCGAAACGCTGGCAAAGCCCCACACGGGGATGCGGCCCCAGACGACATCTGCGTCGCTGCCGCCCAGGGCCGCCATTGGGAAAAACTGCCAGTAGTTCATGGCATCACCAAAGGCCGCATAGGTGATGTTGTTGGACGTCAGTGCAAATCGGTCAATGCGAACGTGAATCTGGCCTGCAGCCAGCGGTGCCTCCTGTGTCTCGCGCAGGGACGTGGTTTGCAGATGGTTTTTCTGCACCAGAAAATTGAGAGTATTCATGCCTTCACCTTGAACGAAAAAGCCAGCCACCGACATGGGGGCTGGCTTGAGCCAACGATACCAGTATGGCGTCGGGAATTACGCCAGCGCAAATCTGCAATTACGCCAGCGTAATGGTCACTTCAATGTTGCCACGTGTGGCGTTGGAGTATGGGCACACCTGGTGCGCTTTGTCCACAATGGCCTGGGCCTGGGCGCGGTCCATGCCGGGCACGGTCACTTCTAGCTGGACTTCAATACCGAAACCTGCCGGGATCTGGCCAATGCCCACCGTGGCGTTGATGGAGGTGTCTGCGGGCAAGGCAATTTTTTGCGTGCCTGCGACGAACTTCATGGCACCAATAAAGCAGGCGCTGTAACCGGCGGCAAACAACTGCTCGGGATTCACACCACCGCCTGCGCCACCCATCTCACGGGGCACCGACAGCCTGACGTCCAGCAGGCCGTCGGATGATTTGGTGCTGCCATCACGTCCGCCGGTGGAGGTTGCGTGGGCTTTGTAAATTACTTTTTCGACTTTGGTGACCATGGTGTTTCCTTGGGGTTTTTGCTTCAATCATGGAAGCGGGTTGAGAAAGGGGTTAAAAAAAGGGTTCAATGAAATTGAAAAAGCGAGAATCAAAAAAGACTCTTGCGCAGGGCCTGTATTTGCCGGGTGAGCGACACCAGTTCGCTGACTGAACATTGGGTTGAATTCAACACGCCGACAGGAACCGCTGCGGCTTTGGTCTTGAGCTTGCGGCCCGAAGCAGTCAACGTGATGTGCACACGACGCTCGTCAGACACATCGCGCACCCGGGCAATCAGGCCCGAGGTTTCAAGCCGCTTGAGCAAAGGCGTGAGCGTGCCGGAGTCCAGAAAAAGCCGCTCGCCCAGCTCGGACACCATCAGGCCATCACGCTCCCACAAAAGCAGCATCACCAGGTATTGGGGATAGGTCAAACCCAGGGGTGCCAGAAGCGGCTTGTAACGCTTGGTCATGGCCAGCGAGGTGGAGTACAGCGCAAAACAAAGCTGGTTATCCAGCAGCAATGCCGGGTTGGCTTGGCCTGCTTCTTTGGTGTTTTGCGATGTCATGCTTCAATTATATCTCGCAATTAAATTGTGTGCAACTTATTTATCAAAAATGAACGGTACGTCGATTTGGGACGTTGCATTGATTCAGGCAGGCGCGCAGGTCGCAGGCAGAATTAGCGGCCCGTAAATCGCGCTGGCCGTTTTTCTACAAACGAGGCCACGCCTTCCTGGGCGTCTTCGGAATTGGCCAGACCGTGCTGCACCGGAATGAAGTCATGCATGGCCACCACCGGCCCGTGTTCCAGCGCCTTGAGCACGTTCTGGCGCGTAGCCACCACGGCCAGAGGCGCTTGCGTGGCAATAGTCTGGGCGATAGTCACAGCCTCGTCCAGCTCGCGTCCGGCGGGCACCACGCGCTGCACAAAGTTAAGACGCAGTGCCTCGGCACTGTCAAACTCATCGCCCGTCAGCAGGTGCAGCATGGCATTGCCCAGGCCGGAGCGCTGTGCCATGCGAAGCGTGGCCCCACCCGTGGCCATGATGCCGCGCTTGACCTCCAGTTGCGAGAAACGGCAGTTGTCTGCGGCCACCACAATGTCGGCCGCCAGCATCAGCTCGATACCCAGCGTGTAGGTGATGCCCTTCACGGCCACCACCATGGGCTTGGTGCGCCGCCGGTAGCCTTCCATGCCCAGGTCCGTAGGCTCCACCATCCCCTGGGGAAAGGCCTTCTTGCCTGCACGCATCAGCGGCGCAATGGTGGGCAGATCCAGCCCGGCCGTGAAATGATCGCCAAAAGCGTGCAACACACCCACGCGCAGCGCCGGCTCATCGTCCAGCCGGGTATAGGCCCGACCGAGTTCATCCATCATTTTGGGCGTGAATCCATTTCTTTTTGCGGGTCTGTTGATACCGATCAAAAGCACGGCGCCGCGAACCTCGCAGACGATACCGCCATCGGCATGGGCCTCAGGGTTTACCAGAGTATTCATTAAAGTGGGCTCCTTAGAAACGCAAGGGATTTGTAGTCTATCTTCAGCGAGCTCGTGGGCTGAAGGTCTGATCCCATCATCGTTGAACTTTTCATTTGCGGAAACTGAAGAACATGCTTGACTACATCATCATTGGTGGCGGCTCGGCCGGCTGCGTACTGGCTGCAAGACTGACGGAAGACCCATCGGTCCAGGTGGCGTTGCTGGAAGCGGGCCCGGTCGACACCCACGTGCTGATTCATTGCCCCGCCGGACTGGCGTTGATGTCCAAGTCGGGGGCCGATATCAATTGGCGATTCGAGACCGCGCCCCAGCCCGGTCTGAATGGCCGCAAGGGCTACCAGCCACGTGGCCGGGTTCTGGGCGGCTCCAGCTCGGTCAATGCCATGGTCTACATACGCGGCCACCGCGCCGACTATGACCACTGGGCCGCTGAAGGCAATGCGGGCTGGTCTTTTGACGAGGTGCTTCCGTATTTCAAACGCGCCGAGCACAACGAAAGCGGTGGCAATGCCTTCCATGGCACGGGTGGGCCGCTGAACGTGAAAGACCTCACCAGCCCCAACCGGTTTGGCCCGGTCTTTGTTGAAGCGGGCAAGCAAGCCGGGTTTGCTGAGAACAAAGACTTCAACGGCGCAGACCAGGAAGGTGTGGGCATGT
Organism: Rhodoferax sp.; assembly: GCA_031430225.1. Lineage (GTDB taxonomy): Bacteria > Pseudomonadota > Gammaproteobacteria > Burkholderiales > Burkholderiaceae_C > JANYCG01. The sequence goes on along the minus strand of JANPAZ010000116.1, from coordinate 3,451 downwards.
ACCAGGTCACCCACAAAAATGGCGAGCGCCATAGCGCGGCCAAAGGTTACCTGACGCCCAACTTGTCGCGCCCCAACCTGCACGTGGAAACCGGTGCGCACACCACCCGCATCCTGATGGAGGGCAAGCGCGCTGTGGGGGTTGAATACCAGCAGGGCGGCGAGGTGAAGCAACTCAAGTGCGCAAGGGAGGTGCTGCTGTGCGCTGGCGCATTGCAGTCACCACAGATCCTGATGTTGTCCGGTATTGGCCCGAAGGCCCACCTCCTCGAGAATGGTATTGCAGCCCTGCACAACCTGCCAGGTGTGGGCCAGAATCTGCATGACCACCCGGACGTGGTGATCGTGGCGGATGCCCCGAAACTCAAAGACCTGTTTGGCATTTCCCTGAGTGGGCTGGTGCGGGCCATCAAGGGCATTTTCGAGTGGCGAAGCCAACGCACCGGCATGCTCACCACCAACTATGCCGAGGCGGGTGGTTTCCTGAAGAGTCAACCCGGCGAAGCGGTGCCTGATCTGCAACTGCACTTCGTGATTGCCAAGTTGCTGGACCATGGGCGCAAAACCATTTTTGGACATGGCTACTCATGCCACGTGTGTCTGTTGCGTCCCTTGAGCCGTGGCAGCGTCAAACTGGCCAGCAAAGATCCGCTGGCGGCTCCCGTGATTGACCCGAACTTTCTAGGTGAACGTGACGACATGGACCGCATGATTCGCGGCTTCAAAATAGTGCGAAATATTCTCGGCCAACCCGCACTTGCAGCCTTTGGCGCCAAAGAGCTGGCGGCGTCTCGCGACGCGCAGACCGACCTGCAGATCGAGCAATTCATCCGCGAGAAGGCCGACACGGTCTACCACCCGGTCGGCTCATGCCGCATGGGCAATGGGCCGATGGATGTGGTGGATGCCAAGCTGCGTGTGCACGGCCTGACCGGCCTGCGCGTGGTGGATGCCTCCATCATGCCGCGCGTGATCGGTGGCAATACCAATGCGCCAGTCATCATGATTGCCGAGAAGGCCGCAGACATGATCAAGGAAGCCGCCAGGCAGTCTTGAGAGAAAAATTTAAGCGAAATCGATCAATGGCCCACATGGTCATTCGATAGTTTGCTATGTATTTAGCAGCAATCTGCAGGCTTCTGCAAACTACCCCGCAAACCGCTTTCGCGTCAGCCCCAGCGCCAGCCAGAAGCCACCCACGGCAAACGCAGCCAACACCAGCAAATGCTTGAGCGGGTGTGCGGGCCACTGGTCCATGAACAGCGGGCGCACCAGTTCGACCGCATTGGTCAGCGGCAGCCAGTCTGAAATGGCCCGCACCACGGGCGGCAACTGCTCACGCGGGAAGAATATGCCGCTGAGAAACATCATGGGCGTGAGAAACAGCGTGAAGTAGTAGGTGAAAAAATCGTAGCCCTTGGCCAGAGCGTTGAAGATCAGCGCAATGCAGCTGAAGGTGATACCGACCCCTAGCAACACCGGCCAGGCCAGCAGCAATTTGGGCGAATGGCTGATTTGTAGCGCCAGCATCACACCCAGAATGGCCGTCACCGTGAACAGTGACTTGAACGCAGCCCACAGCATTTCGGCCAGTACGATGTTGTCCAGGCTCACCGGCGCGTTCATGATGCCGTCCCAGGTTTTTTGCACGTGCATGCGCGAGAACGCCGAGTACAGCGCTTCAAAGGACGCCGCATTCATCGCGCTCATGCAGATCGAGCCACTGGCCAGGAACAGGATGTAGGGCACCTTGACGGCCGCCGCGCCGCCACCGGCGTCGACCGTCACCTGCCCCACCAGTGCCCCCATGCCGTAGCCAAAGGCCACCAGCCACATCAAAGGCTCGGCGATATTACCCACCAGGCTGGGAATGGCCAGCTTGCGCCACACCAGCAGGTTGCGCAGAAACACCGGCCACCAGCGCATGGAGAGTTGGGGGACGGACCAGATAGAAGACTGAATGTTTGTCATATGAGTTTTTCCGCCGGGCCGCCCCAAGGAAAAATGCGCGCCCTCGGGGGGCAGCGACCCGTGTAACGGTGGAGCGTGGGGGTCATGCATCCTCCCTGATCTGGCGACCTGTGAGCTTGAGGAAAAGGTCCTCAAGGTTGGCAGGCCGGTGCAGCGTGCGCAATTGCGGCTGCTGTGCCAGCGCGGCCAGCAGCGGTGTGGCGTCCTGCGTGTAGAAAAACACGGTCTCACCGCTAACCTCCACGCGAGCGGCAAGTCCCTTGAGAGGCGAGTCCATCAAGGTCAGGGCGCCGGTGCCGTAGACCTCGACCACGTCAGGCTCCAGGTGCTGCGCAATCAGGTCGCGCGGCGTGCCCTCGGTGATCTTTTTGCCATGGTCCAGCAGCAGCAGGCGTGAACACAAGCGCTCGGCCTCGTCCATGAAGTGTGTGGTGAGCAAAATGGACTTGCCCTCACTGAGCAGCATCTGCAGTCGCTCCCACATCAGGTGGCGTGCTTGCGGGTCCAGGCCGGTGGTGGGCTCGTCGAGCATCAGAAGTTGCGGGTCGTTCACCAGCGCGCGCGCCAGGCTTAAACGCCTGCGCATGCCGCCTGACAATTCACCCGGTTTGGCGTCCGCCTTGTGCGTGAGCGCGGCAAATTCCAGCAGTTTGGGGATTCGCGCGCGAATGTCTGCATCTTTCAGACCGAAGTAGCGGCCATAGACCAGCAGGTTTTCTGCGCAGGAAAAGTCGGGATCCAGCGTGTCCGACTGCCCCACCACACCGAGCCGCGCCTTGATGGTGAGGGCGTCGGCAGGCATCTGCAGGCCCAATTCAGTACCCGCGGGATGAAATGTGATGCTGCCCGAATCCGGCACCGTCAGGCCCAGGCACATCCGGATCGTTGTGGTCTTGCCAGCGCCATTGGGGCCAATGACACCCAGACATTCCCCCGGTGCGATGGCAAACGACACACCGTCCACCACGGTGGTTTCGCCGTAGCGCTTGCTCAAGGCCCTGACATCCAGCAGGGCGTGGGAAGTGAGATCGGTCATGCGGGTATTGTCCGGTAGACACCCAACTTGGGTTAAATTCGAGTCGTATTAACTTGATTTGTCCCTCAACCCGACCTGCCCAGCATCTCCTTAGCCCCTTTCATGGACAAGACCCGCAACCCACTGATCTCCACTGACCCCCAAGTCAGTGATACCCCCAATGCCGGTGTGCGGGCGATCGTCAGCCAGCTAGAAGAGAAAACCCGCCTGCTGCAAACCACCCTGGGCAGCATCAGCCAAGGCATCTTCATGCTGGGCGAGGATGGCAGGGTCAGCACCTTTAACGACCGGGTTTGCGAACTTTTGGACTTGCCCAAAAGCTTTCTTGAAAGCCGCCCGACACTTCAGGAGATCACGCTTTTTCAATTGAACCGCGGCGACTTTGGTCCGAATGCCAACCTGGTGGACCCGAACGCCCGGCAATATGTCGCGGCAGCGGGCAATG